>CAZEZR010000010.1:0-47640 GCA_964516465.1 uncultured Thiopseudomonas sp. | reverse complement strand
AGAGAATACCCGTTGAACCTGATCCAGTTCATACTGGCGAAGGGATGTCAGTCGTTGTTTGAGTTCCCGTCTGTCTATCCATATCTTCGCCTCTTTTTTGAGGTGTCTAATGCAAAACGCTATTCGTCTTGATCAACAGTTGGTATTGATAACGGGTGCTGCCCGAGGTTTGGGTGAGCACTTAGTGCGCGCTTTTCTACGTGAAGGCGCACTTGTAGTCATCAACTATTGCCACAGTGCTGAGGCTGCGCACAAGCTGGCCAGTGAAGCACCAGAGCAGCTGTTAGCCATTCAAGCAGATGTCACTGATAAGGCCTCGGTACAGGCGATGTTTGCCCAAGCCCGTGAGCATTTTGGCAGGCCCGTCACTACGGTGATTAATAACGCTTTACCCAGCTTTTCTTTTAATGGCGATGCCCGCCCCGGTGTCGAGGATTTAACTCTAGCGCAGTTAAATCAGCAGTTCGACGGTGTGGTGGGTGGTGCGCTGAATACCACCCAAGCGGCGCTAGCCGGTATGCGTGAAGCGAGCTTTGGCCGCATTGTAAATATTGGTACCAACTTGTTTCAAAATCCGGTGGTGCCTTATCACGATTACACTGCCGGTAAAGCCGCCTTGCTGTCACTGACCCGCACCCTGTCACAGGATTTGGGCCCAGAGAATATAACGGTGAATATGGTCTCTGGCGGCTTATTGCGCACCACAGATGCATCCGCTGCCACCCCAGAAGCGGTATTTGATTACATTGCTGCTAATACGCCTTTGCGTCGGGTGACCACGCCGGCGGAGTTTGCTGATGCGATCTTGTTTTTTGCTTCGCCTTGGGCCCGTTCGGTAACGGGGCAAAATTTAATTGTTGATGGCGGCTTGGTGAAAAACTGATGAAAACTTCAAAAGACCCGCAACGCATGATGCATCTTAATTTGTTTATTATGGGCTGCGGCCACCATAAAGCCGCTTGGCGTCACCCCAACTCCATGGTGGAGCAACTGGGGGATATCGCTTATTACGAACGCTTGGCGCAAATTGCTGAGCGTGGCAAATTGGATGCGGTGTTCTTTGCTGATGGTGCTTCGGTGGGTAATGTTTCCGATGGCAGTCCGTGGTTTATGGAGCCGCTTACCGCCATTGCTGCTATGAGTCGTGCCACAGAAAAAATTGGTTTTATCAGTACAGTCTCCAGCACTTTTTACACGCCATTTCATGCGGCGCGTTTAGTGGCTTCTTTGGATCATATCAGCAAGGGCCGCATCGGCTGGAATGTGGTCACCTCGATGTTCGATGAAGAAGCGCGCAACCATGGTTATCAGGCGATGCCAGCTCACTCTGAACGTTACCGCCGCGCCG
This sequence comes from uncultured Thiopseudomonas sp., assembly GCA_964516465.1. Lineage (GTDB taxonomy): Bacteria > Pseudomonadota > Gammaproteobacteria > Pseudomonadales > Pseudomonadaceae > Denitrificimonas. The sequence continues at coordinate 46,292 of CAZEZR010000010.1, read as the reverse complement.
AAGAGTTTGTCCAGACTGTACTGGGGCTATGGGATTCTTGGCAGGATGATGCCTTAGAGTTTGACCGCCAGGGCCATTATGCCAATCCAGAAAAAGTGCAGCCGATTAAGCATGAGGGTGAGTTCTTTTTGGTCGATGGTCCGCTGAATATCCCCCGTCCAGTGCAAGGTCATCCGGTGTTGTTTCAAGCAGGGTCCTCTGAACAAGGTCGCACGTTAGCGGCTCAATGTGCAGAAGCGATTTACGCGGTGGCCTATGATTTACCGGCAGCGCAGGGTTATTACGCTGACATTAAGCAGCGAGTTAAAACGGCTGGGCGCAGCGCACCTGTGCCAATTATGCCGGGGCTGGTGACTTACGTTGCAGCCACTGAGGAAGAGGCACAAGCCAAGCAGCGCGAGCTGGATGAGTTACTGCCAGTGGAAGCCTCTTTACGCCAGTTAAGCGTTTTTACTGAGCAAGATTGCCTTGGATGGGAGTTGGATGCGCCAGTTCCCGAGTTGCCGCCGCTGGCTGAATTTAAAGGCCCGCAAGGTCGCTACAGCACTATTTTGCGCATTATCGAAACCGAAAAGCCCACGGTGCGGCAGTTATTAGGTCGTTTAGCCGCTGGTGGTGGCCATTGCACTATGCTCGGTACACCTGAGCAGATTGCCGATAAGATGGAGAACTGGTTCCGCAATGGCGGAGCCGATGGCTTTAACTTGATGCCGCCGTCCTTACCCTATGGGATTGAGGATTTTGTCGAGCAGGTGATCCCCGAGTTACAGCGTCGCGGATTATTTCGTACTGAGTATACGGGCAGCACTTTGCGGGAACATTTAGGCTTGGCGCGGCCGGGTCATCCTTAGTCAGTTGGCTTTGAGCGATAATGAAAAGCCGTACCCTTGCGGTGCGGCTTTTTTATTTGCCGGCTTTTAAACATTGTTCCAAGCCAAGTATAGGGCGTACTGATTGGGTTTATAGATTGCTGGTCAGATCTAGCAGGTCAGTGGAAGGAATAAACTCTGCACAGTCTTTATCTGGACCTTGGCTATCAGGCTGTAATACTGCACGAATATGAGCGATACCATAACGTTGCGCACTGCGCAGTACTGGCAGACTGTCATCAATAAATAAGCTACGTTCAGGTTGGAAATCCAGCTCTTGACTCAAGCTGTCCCAGAAGCGTTGGTCTTCTTTGGGGTAGCCGTAATCATGGGAGCTGACGATGACATCGAGTAAGGGCTCTAACTGGACTTTTTTAAGTTTGATCTCCAATGAATCACGGTGCGCATTGGTGACTAAGACGCAGTGCTTGCCGGCAGCTTGCAGTGCGGCGAGGAACTTATCGGCATTGGCCCGTAGGCGAATCAGTTCGGCGGTATCCTGTTTCATCTGTTTGATCGGCAGGTCAAGTTTACCGCTCCAGAAATCGACGCAGTACCAGTGGATTTGTCCCATATAAGAGGCCAATAACGGCTTGATATACGCATCAGCTTCTGCCCGTGAGATAGCGTTTTTTTCCGCATAATACTGCGGCATATAGTCGAGCCAAAAGACATTATCAAAGTGTAGGTCGAGTAAAGTGCCGTCCATATCCAATAAAACGGTATCAATTTTCTCCCAAGGCAGCAGCTGCATACTTAAATCTCTCTAAAACTGTGTGTTCAAGCACGCTATGATACAGCTATAAGCATTTGGAGTTTTGTTATGCGAGAAAAACCAGTCATTTTAGCCAATGAAGAAGTTGCGCGCAGTCGTATTTTTCGCATTGAGCAATTACAGTTACGTTTCAGTAATGGCGTTGAGCGCACCTACGAGCGCTTGCGTGGTAAAGCCGGTGGTTTAGGTGCGGTAATGATTGTTGCCATGAGCGACGATGAAAACGTGCTGTTGGTTGAAGAGTATTGTGCCGGCAGTGAGGCCTACGAGCTGTCGTTGCCAAAAGGATTAATTGATCCCGGTGAAGATGCTTTGCAAGCGGCCAACCGTGAACTGCAAGAAGAGGCGGGCTTTGCTGCGCGCTCCTTGGAGTACATTACTGAATTAAGTTTATCGCCGGGTTATATGAGTCAACGCATCGGTGTGGTGTTGGCGCGGGATTTATACCCGTCGCGCTTGCCCGGTGATGAACCAGAGCAGATGCGGGTAGAAACCGTGAGTTTGCGTAATCTATTGGGTTTATTAGAGCATCCGCAATTTACTGAAGGCCGTGCTTTGGCAGCGATGTATGTGGTACGTGATTTACTGCAACAGCGCGGAGAGCTCACTTTATGATGCACTCCTTGATTGCGCCCGTATTGGAGTTGGTACGGGAAGCGGGGCAGGCGACCTTGCCCCATTGGCAAGCCAATGTTGCGGTCCAGACTAAAGCAGATGATTCACCGGTGACCGCCGCAGATATTGCCGCGCATAATGTGCTGGCAGCTGGTTTAGCCGCCTTAGATAGCAGTATCCCAGTGCTGTCGGAAGAGGATTGTGAGATCCCGCTGAGCCAACGTAAGCAATGGGCGCGCTGGTGGTTGGTGGATCCGTTAGATGGCACTAAGGAATTTATCAGCGGCAGTGATGAATATACGGTGAATGTAGCGCTGATTGAGCGCGGCCGTGTGGTCTTTGGGGTGGTCGGTGTGCCAGTGACGGGCAGTATATATTATGGTGGCGCTGAGTTTGGCGCCTATTGCCGTGATAAAAATGCTGAGACACGTAGATTACAGATGCGTAGCGCACCGGCCGATGAATTAGTGGTGGTGGCCAGTAAGCGCCATAGCAGCCCTGAACAGGAGGCCTTATTGCACGCTTTGGCGCAAGAGTTTCCGACCCTGCATTTGCTTAATGTGGGCAGCTCGCTGAAGTTTTGTCAGATGGCAGAAGGTGCGGCAGATTTTTATCCGCGTTTGGCACCAACTTCGCAGTGGGATACTGCTGCCGCCCAAGGAGTACTGGAAGGAGCCGGTGGCCAGGTGTTAAATTTGCAAGGTCAGCCATTAACCTATACTGCGCAAGACAGTTACTTGAATCCGTTCTTTGTTGCTTTGCCCCAACACGCAGTCTGGCGTGAGCAGTTTTTAGCCCATCTGAATGCGAGTTAAAGCGGTTGCTGAGTTGCATATGACTAACCACTAAAGCGTCCGGGGCCGTAGGGCTGCAGACAGCTTATTGAATAATAAGAATCTATTTATGACGCAGAAAACACCCGATCTGTTACGAGTCATTATAGCTGGCGCCTTAGTGTTGCTGGTGGTGCATACTTTAGGGCGCTTTATTTATACGCCGTTATTGCCCTGGTTGGTTGAAGATGGTTTAGTCACCCTAAAACAGGGTGCAGATGTTGCTAGCTGGAACTATCTAGGCTACTTAGTGGGTGCTTTGTTAGCCATGCGTTGGCACCGCGTGGCGCAGATTCATAAGGTCTTGCCTTGGGCCTTGGCCATTAACGTCTTAAGTACCTTGTTGCAAACTCAAGCTGAAACAGCCGAAAGCCTATCAGTCTTGCGTCTGATTAATGGTATCACTAACGGTATTGTGTTCGTGCAAGCACCATCGCTTATTTTGGAATGGCTAGCGCGACATGGGCGAGCCACTGCCAGCGGCTTGGTCTATTTAGGAGTAGGGGTTGGCTTGTTGGTATCCAGTGCGCTGGTGGCTATTCCGGCTCAGTGGCTAGTGGGTGCAGAACGTTGGTGGCCAGCGTTTTTAGTCAGTGTGCCCTTGGCCTGGTGGGGCTGGCGGCAGTTGGCTGTGTTAGATATTCCGGCGCCGCTTGCGTTGCCGGTGGATAGCCAAGGCAAGGCCCGTTCGTCGCGTTTATTTGATCGTGCCAGTACGCCATTGTTTTTTTCTTATGCCGGTGCTGGTCTAGGTTATATCTTGCCAATGACGTTTTTGCCGATGCTGGCCAGTTTGCAGTTGGACAGCGGCAGTTTCTTAGTGGATGGCAGTTGGCTGTTGGTCGCTTTAGCAACCCTACCGGCGCCTTGGATTTGGAACAAATTAGGTGCGCGTATCGGTGATGCGCTGGCGCTGCGTCTCAATTATATTTTACAGCTGCTTGGGGTCTTGGCAGTGCTGTTGTTACCGGCTGCTTGGGGAGTGGTGCTGTGTGCCATCCTAGTTGGCGGCACATTCTTAGGTACGGTACTTTTAACCCAGCGTTTAGCTCGAACTTTACATCCACATCAAGGCCCACGATTATCTGCGGCCTTGGTGGCTTTATATGGTTTTACCCAGCTCACTGGCCCGTGGCTTACGGCACAGTGGTTAGCCGCTAGCGGAACCCTCCAAGGTGCATTCTGGCTCGGAGCTGGCGCTTTGCTCTGGGGTTTGCTGTGGGCGTTGTTGGTGCCAGAAAGAAGCTAAATAAGATACTTGATTGATATCAAGCTTAATCGAGCCTGCCATACGACATACTATGCTAAATCTTTAATTATCTGGTTACATTTATTGTCGATAAGCTGTCTTATTGGTCATTTCGCTAATGAACGTAATGAGGTAATATTGACAGCCTATAAAAAGCACAAATATTTTTCAGCGTGTCTGCTTAAAAGCACCGTGGAAATACTTGTTGCTATGACTTTATTTAGGGTTTAGCTCATGAATGATTCAGCTGTGGTGATTGATATTGAACAACTGCATAAAATTGATATTGAACAACTGCGTAAAAACGCAGGTGCAGCAGGCCAACTATTAAAAGCCTTAGGCAATCCTGATCGGCTTGTGCTGTTATGCCAACTGGTGCAAGGTGAAATGAATGTCGGTGATCTTGAGGAGCATTTGCAGATTGTGCAGCCGACTTTATCGCAGCAGCTTGGTGTTTTGCGTCGCGAAGGATTAGTGGATACCCGTCGTGATGGTCGGCAGATTTATTACAGGATCAGTAGCCCGAAGGCCCTGGCTGTGATTGAAACACTGTACAACTTGTATTGCGCTGATGATCAATAGTTGCTGTGCTGTCGGCTCGGATGAATTCAGTTGCATATAAATAATTTATCTTGCTGTATAGTATGTTGACTGTAAGACATTTGCTAAGCAGTGGTGAGGAGTTATTATGAAACATAATATGGGTTCAATCGATCGCGGTCTACGCATTGTTGTCGGAGTGGTCTTAGTTGTTTTAGCATTGTTAGGCACAATTGGCTGGTGGGGCTGGTTGGGTATTATTCCAATTGTGACAGGTGCGCTGGGTAACTGCCCTGTGTACAGCATTATTGGCGTGAGCACCTGTGGCAATAAAAACCGCCCTAAAAAATAACAGCTAAGTATTACACATTTAAAAAGGCACCTTAAAGGTGCCTTTTTTGTGTCTGCAGTGCGCTGTCTAGCTACTTATTCTAATCGGCTATAAGCATATTATACTTTTTAGTGTACAATTAAGGCATGTCTATTTTTAAATTCTGTGAGGATAAAGTGATAGCACCTGCAGTTACCGCTTTTTTTGACCCTGATACCTCTACCTATAGTTATGTTGTGCGTGATCCTGCCTCGCAGGCGTGCGTCATTATTGATTCAGTATTGGATTATGATCCGGCTTCAGGTCGAACTGAAACGGCAGGGGCTGAACGAATTGTCGAGTTTGTCCGTGAGCAGCAGCTTAAGGTTGAGTTTTTATTAGAAACCCATGTGCATGCGGATCACCTTTCAGCAGCTCCCTATTTACAACAACAGTTGGGCGGGCAGTTGGCGATTGGGGCAAAGATCACCACTGTGCAACAGGTGTTTGCGGAGATATTTAATGCCGAAGCCGAGTTTGCCAAAGATGGTAGTCAGTTTGATCGCCTGCTTAATGAAGGTGATATTTTAACCTTTGGTGGCATGAGCATAGAGGTTCTACATACACCTGGGCATACGCCTGCCTGCTTAAGTTATGTTATTGGTGATGCGGTTTTTGTTGGTGATACTTTGTTTATGCCGGATTACGGTACCGCCCGTTGTGATTTTCCCGGTGGTGATGCGCACACCTTGTATAAGTCTATTCAGCGTTTATTTGAGTTGCCGGATAACACTCGGATGTTTTTGTGCCATGACTATAAAGCCCCTGGTCGCGAAGAGTATTGCAATGAAACCACTGTTGCCGAGCAGCGCCAGAACAATATTCATGTGCGCCAAGGCGTCAGTGAAGACGAGTTTGTGGTGATGCGTACCGAGCGGGATGCGACCTTATCGATGCCAACGCTTATTCTACCGTCCGTGCAAGTAAATATGCGCGCAGGAGAACTGCCACCTGCAGAAGATAACGGTGTACGCTATTTAAAAATCCCCCTCAACGCGTTGTAAACTTGGAGACACACCGATGGAAGCAGTCAAACAGCTCAGCCCTTTTATTTCCGTAATTGGACAGATTCAGCCTGCGGATATGCCCGCTGTTGCGGCACAGGGCTTTGTTACGGTTATTAATAACCGACCCGATGCTGAGGTTGAGGATCAACCGAGTGATGCGCAAATGGCCGCCGCCGCGCAAGCAGCGGGCTTGCAATACCATTATTTGCCAATCATTTCTGGTCAAATTACCGATGAAAATGTCAATGATTTCTCGGAGCTGTTGACTCAGGTTAAAGGTCCGGTTTTGGCATTTTGCCGCTCGGGAACCCGTTCATGTTGTGTCTGGGCACTGAGCCAAGCACAGCGTCTGCATTCCACGGCGATACTGGCTGCGGCGAAGAATGCGGGCTATGACGTAACCGACTTGTTGCCACGTATCGAGCAGCGTTGGGCTGAGTAAGTTAGACCAATACCACAGCGCAATTATTGTGGTTTTCAGCTGGCTGGGGCACTGAGCTTTAGCCAGCTGTTTCACGCGACGGCATTATTGAGTGTGGCTATGTAGAGCGTGTTGCCTGCTGTCAGCTCACTGCAATAGACCCCTTGCTGCTGGTAAAACCCATTTTCTATGCTGATTAAGCTGCATTGACTCCGCGCCGCTTAGGCGTGTGACTTTGAAACAGGACATACACAGTGAAGGTAAAACGTTGGCTGCCTTGCCTTGATTGGGCAGCGTCTTATGACCGAGCGACCGCGGGCAAAGATGGTTTAGCTGCGGTTATTGTGACTTTAATGTTGATTCCGCAAAGCTTAGCGTATGCCATGTTGGCAGGCTTGCCGCCCATTACTGGGCTGTATGCCAGTATTGCGCCACTGATTTTATATGCTGTTTTTGGTTCCAGCCGCACTTTAGCGGTGGGGCCGGTGGCAGTTATTTCCTTAATGACCGCAGCAGCGCTAGAGCCCATATTTCCAGCGGGTTCTGCGGCCTATATTAGCGCTGCCATGTTATTGGCGGCGTTATCCGGGGTGATTTTGTTGTTGATGGCAGTATTTCGTTTAGGGTTTTTAGCCAACTTTTTAAGCCATCCAGTGATTTCTGGTTTTATCAGTGCGTCGGGTTTGCTGATTGCCCTGAGCCAGTTAAAACATATTTTAGGGGTCAGTGCCGAAGGGCAAACAGTTGTGCAATTGTTGCCCTCATTGGCAGGGAAAATATCTGTTATCAATGTACCAACATTAATTATTGGTAGCCTGTGCTTGCTGTTTTTACAATTGGTGCGAACCCGGTTAAAAGGTTTTCTGCTGGCACTAGGCGTGAGCTCAGGCTGGGCCGATAGCTTAACTAAAACAGGTCCAGTGCTTGCCATTATTGGTTCGGTACTGGCGGTGACCTTGTTTAATCTAAGCGAAAGTGGGGTGCGGGTGGTTGGCAGTGTTCCAGAGGGCTTGCCAGTTTTGCAGTTACCGACCATGGACTGGCAATTGGCGATGCAATTATTACCGGCGGCTTTACTCATTAGCTTGGTGGGTTTTGTGGAGTCGGTGTCGGTTGCGCAAACCTTGGCAGCAAAGCGCCGTGAGCGCATTGATCCAGACCAAGAGTTGGTTGGCTTAGGTACGGCAAATATTGCCGCAGCAATCAGTGGTGGTTTTCCGGTAACCGGTGGCTTTTCCCGTTCAATTGTTAACTTTGACGCTGGCGCTCGCACACCCATGGCGGGTATTTTAACAGCGCTGGGCATTGCCATTACTGCGTTATTTTTTACCCCACTGTTTCATAATTTACCCCATGCAGTGTTGGCGGCTACCATTATTGTCGCAGTCTTGAGTTTGGTGGATTTGGCGTCGTTAAAACGTACTTGGCGCTTTTCTAGGCAAGACTTTATTGCTCAAGCAGCAACCATCTTTGGCGTGCTATTTATGGGTGTCGAAATCGGCATTATTATGGGTGTGAGCTTGTCGCTATTGTTGTTTTTATGGCGCACCAGTCGACCGCACAGCGCGGTGGTTGGGCAGCTGCCGGGCACAGAACATTTCCGCAATATCGAGCGCTTTTCATCAGTGGTGCAAAGTCAAACCGTGGTGTCGCTACGGGTTGATGAAAGCTTATATTTTCCTAATGCACGTTATTTGGAAGAGCGCATTATTGAGTTGATGGTGGATTACCCCGGTTGTAAGAACTTGGTATTAATGTGTTCTGGGGTCAACTTAATCGATGCCAGTGCCTTGGGCAGTCTGGAAGCCATTGCTGAACGTTTAACCGCCGCGGGTATTCAGCTGCACTTGTCCGAAGTGAAAGGTCCGGTGATGGATCAATTGCATCGCTCAGATTTTCTGGAAAATTTTGGCGGACAAGTTTTTGTCAGTCAGTATGCGGCCATGCAAGTGTTGGATGCCGCCAGCGTTAAGCGTGCAGCAGGGCTGTGAATGTTTTAAATGATTGCGGGACTAAGTCTGAGTGATCTATTGCTCAATCAGCAGTGGAATTCAAGTGCTGCTTAAGTTTTGTTGATTTAAATCAGTATTAGGCGACACCTTTTACAGCATGGTATGAACAAGACAATAAGTTCCAAGGAGGAATAGCTTAATGCTTCGATTATCGATTTTAGCGCTTACTGTAAGTATGAGCGTAGGTGCTTTTGCTGCGCCACAAAAAAATGAGCCCATTCAACCAATTGAGCCTTATGTCGTCACCGATGAGGCAAAAGTTGAGTTAGGTAAGCAGTTGTTTTTTGATCCGCGCTTATCTAAGTCCGGTTTTATTTCTTGTAACTCATGCCACAACTTGAGCATGGGTGGCAGTGATAACTTGCCGTCTTCGATTGGTCATAACTGGCAACAAGGTCCGATTAATTCGCCAACCGTGTTGAACTCTAGTTTTAACTTTGTCCAGTTCTGGGATGGCCGTGCTGCTGACCTACAAGAGCAGGCAGGTGGTCCCATTGAGAACCCAATGGAGATGGGTTTCACTCATGATTTGACGGTGGGTGTTTTATCCTCCATTCCACAGTATGTGCAGTCATTTAAAGATGTCTATAAAGTTGAAAAAATTACGATAGATGAAGTAACTGATGCCATTGCAGAATTTGAAAAAACCTTAGTTACGCCAAACGCCCCCTTTGATAAGTGGCTCAAAGGTGATGAAGATGCGTTAACTGCTGAACAAAAAGCAGGTTACAAACTGTTTAAAGATGTGGGTTGTACTGCTTGCCATAACGGTCCAGCAGTGGGCGGTAATTCCTTCCAGAAAATGGGTTTGTTTGAAGAGTATGTTACGACTAATCCATCAGAAGGTGTTGCTGGCTTGACCGGTAAGGATACCGACCGCTTTAAGTTTAAAGTACCAACGCTGCGTAACGTAGAATTAACCTACCCGTACTTCCATGATGGTGCATATTGGGACTTGGATGACGCAGTTGATGTAATGGCGCGCTTACAATTGGGTCGTAAACTTGAAAAAGAACAGATCAGTCAAATCGGTGCTTTCTTGAAAAGCTTAACCGGTGATCAGCCGAGCTTTGTTATTCCCATGTTGCCCCCGTCCACCCCTGAGACACCTCGTCCAGAGCCTTTTGTTAAGGTCAACCAGTAAGACAATAAAAAACGGCCCTTGGGCCGTTTTTTATACTGAATCAGCTATCTGATTTCTTTAGCTTTGGATTCGGAAAGAACTTTAAGGCTTGGCCTTGAGCTTCTTTTGGCTTTTGCAAAGCACTGGTATTGATCCGCGTAGGCAGCTCATTGGGCACTGAGTTGCCGGCGGCATTTAAGGTGTCGCTGTAACCACAGTGCACGCAGTCGCGGTGTGGCACCCCATCCACTTCCCACATGCGGATGCCGTCAATCACTTGACAGGCAGGGCAGACTGCACCAGCGATAAAACGTTTTTTAGGCTCAGTGTCCTGAGTGTTGTTTGGTGTGTTCATGCTGACCTCGTTAGTTATGCCGCTTGCTGCTTGCTCAGACCGCTGTGACGCAATAATGCGTCGATCTCTGGCTCGCGTCCGCGGAACTCAATAAACAGCTGCATGGGTGATTGTGAGCCGCCTTTAGCGAGGATGGCGTCACGGAATGCACGACCTGTTTCTGGGTTGAGCACGCCCTCTTCCTCAAAGCGTGAGAAGGCATCAGCGGATAATACTTCGGCCCACTTGTAGCTGTAATACCCTGCGGCATAGCCGCCGGCAAAAATATGCGCAAAGCTATTGGCAAAACGGTTCCAGCTGGGTGGCACCATCACTGCAACTTGCTCGCGAACTGTGTTCAGCACATCCAGAACACTGCGTCCGTCACCGTGGCTGCAATGCAGTTCGAAGTCGAATAAAGAAAACTCCAGCTGACGCACCATCATTAAGCCGGATTGGAAATTACGTGCCGCGAGCATTTTATCTAAGAGTTCTTTAGGCAGAACTTCTTGGGTTTTATAATGCCCAGAAATCAGCGCTAAGCCTTCCGGCTCCCAGCACCAGTTTTCCATAAACTGGCTGGGCAGTTCCACCGCATCCCAAGCCACACCATTGATGCCGGACGCACCAGAAAATTCAATACGGGTCAGCATATGGTGTAAGCCATGACCAAACTCATGAAACAGGGTGGTCACTTCATCGTGGGTCAGTAAGGCCGGTTTGCCTTGGCTGGCTGGGGTGAAATTACAGACTAAGTAAGCAATCGGATTGATCAGCTCGCCGTTTGCAGCGCGGTACTTATCCCGTGCACCATTCATCCAAGCGCCGCCACGTTTGTGTGAGCGGGCATACAGATCGAAGAAGAAACGGCCGACATGTTTGCCGTCTTCAGTGATTTCAAACAGACGTACATCCGGATGCCAGCTATCAAAATCGCTGAGTTCAGTGATTTGAATACCGTAGAGTTGTTCAACAATGGCAAATAAACCACTGAGTACTTTGTCGATTGGGAAGTAAGCGCGCAGCTCTTCTTCGCTGATATCGTAGCGCTGCTCACGCAGTTTCTCGCTGAAGTAGCCTATATCCCAGCTGTTGAGATCGCTGACATTGTGCTCTGCAGCAAAGGCGCGCAACTCAGTCAGATCCTGTTCGGCAGAAGGCTTACTGCGCTCGGCTAAGTCGTGTAAGAAACTGAGGACTTGCTCAGTTGAGTCTGCCATTTTGGTGCTCAGGGAGAGCTCACTGTAGTTGTTAAAGCCCAGTAGCTTGGCTAGCTCAAGGCGTAAATCAAGAATTTCTGCCATTATCGGTGAGTTATCCAGCTGACCCGCATTCGGGCCTTGATCTGAGGCACGGGTGCTGTAAGCGCGGTAGACTTCTTCGCGTAAATTGCGGTCATCAGCGTAGGTCATTACCGCGTAATAGCTTGGGAACTCCAGGGTGATTAACCAACCCTCCAGTTCTTTGTCTTGTGCGGCTTGGGCCATCTGCTGCTTGGCTGAATCGGTCAGTCCGGCGAGCGCTTGCTCATCAATAATATGCTTGGTCCAAGCTTGGGTGGCATCCAGTAAGTTATTGGAAAAGCTACTGGAGAGGTCTGACAGGCGCATTTGAATTTCGCCATAACGCTTTTGCTGCTCAGGTGCTAAATCAATACCGGATAAGCGGAAGTCACGCAGCTCATTGTCTAAAATGGTTTTTTGCGCGGTCGAAAACTGCTCAGCCTCTGGGCTGTTGGCCAGCTCTTGATAGGCTTCAAATAAGGCGCGGTTTTGTCCCAATTCAGTCCAAAATTCTGATAGTTTTGGTAGGCACGCTTCATAAGCAACGCGTAATTCAGGGCTGTTACACACCGCATTGAGATGGCTGGCAGGGCTCCACGCCTCACTTAAGCGGGCACCCAGTTCGTCCATGGGTAAGACCAAATTATCCCAAGTGGGTTGCTGTTCGGTGCTTAATAATTGCTCAATGGCTGTGCGGCTTTCAGCTAAAATTTTATCAATGGCGGGTTCAATATGTTCTGGGCGAATAGTTGAAAAGCTCGGCAAATCAAATGCTTGCAGTAAGGGATTGTTTTGATCAGTCACGATAACACCTATAAATACAAAAATGGATGGCGCAACATAGCCAATAATGTAGCTATCTTAATACAAATTAACGCTGAAGCGGTTTAGGAGTTTCTATTGTGTCGATTCGAATCTATAACGGAATAATACCACAGTGTGGTAGTCAAGTATTCATTGATTCCAGTGCGGTAGTAATTGGCGATGTGCATTTAGGCGACGATTGTTCAGTCTGGACCTGTGCGGTGATTCGTGGCGATATGCATCGTATTCGAATTGGTGCGCGCAGCAGTGTGCAAGATGGCAGCGTGTTGCATATCACCCATGCTGGACCCTATAATCCAGACGGCTATCCGTTAATTATCGGCGACGATGTGACCATTGGCCATCAGGCTCTACTGCATGGTTGCAGCATAGGTTCGCGGGTATTGATTGGTATGGCGGCGATTGTGATGGATGGTGCGCGGATTGATGATGATGTGGTGTTGGGCGCAGGCAGCTTAGTGCCGCCAGGCAAACATCTGGTCAGCGGTCATTTATATATGGGTCGTCCAGCGCAGCAAATCCGACCCTTAACAGAGCAAGAACTGACGGCGCTGACCTATAGTTCAGAGAATTATGTACGCTTAAAAGACAGCTATTTAGCGCAGGCTGAATAAATCTATGAGCGTCGCAGATTGCTGTTTTACTGTGCCGCGCTGCTGGCTTGAAGCTGCTGCGTTTTAATAGCGCCAAAAAGCTGGGGACAATAGAATCAGTAAGGAAAACACCTCAAGACGGCCCAAGATCATCGCAAAGCTTAGAATCAGTTTTGCAGTATCGGGCAAGCTACCATAATGTGCCGTCGCATCACCTAACGCTGGGCCAAGGTTGTTCATACAAGAAGCCAAGGCTGAAAAAGCGGTGATCGGATCCAGTTCACAAGCCAGTAAAGCCAGCATGAGCGTAAAAAAGGTCACCATATAGACTACACAGAAGCCCCAGACTGACTCAATCACTCGGTCAGGAACCTTACGCTTACCCAGTTTAATGGTAAATACCCCATTGGGGTGCAATAGACGTAGAATTTCACGCTGACCTTGGCGATACAGCAACATCACCCGCATCACCTTCATTCCGCCACCCGTGGAGCCGGCACAAGCGCCTATAAAAGTGGTGTAGAGCAATAAAAATGGTAAAAAGCTGGGCCAGCCACTGAAATCAGTAATGCCAAAGCCTGTGGTGGTGGTTACAGAAACCACTTGGAAGGCAGCGTAGCGGATGGACCGCAAGGGACTATCGTGGTGGTTGTAAATTATCAGTACAACAGCAGCAACGACAAACACAGTGGCTAAAATTTTCAGATAAGTTTGGCATTCTGGGTCTCTTAAATAGGCTTTTAATGAACGGCTGCGCAGGGCTAAAAAGTGCAAGGCAAAGTTCATTCCAGAAATAGCCATAAAAAAGATACAAATTATCTCAATCAGTGGACTGTCAAAGTAACCAATACTGGCATCGTGGGTGGAAAAGCCGCCAATGGCAATGGTAGAAAAGCTGTGACCAATGGCGTCAAATATATTCATACCGGCCAGCCAGTAGGCAAGCGCGCAGAGCAAGGTGAGTCCGCAGTAAATAATCCATAAGGTTTTTGCCGTATCGGCAATGCGCGGGGAGAGCTTATTGTCTTTTAGCGGACCTGGCATTTCCGTACGGTACAACTGCATGCCACCGACCCCGAGCATCGGCATAATGGCCACGGCCAAGACCACAATGCCCATGCCACCAAGCCATTGCAGCTGCTGGCGATAATAGAGAATTGAACGAGGGAGTTGATCAATGCCAGTCAGCACTGTGGCGCCGGTGGTGCTCAGTCCAGAGAAGGCTTCAAACAGTGACTCACTGATACTCATATTGGGGGTCGGAGACAGCAAGAAGGGAACCGCTCCAAAGGAGCCCAGTACGATCCAGAATAATGCAGTGATAAGGTAACCATCACGCACCCGCAATCCAGCACGGGCACCGCGTACCGGCAGCCAAATAAATAAGCCAGTTAACAACGTAATCGCAAATGACCAGGCAAAACTTGCGCTGGAGCCTCCGCCATCATAAAGAGCAATCAGTAGTGGTGGTACATGACTGATACTGAACAGCATCAATAAAATGCCAAGAATTCGACCAATTGCTGCAAAGTGCATGGTAACTACTCGCTAAAAGACTACGCAGGGTATAGGTTAAAAAAAGGTCAAGCCGGGTTGGAACAAACGTTCAACATCGCGAATATACTTTTTATCGACCAAGAATAAAATAAAGTGATCCTCAGTCTGAATGACAAGATCATCGCTACTGATGAGGACTTCATCATTGCGAATAATGGCGCCAATAGTTGTGGCTGGTGGTAAGTTGATTTCACTCAACTTACGGCCGACCACTTTACTGGACTTGCGGTCGCCATGGGCAATGGCTTCAATGACTTCTGCTGCACCGCGACGTAACGAGTGGACACTGACAATATCTCCACGTCGTACATGGGTCAGTAAAGTGCTGAGCGTGGCCAGTTGGGGGCTGATGGCAATATCAATGGCGCCACCTTGCACCAAGTCAGCGTAGGCCGGGTTATTAATAATTGCCATGACTTTGCGCGCACCAAGGCGTTTGGCCAACAATGAGGCCATAATATTGGCTTCATCATCGTTGGTCAGGGCTAAGAAAATATCCACTTCATCAATATTTTCTTCCACCAATAAGTCACGGTCTGAAGCACTGCCATGCAGCACAATGGAGGTGTCTAAGCTGTCGGATAAATAACGGCAGCGTGCCGCATTGATTTCAATGATTTTTACTTGATAGCGGCTCTCAATGGCCTGAGCTAAGCGTTCTCCTACATGACCGCCGCCAGCAATAATAATCTTTCGATAGCCGTCTTCCATGCGCCGTAGCTCACTCATTACGGCACGGATATGCCCTTTGGCAGCAATAAAAAAGACTTCATCATCCACTTCGATAATGGTGTCGCCGGTGGGAAAAATAGGCCGATCGCGACGAAAAATAGCGGCAACCCGGGTTTCTACATTGGGCATATGTTCGCGTAATTGGCGCAGTTCTTGGCCGATCAGTGGTCCACCGTAGTAAGCGCGTACGCATACCAGCAATGCTTTGCCTTCGGCAAACTCCAATACTTGTAAAGCGCCTGGGTATTCAATTAAGCGCTTAATATGATTGGTAACTGCCTGCTCAGGGCTGATCAACACATCAATGGGAATGGCATCATTATTAAACAGCTCAGCGCGGGTTAAATAGGCGGGCTCGCGTACTCTTGCAATTTTGGTAGGGGTGCGAAATAAAGTATGCGCCACTTGGCAAGCCACCATATTGGTTTCATCGCTATTGGTCACCGCGACCAAAATATCGGCATCGTCCGCACCAGCTTGGCGCAAGACGGTGGGGAACGAACAGTGACCAATCACGGTACGAATATCTAAACGGTCACCTAAATCACGTAAGCGTTCAGTATCGGTGTCCACTACAGTAATATCATTGGCTTCACTGGCCAAGTGCTCGGCAAGGGTACCGCCCACTTGCCCTGCACCAAGAATAATAATTTTCATACTGACATGCTCTTAAGTGCGTGGGGTTGACGCTTGTTTGATCAGACGCGCATAGTAAAAGCCATCATGCCCGTTCTCTTGGACAAGCAATTGCCGACCATGGGGCTGTGATTGGCCAAATGTCGCAACAAATGGCAGTTCTTGTGCATCACTGGTGCGTTGTAAAAACGCGGCAATCACTTCAGTGTTTTCTGTGGGCAAGGTTGAGCAGGTGGCATAGAGCAAAATGCCATTATCTGCGAGGGTTGGCCAGAGTGCATCAAGCAGTTCACCTTGTAACTGAGCCAGTGGCGCAATGTCATCGGCTTGACGGGTGAGTTTAATATCTGGATGGCGACGAATCACCCCAGTGGCCGAGCACGGCGCATCCAGTAAAATACGCTGAAAGGATTGTCCGTCCCACCACTGCTTAGTGGCACGAGCATCACCCGCCAACAACGTAGCATTGAGCTTGAGTCGCTCTAGATTAGCTTTCACCCGCTCTAAGCGCTGTGGCTCCAGATCAATGGCTACCACCTCGCTCAGTTGTGGCTGACGTTCTAAAATATGACAGGTTTTCCCACCGGGTGCGCAGCAGGCATCCAGTACCCGCTGTTCAGGCTCCAGCAGCAACAGTTCAGCGGCAAGTTGCGCGGCTTCATCTTGCACGCTCACCGCACCTTCAGCAAAACCTGACAGGGCAGTGACATCGCAGGCTGTGGCTAAAGTGATGCCATCTTGACTAAACATGGTGGGCTGCGCTGCAATGCCTGCCTCAGTCAGTTGCGCTAAGTAGGCATCACGGCTGGCGACTTGCTGGTTTACCCGCAGAGTAAAGGGTGGGTGGCTATTGTTAGCGGCGCAAATGGCCAACCAATCGTCTGGCCAAAAGGCTTTCAGTGACTTTTGTAGCCAACGTGGATGGGCGGTAAGGACTACTGGATCTTTTTCTAAGGCCGGTAGCAGTGTTGCCGCCTCACGTTGAGCGCGACGCAGTACGGCATTGAGTAAACCTTTCGCCCAAGGTTTTTTCAGGGCTGTGGCGCAACCCACTGTTTCGGAAATGGCTGCGTGAGCAGGAATGCGCGTATAGAGCAGCTGGTATAAACCAACCAGTAACAATGCTTCAACATCCTGATCCGCGCGCCGAAAAGGCTTGCTCAGCAGTGCTAAAGCCAGTGCATACAGACGCGGCTGCCAGCGCGCGGTGCCAAACGCCAGCTCTTGAACTAAGCCTTTGTCCCGCTCGCTTACACGTTCCAGCTGGGTGGGTAAACTACTGGCCAGTGAAGCTTTGCCCGCAAGAACGGGCGTCAATGCACGGGCTGCCGCGAGGCGTGGGTTCATAAACCTAATACCTGACCTGGAGTAAAGAGTGCTTGCCGACTGTTCAGCAGATCACTAAAGGCTAAAGCTCTGGCGTTGGGCAATTGTAAGCGGGTTAGACGTAGCGCCTGCTCACCGCAAGCGACTAATAAACCGTCGCGATCAGCAGCTAAAATTTCACCGGGTTGGCCTTGACCTTCTGCCAGTTGCGCGGCATGAATTTTTAGCGTTTCCCCAGCTAAAGTGCTGTGACACACCGGCCATGGATGCATGGCACGAATTTGGCAATCTAAAGCGGCTGCTGGGCGCTGCCAGTCAATCAATGCTGCTTGTTTATTGAGTTTATGGGCGTATGTCGCTAAGCCGTCCAGCTGTTTTTCTGGAGTTATGCTGCCGTCCAGCAAGCCTTGAATGCTTTGTAACACTGCGGCAGGGCCCAGAGTGGCTAAACGGTCATGCAAGCTGCCGCCGGTATCAGTAGCAGAAATCGGTGTGCTGACTTTAAGTAGCATGGGGCCGGTATCTAAACCGGCCTCCATTTGCATCACCGTAATTCCGCTTTCTGTGTCGCCGGCTTCAATGGCCCGCTGAATCGGTGCGGCGCCACGCCAGCGCGGCAGCAGCGAGGCATGACTGTTGATGCAACCGAGGCGTGGCGTATCGAGGATGGCTTGCGGCAGAATTAAACCGTAGGCCACCACCACCATTAAATCTGCTTGAAACTCGGCCAGCTCTTGCTGGGCTTCTGGACTGCGTAAATTCACCGGCTGCAATACAGGAATATGATGCTCAATGGCCAGCTGTTTAACCGCGCTGGGGGTGAGCTTTTGCCCGCGCCCAGAGGGACGATCAGGTTGGGTGTACACCGCTACTACACTGTGCTCACTATCCAGTAATGCTTGCAAATGGCTAGCGGCAAACTCCGGTGTACCGGCAAACACAATACGTAGGGGGGAAGACATACAATTACCTTGCAAATACAGAGGGGGTGGGAGTGTCTAGGCTTAACTTGATAAAAGTCTAAACTTTTTGTAAGCGCTGAGCTTTTTCCAGTTTGGTTTTAATGCGGTTACGTTTTAATGATGACAAGTAGTCAACGAATAACTTGCCATTTAAGTGATCGCACTCATGCTGAATACACACTGCCAGTAAACCTTCAGCAATCATTTCAAACGGTTCGCCATTGCGGTCTAAGGCATTGACTTTGACCCGTTCTGGGCGTTGTACATCTTCGAAAAAACCGGGCACTGATAAGCAGCCTTCTTGGTACAGATCAGTTTCTTCAGTGAGTACTTCAATTTTAGGGTTAATAAACACCAATGGTTCCGATTTATCTTCCGATAAGTCCATCACCAGTAAGCGAATATGTTGATCAACCTGAGTTGCTGCTAGACCAATCCCAGGCGCTGCGTACATGGTTTCAAACATGTCATCAATTAAAGAGCGGATTGTATCATCGACCTGCTCCACAGGCTTAGCAATGGTGCGTAACCGAGGATCGGGATACTCGAGAATAGTTAAAATAGCCATATGCGTTGTGCTGTACTTGTAAAAGAAAATGAGGGAGTTGGACTCTTATTATGCAGCCCAGCATATTAAACAAATGCTGATAAAGCTAAAACTGTACTGTGTAGACTGACATAAGTCCTTAAGTTATGTGCCTATGATAAAGGGATTCAGCCTATGAAGAAAACATTTAACCGATTATCCATGATGAATAGTGCTTAGATCAGGCTAAAAGCGCCGGACGGGGGCGCTAATTGCTTTTTAACAAGGCATAACTACACTGAGTTAGGCGTATGACAGGATGTCATGTGCGTGGCTATAAGGATATGGATATGACCCATTGCTCTCCCGCAGAACTTGAAGCGCGTTTGCGCTTGCACAGCCTGCCAGATATTGGTCCGCAGCGGTTTTATCGATTGCTTGAGGTGTTTGCTTCGGCCAGCGCTGCATTGACTGCGCCAGCAGCTGCTTGGCGTGCTCTTGGAATGCCACAGAGCAGTGTTGATGCACGGCGTAGTGAAGGTGTACGTGAGCAGGCTTTGCTGGCGCTGCGTTGGGCAGAGGCTGCACAGCACTGCATCCTGTTACATGATATGCCGGACTATCCGGCATTGTTAAAAGAAACTGCCGGGGCACCACCGTTGCTATTTGTTCAAGGTGATCCAACTATTTTAGAAAAACCACAAATTGCTATTGTGGGTAGTCGCCGGGCCACGCGGCCGGGCTTGGATACGGCACAGAGTTTTGCCCGCAGCTTGGCCAAAGGTGGTTTTACCGTAACCAGTGGCCTGGCTTTAGGTGTGGATGCTGCAGCTCATCAAGGTGCACTGGCTGTGCAGGGCTTAACCATTGCAGTGGTGGGCACTGGACTTAATCGCGTCTATCCCGCACGGCACCGTGATTTAGCCCAAGCGATTGTTGAACAAGGTGGTGCGTTGGTCTCAGAGCTTGCGCTAGACAGTGCGCCCCATGCCAGTCATTTTCCCCGGCGTAACCGTATTATCAGCGGCTTAACCCTGGGTGTTTTGGTGGTAGAAGCCAGTCCTTCCAGTGGTTCATTGATCACTGCGCGCTTAGCTGCTGAGCAAGGCCGTGAGGTGTTTGCTATCCCCGGTTCTATCCATGCGCCGAGCGCACGGGGCTGCCATCAATTGATTCGCAACGGTGCCACTTTGATTGAAACTGTCGAGGATATTCTTGAGTCATTGCAAGGTTGGCATCGGATAGCGCCAGCTCAGGAGCAACCTGTGCAGCAAGCGTTGGCGCTGCAACACCCGTTGCTGGAGTTATTAAAAGTGCAGCCGTTGGATATTGAAGGGCTGGTTGAGCTGAGTGCGCTGCCTTTGCCCGAGGTGTTGACCCTGCTGACTGAATTTGAAATAGCCGGTGATGTGAGTTGTGCAGGCGGTTTATGGCTGTATCGTAATGCTTCAGGGGGTTAAGATAGGTGTTTATTAATCCAGCAACGAAACTTTTACGAGTCGATTGAATGAGCAGTGCTTGGCAGATACAACAGGTTGCACAAAAAATTCGCCGTGGCGCAGTGATTGCTTACCCCACTGAAGCGGTTTGGGGTTTGGGCTGCGACCCTTTTAACGCCACTGCTGTAGCACGTTTATTGGCTTTAAAAGAGCGTTCCGTGGAAAAAGGCTTGATCTTAGTTGCCGCAGATATTGAGCAATTTGCTTGGTTACTGGAAGGTTTAACCGATAGCGAAATCGCCCAGTTAGCAGCCAGTTGGCCTGGGCCCAATACGTGGTTGGTGCCCCATCAGGGGCGTGTGCCTGAGTGGATTTCTGGCGCGCATGACAGTGTGGCAATTCGGGTCAGTGCCCACCCACTGGTTGCTCAGCTGTGTGCCTTAACTGGCCCCCTGGTTTCCACTTCAGCCAACCCCAGTGGCCGTTTGCCCGCGCAAAGCCGCTTGCGCATTGAGCAATACTTCCACGGTCAGTTGGACGCAGTGTTAAGCGGCGAGCTGGGTCAGCAGCATAAACCCAGCAGTATCCGCGACTTGCGCACAGGGCAGGTGCTGCGTTCGGCTTAAAGTTGTCCGCGTAATTCTTTTAATACCGCTGCTGAATCAGGACGTACGCCAGTCCACAGATAAAACGCTTCAGCAGCTTGCTCAACCAGCATGCCTAAACCATCTAACGTACGAGCGGCACCTTGTTGCTGCGCCCACTGATTAAAAACAGTGGTCTGTTTGCCATACATCATATCGTAGCAAACCGTATCGCCCGCTTTGACCAAGGTGTCGGCCAGCGGCGGCAGGTCACCGCTAAGGCTGGCGGAGGTGCCATTGATAATGATATCCACTGGCGCATCAATCCAGTCATAACCACAGGCGGTCATGGAGCCTAAGTCAGCAAACTCCTTGGCCAATTGTTCCGCTTTTTCCACAGTGCGGTTCACAATGCACACTTCTGCAGGGTTTTGTGCCAGCAGTGGCTCAAGAATACCGCGCACTGCACCGCCGGCACCTAAAATTAAAATACTTTTATCGGTCATTGACACATGATTATTCAGTAGATCATTGACCAAGCCAGCGCCGTCGGTGTTATCACCTAATAAGCTGCCGTCAGCGAGTTTTTTAAAGGTGTTAACTGCTTTAGCCCGTTGCGCACGGGGGCTCAACTGATCAGCTAGGGCAAAAGCTTGCTCTTTAAAGGGGATGGTCACATTAGCGCCGCTGCCGGTGTTAAAAAAATCTGCCACTGCAGCAGCAAAACCATCTAAAGGTGCCAGTAGCGGCTCGTAACTGATCTTTTGCCCAGTTTGCTCAGCAAATAAGCGATGAATCAGAGGTGATTTACTGTGGGCAATGGGGTTGCCAAAAACGCCATAATATTTCATTGTGCTTGTGCCTCGCCCAGCCAGTCGCGGTCTTTTAAGAAATAGTCAGTCAGTTGTGCTTCACGGCTGCCCGGTTCAGGTTTCCAGCCATAATCCCAACGCACTTGCGGTGGTAACGACATTAAAATGGACTCTGTGCGGCCACCGGACTGCAGGCCAAATAAAGTACCACGGTCAAATACCAGATTGAATTCAACGTAACGACCGCGACGGTGTGCTTGGAACTCACGTTCTTGCTCGGTAAAAGGTGTATGCCGACGACGCTCGACAATCGGCATATAGGCTGCAAGATAGGCTTCGCCAACGGCACGAATAAAGGCAAAGCAAGTGTCAAAGTCCCACTGATTGACATCATCAAAGAATAAACCACCAATCCCGCGCGGCTCATCACGGTGCTTGAGATAGAAGTAACGGTCACACCATTCTTTATACTCGGCATACACAGTGTCGCCAAAAGGGGCACAGGCATCATGGGCCACTTGGTGCCAGTGCACGCAGTCTTCTACGTGGGCATAATAAGGTGTGAGGTCAAAACCACCGCCAAACCACCAGATTGGCTCTTCGCCAGGTTTTTCCGCCACAAATAAACGTACATTGGCATGGGAGGTTGGGATATGTGGGTTTTCCGGGTGAATTACTAAAGATAAACCCATGGCTTGAAATGAACGACCGGCCAGCTCAGGGCGATGGGCGCTGGCTGAGGGCGGTAATGAATCACCATGCACATGGGAAAAGTTTACTCCGCCTTTTTCAATCAAAGCGCCGCCTGCCAGTACTCGAGTACGGCCACCGCCACCGCCAGGACGCTCCCAGCTTTCTTCTAAAAAAGTACCGCCATCAGCCTGCTCAAAGACCGCACAAATGCGGTCTTGCAGGTCTAATAAATAGGTTTTTACATCATCAATTGTAGCCGTCAAAATAAGCTCCAGAAACAGTGTGCAGCACTACTCAAAATACTTTATCGTAAAAGAGATTTATTTAATTAACTAAGCATACCATCATCAGAATAATCGGCTAAACGAATAAACCAAACGAGGCTGGGTTGTTATTACGAGGCGCTTCCCTTAGTATTCGCACGCCGTATAAGCGGTGCCGGAGAAAATAAAGGCTTTATGGAAAGTTCTTGTATAAGCCCGTGTTGGGCATCATCACACCGCATCAGCAGCGTTTGCTGGCAGCTAATCGTTGACTAAAAACAGCCTGGTCTGATTTGTAGTCTCTGCGAATTGCCCAACGCAGGCCGCTTGGAGATTTACAATGAGAGACAGCAATAACAACCTCGTGCTCGTCCTGAGCGAGGCGATTCAGAATAATCAATTTGATGACGCTTTGGCCGCGATTAAAAGCTTACGCCCAGTTGACTTGGCGGATGTTTTAGCAGAACTGGAACCCGCTGCAGCTTGTCGGCTTTTAGCGCGCCTACCTAAACGTGCTGAAGTCTTTACCTATTTTGAAGCTGAGCAGCAAGTCAGCTTAGCCCGTGAGTTTCCTCGGGCAGTTTTAGCCAAGCTGGTCAGTGAAATGCCTGCGGATGAGCGCACTGACTTATTTAAACACTTTGACCAAAATCAGCGAGATATGCTGCTACCTGCTTTAGCCCATGCTGAACGGGAAGATATTCGTAAGTTATCAGCGTATGAGGAAGGCACTGCGGGCGCCCTGATGACCTCAGATTACGCCATGCTTAAGCAAGATATGACAGTCGCGCAAGCCTTATCATACTTGCGCGATGAAGCACCTGACGCAGAAACAATTTATCACGCCTATGTGGTTGATGAGCAGCGCCATTTAATCGGCGTGGTGTCATTGCGTGATTTAATCTTGGCTGATCTGCATAAGACCATGCAAACTTTAATGACCAGTGATGTGGTCAATGCTTTGGTGTCTGATGACCAAGAAGACATCGCCAAGAAAATCGCTCGTTATGATTTACTGGCCTTGCCCATTACTGATGAAAACGGTGTTTTGATCGGTATTGTCACCTATGACGATGCCATGGATGTGGTCAGTGAAGAAGCCACTGATGATATTCATAAGTCAGCGGGTGTGAGCACCATTGCCGGCAGCCTAAAGGATGCCACAATTGGTTTGCTGTACCGCAAGCGGGTGTTTTGGCTGGTGTTGTTGGTGTTTGGTAACTTGTTTTCCGGTGCTGGGATTGCCCATTTTGAAGACATTATTGCCGCGAACATTGTTTTAGTCTTCTTCTTGCCTTTGCTGGTGGACAGCGGCGGTAACGCTGGCTCACAGTCTGCCACCTTGATGGTACGCGCCCTCGCTACTGGTGAAGTGGTGATGCGTGACTGGCTGTATTTAATTGGCCGTGAAGCATTGGTGGCTTTGGCCTTAGGTTGCACCATGGCCGTTGCGGTATCGGTATTAGGCTATATCCGTGGCGATGAAACAGTGGCGCTAGTGCTGGCGTTAAGCATGGTCTCCATCGTGATGATCGGTTGTATGATTGGTATGAGCTTACCCTTTGTCCTGAGTAAGTTTAACTTGGACCCTGCCAGTGCCAGTGCACCGCTGATCACCTCGGTGTGTGATGCCACAGGCGTCGTGATTTACTTATTTATTGCGTCACGATTTTTGAGTGACTTGGGCACTGTGCCAATCTAAAAAACTTAATAAAAAACCTAGCAAGCTCAATAAAAAAGCCCCAAGTCTGCAAAGATTTGGGGCTTTTTATTTGCTCAGCGTTTATCGCGACAGTGGATTAAAACAACTCGTCCAATAAGGCTTTGTTACGTACTGCACCTTTGTCGGCACTGGTCGCCAGCACACCGTAGGCTTTAAGCGCGGTGGTGACTTTACGTGGACGCACTTCAACGGGCTTCCAGCCTTTGGCATCTTGCGCCACACGGCGCTCGGCCAGCTCGGCATCGCTGATTTGCAGGTTGATGGTGCGGTTGGGGATATCAATTAAAATTGTATCGCCTTCCTGCACTAAACCAATGGCGCCACCGGATGCGGCTTCTGGCGAGGCGTGGCCAATGGATAAGCCGGAGGTGCCGCCAGAGAAGCGTCCATCAGTGAGCAGGGCGCATTGCTCGCCCAGACCTTTGGATTTTAAGTAACTGGTTGGGTAGAGCATTTCTTGCATACCCGGACCGCCTTTCGGACCTTCATAGCGAATAATGACGATATCGCCAGGCTTAACTTCATCAGCCAAAATGCCGCGTACCGCCGAGTCTTGGCTCTCAAAAATTTTCGCGGTGCCGTTAAACACATGAATGGATTTATCCACCCCAGCAGTTTTTACCACGCAACCATCTTCAGCGATGTTGCCGTACAGTACCGCTAAACCGCCTTCAGTGGAGTAGGCATGCTCCACGCTGCGGATACAACCTGTCTCACGGTCTAAGTCCAGGGTTGGCCAGCGGGTGGCTTGGCTAAATGCAGTTTGCGTAGGAATGCCACCCGGGCCTGCTTTAAAGAAGGTGTGCACCGCTTCATCTTCAGTCTGAGTGATATCCCACTTGGCAATGGCCTCGGCCATGGTTTTGCTATGGATGGTGGGCAGATCCGTGTGCAGGAAACCACCACGGGCTAAAGAACCTAAAATACTGAAGATACCACCGGCACGATGCACATCTTCCATATGATAATCTTTGATATTCGGCGCGACTTTGCACAGCTCCGGTACCGTGCGCGATAAGCGATCAATATCCAGTAAGTCAAAGTCCATTTCGGCTTCTTGCGCTGCTGCTAATAAATGCAGAATGGTGTTAGTGGAGCCACCCATGGCAATGTCTAATGACATGGCGTTTTCAAAGGCTTTAAAATTAGCAATATTGCGTGGCAAAGCCGATTCGTCATCTTCTTTATAGTAACGGTGGCACAGCTCAACAATGGTGCGCCCGGCTTGTAAGAACAACTCTTTACGGTCAGCGTGAGTCGCCAGTACCGTACCATTGCCGGGTAAACCTAAACCTAAGGCTTCCACTAAGCAGTTCATCGAGTTGGCGGTAAACATTCCTGAGCAAGAACCACAGGTGGGGCAGGCGCTGCGCTCGTATTCAGCAACTTTTTCGTCAGATGCGTCATCGTCAGCCGCAATCACCATGGCGTCAACCAAGTCTAAGCCATGATTGGCCAGTTTGGTTTTACCGGCTTCCATGGGACCGCCAGAAACAAACACCACTGGGATATTCAGACGCAAAGCAGCCATCAGCATACCCGGGGTGATTTTATCGCAGTTGGAAATACAGACTAAGGCATCGGCACAGTGGGCGTTGGCCATGTACTCCACCGAGTCAGCAATGATTTCGCGGCTGGGCAATGAGTAGAGCATGCCATCGTGGCCCATGGCGATACCATCATCCACCGCAATGGTATTGAATTCTTTTGCCACACCGCCCGCACGCTCAATTTCACGGGCAACCAGTTGACCCATATCTTTCAGATGCACATGACCCGGGACAAACTGGGTAAAGGAGTTGGCCACCGCAATAATTGGCTTATGAAAATCTTCGTCGGTCATACCGGTAGCGCGCCACAGAGCACGGGCACCCGCCATATTGCGGCCGAAGGTGGAGGTTTTCGAACGATAATCAGGCATGAAAAATTCCTGCAAAAAATAAAATAAGAGTGAAAAAAGGGCAGTAAGCGCATTTGCAACTGTTGCTGCGGGGTGACCGTGCGATTGGCAAAGCATGCTTAGGCTCGCCGCGGGTAGTGACGAGAATTGTTTGATTCTACGCTGCCCGGTGCTGGTGGGCAAAGGGCAGCTATATTTGTAGTTTAGCGCGGCTGCTTTAACTGTTGGGTAAGAGGCGGCATACAATATATTTCAGATGGCGGATTTCTGGGATCGCTGGATGCATGGGGAAGTCTGCACTGGCTCCGCTGTGTTCAAGAATCTGAATATTTCGATCCAAATGGCGAGCGCTGGCCAATAGCGTGCTGAGCATGCTTTCTTCGCTGAAAAACGCTGAGCGCGACGAGCAGATAAAAATGCCGTCACGGCTGAGTAAACGCATGCAGTGCTCGTAGAGTTTGCGGTAGCCAGCCTCACCGGATTTGCTATCTTTTTTACGTCTAATAAAGGCGGGCGGGTCAGCAATAATCACGTCAAAGCGCTCTTCATTGGCTTTAAGTGCTTCCAGATTTTCGAGCACGTCGCCTTCAGCGCAGAGTATGCTGGTATCAATAGCATTGATTTCAGCATTGCTGACCAGGGCATCTAAAGCAAGTGCTGAAGCATCTGCGCAGAACACTTCACTGGCGCCAGCTATAGCGGCTGGAATGGCCCAACTGCCCACTTGGCTGTAGACTGATAAAACGCGCTTGTCGGTGCAGTAAGCTGCTGCATTAAGACGGTTGAACCGTTGATCATAATCCCAACCTAAGAATCTTTTCTGCAGCAGAGGCGCATTATATACTAAGCCATTTTCTGTCAGTTGCACCCAATCTGGAACCTCGCCGTAGGCCACTTCTAAATAGCGTTCTAAGCCTTCAGTATCGCGCAAGGTAGAATCATTGCGCCATAACACACCGGTGGGCTTACACACTTGCAGTAAAGCTTCTAAAATAATGTCTTTGTGCGGTTCCATGCAGGCAGCGGTAATTTGCACCACTAGGATATCGCCAAAACGATCCACTTCCAGCCCTGGTAATAAATCACCTTCAGCGTGCACTAAACGATAGAAGGGCGCGCTGAACAAACGCTCCCGCAGGGACAGTGCTATATTCAGACGATGCACCAGTAAAGATTTATCGAGGCGGTGTAGGATGTCGCGGGAAACCAAGCGGGCACACACCAGAGTTTGCGGGCTCATTACGGCCACGCCAAGGGGGCGTCCCGCAGCGTTCTCCACAATGGCTTGATCGCCCGCTTGAAAATCGCTTAAAGGCGACAGTTTAGTATCAATTTCATTGCTGTACAGCCACAGATGGCCGCTGCGTAAGCGACGGTCAGCATTGGCTTTTAGGCGTAAAGAAGGCAGTGACATGGAACTCTCCAAAAAAATTATGTGCAGAGTATAACGATTGTCTTGGCTATGGGTCTTATTTTCACCGTGGGCTGTCACGCTTAACGACTATCTGTTGTATAGACGAAGACCGTTTATACCTCGACCTATATTTAGAATAATCACTTAAGAAGAATTGTTAGCATGTTTAAAATATTTAAAGTACGGCGCAAACTGTGGGTGTTATTAATCCTATGTGCTGCTGTGGTGATAGGAGTGTTGCGTTATTTGCACTGGGATGATCGCCTGCTGTTCTTGTGGCAAGAGCATGCGACCAGCGCAGAGCAGCAAGCTGAGAGTATTTGGCTGCCGGGGTACCGTGCAGTGATTCAAGCTAAGCCGCTAACTGACTTGGCTGAGGCACAAACCTCAGGGCTCAGTTGGAGTCCACTGAGCAATACGCTATTTACCGTTACCGGCAGAATACCGAAATTGGTCGAGTTGTCATTAACCGGCGACATTCTACGGGTGGTTGAATTACGTGGCTTTTCTGATCCTGAAGGGGTGGAAGTGCTGAGTGATGGGCGTATTGCCATTATTGATGAGCGGCGTGGGGAAATGACGATTTTTCATCTGTCACCCGACGCAACCTTTATTGACGGCGACAGCTTGACCCGAATCAACTTGGGGCATCTGAACGCAGGCAATAAAGGTTTTGAAGGGGTGGCGTGGGATGCGCGCAACCAACGTATGTTGCTGGCCAAAGAGCGCAGCCCGTTTGGTTTGTTTAGTTTGCCGTTTCCTGAACTGGGTCAGAGTGACAGTGCCGCGCCACAGGCGTTGCTTGAGTTACCCTCCCAGCAGGTGTTTATGCGTGATCTTTCTTCGTTGGCGGTTGATCAGCGTACCGGTCACCTGCTGGTGTTATCCGATGAGTCACGCATGCTTTTGGAGCTGGATACTGAGGGTAATCCAGTGAGTTTTATCAGCTTAGCCATGGGCTTTAACGGTTTAACCCGCAGCATTAAGCAGGCTGAAGGTGTGGCGATGGATGATCAGGGCACGATTTATATTGTCAGTGAACCGAACTTGTTTTATGTGTTTAAAAAAGAGTAGTGGACTTCCAATTCTAGCAGCTTATCAGCCTGAGCCGGCAGGCTTAATGCACTGCCGAGTCCATGCAAACCCCGAGTAATGACCTAGGTTGTCAGGGTATTGTTTAAAGCTGGCTCAAACTGCTTATTTACTCTCTCGGTAACTGCAATTTTCTGCCGATTTTTCTAACCCTGACTTCCTCACCCATACTATTCAGTGCTCGCCATGCAACATATATTTCTGCGTCATTCTCTGGTCAAATATTTATCGTTAACCCGATCCTGTAAATAGATATGGGTGTAAGTGTCTTGACTGGATGCGTTATAGGTGGCGTAGGCTTTATCAATACAACTCTGGCAGGCTTTTCTGGGGATGGTAATGGCAAGAATATGCGTGCCTGTATCGTTATGGGAGTCAATGGTGTTAAAGCTGGCGCAATTTGCACACAGGTTAAAGGTTTGCACTTGGTGTTCCATAACCCCAGCGGTGTCGTAATAAATCTGCTGCTCTCGTTTGACTTCGGTTTTACCTTTGAAGTGCTCTTTTGCCAGTGCCTCTTTATTTTGCCACAGCGCATAAATATCTTTCGAGAGCTGTTTAATATGGGCGGTTATGCTGGGGTCTTGTTTGAGCTGTTCAGGGTCATAATCGGGCTCGAGCACCTGGGAATAATCCAGACCGGCCATGGCTAAAATAATGCCCATATTGATATAGGGCAGCGCGCTCTCAATGGAGTAGCCACCTTCTAATACCGCCAGATCCGGATTTAAGCGCTCATTTAAGATGGCATAGCCTTGGGCAGTGAAGTTCATATTGGCCAGTGGATCGCTGTAATGGTTGTCCTGCCCAGCAGAGTTGATAATTAAATCTGGCTTGAAATCATCGAGGATGGGCAGCACCAGATTCTCTAAAATATGTAAAAAGCCTTCTTCACCGGTTTCGGGAGGTAGCGGGATATTGATGTTATAGCCATAAGCTGCAGGGCCGCCAAACTCTTCAATACGTCCTGTGCCTGGGTATAGGGTGCGACCATCTTGATGGAATGAAATCAACAAAGTGTCCTTATCATTCCAATAGATATCTTGCGTGCCATCACCGTGGTGCACGTCAGTGTCAACGATCGCCACCCGCAGATCACCATAGTGCTGTCTAATGTGCTCTAAGGCCACCGCGCCGACGTTAACAATGCAAAAACCTTTATCCCCGTAGACCACACGGTGGGCGTGATGTCCAGGGGGTCTGACTAAAGCAAACGCCTTATCGACTTCTTTTTCCATCACCGCTCGGTAGGCGCGTATGGCGCCACCTGCAGCAACCAGGTGCGAGGGTGTGACGCGGCTGGCTACATCAGGTACGGCAAAGTGCACCCGAGCGATATCTTGTTCACTGGCAATCAGTGGATTAAAAAAAGTGATCCCCTCAATGTCTTGAATGCCTTCTTCAAAGATTTGATCTTGGGTGTACAGCAGTCGTTCTTCACGCTCGGGGTGGGTGTCGGAAATGGCCCAGTCAAAAGCGGGGAAAAACACCAGTCCTAATGTGTTTTTAACTGTGGTCATTTATACGTCTCCTGCTAATGGATAGATTAACCCTGGGGTGATTTGCGCTCTAACCCTGATGTTTTTCGCAGCGCTGGAATAGCCTTTGACCATATTAAAACTATTGGCTTCCACAATTTCCGCATCGATGTTATCTGGGTCGGCACCGAGCTCAATTGCAGCTTCTCTAACGATCTCTAAGGCTCTCTGTTCCGCCATGGTTAAAGTATAGTTTTTGTTGATCGGCTCATAGATGCCCACTTCTGGCACCGACAAAATCCCACGCTCGGTGTCCGCATGCAGATTGATTTCGATGGTGGGCTTGGCGAGGGCGGCGCCAATGGCATTGGCGACTTTATATCTGCTGGGGTAGGTCACATTGAGCTTGAATGCGTCGGCTAAAAATGGGGTCAATATTTTGGCCGGCCCGCCAATCACATGGATAAATGTCGGATCTATGGTCTTATTCTCAAGTACTTCTTTGACCGTATACACCGGCTGCGCATTAATTTTAGCCAGTAAGTCGGCCACCCTTTGTTGAATGAACTCGGCCATGCTGGCTAAGATTTTAGTGGCGGTTGCTGTGCGGGTTAAGCCCAGTTGCTCTGCAACGTTATCGACGGCTAACAGTGCTTGCTCTTTGTTTACGGCATCGATTTTATCTAAAGCAACCATGGCATCCGTGGGGGTTAAATGCTCACCGCCGAAGGCAATGGGACGGCCCATTCTCTGCGGGCCTATTTTAATTGCATTGTTTTCTACTCTGACAAAACTATCACCGGCAATGCCGACGGACACTGAGTAAATCGATCTGATCAGGGTTTTATGCTGGCCAATACTGATGCCCAACGGTTCAAATAATGGCACGCCATTGGCCAAGAAAAAGATGTCGGTGGTGGTGCCGCCAATATCTAACAATACGCCGTCTGCAGTGTCGGAAAACAAAGCATTCAGCCCCATAAAGCTGGCCGCTGGGCCAGATAAAATGCTTTCAACTGGAATATTTTTGGCGGTGGCTAAATCCATGGTGCCGCCGTCAGCCTTTAATACAAAAACTGGCGCATCGACGCCTTGTTCTGTGAGTGATTTTTTAATATTTTCAGCAAACTTGTTAAATGTGCTGCTGACCGCGGCATTTAAGTAGGTGGTGTGCACTCTACGGGGAAAGTTTAATTTACCTGAGAGGCTGTGCCCGGTGGTAACACTGTCAAAGTCATGGGCCATAAGCTCTGCAATAGCTAACTCATGACTGGGGTTGCGGGTAGAAAACTTACTGACCACGCCAACCGCCTCAATGCCATGGGCAATAAACTCAGCTTTGCTGGCCTCTATTTCATCTTTGGTTACGCCTTTAACAATGCTACCGCGATGGTCAATATAACCGCTGACAGAGCTTAATTGGTCACCGGCCGCGCTAAAATCATGCAGCATGCCGGGGCCGGTTTGCACGACCATGCCCACTTTGCTGACTTTGTTTTCAACAATGGCATTGGTGGAAACAGTGGTGCTTAAATTAATTCGAGTGATTTTTGTCTTATCAATATTGTCCAGCAGTTGTTGCACAGTGGTCTGAATGGTGCCAAATAAGTCGTTTCTGTCTGTGTTGTTTTTTATGCTTGTTATGATTGTTCCATTATCGATAATGACGCCATCGATATGAGTCCCGCCCATATCTATTCCAATGATCATGTAAAATCCTCCTGATTTTTACTGGTAAATTAATAAGTTGCTGGTTTATAGCTGTTTTCCGATACTGTGCTTACGCAGCTCGACAATGAAATACACGCGGTGATTATTGTCTTTCTGCAAAATAGACAGGCTCATTAGGCGGTGTTGCGGTTGTAGGTTGACACTTAGGGTCGACGCTGGGCACGAGCATGGTTGATTTATCGCCCATAAATGGACGAGCTACCGCCTGATCCGATATTCCATAGCAAAATTAATTCATTAATTTTTACTTATACATCAATCATGTCACGGTGAATTGTTTGCGCCTGAGGATAGCGATAGCCTTCAGGCGCTTTATGTGGCCAACATGCTGTGCTGAGTTCAAAACCCTGCGTCAGCCAGTACTTGGGGTAAGGCGTTGATCACATCAGTGGGCTGCAGACCCATAAAGCCAAATTGTTCTGTGGCGCGATTGGCAGCGGCTAAATGTAAGGCGACTGCGGTAATTGCCACTTGCTCAGGCTCAGCCATTTGCCCCCATAAGCCAGCAGTAATACCAGCCAGGACATCGCCCATACCGCCACAGGCCATGCCTGGGTTGCTGCCACTGACCAATGACAACTGATCGCCAGCGCTGGCGATTACTGTGCCGGCACCTTTAAGCACAATGCTGCCGCCGTATTGCGCCTGTAATGTGCGAGCGGCGCTCAGCCGATCAGCTTCTATTTCTGCCACACTGATACCCAGCAGGCGCGCTGCTTCGCCAGGGTGCGGGGTTAATATACGCTGATCTACGGCCGACGACGCTTGGCCAGCCAGCAGGTTTAGCGCATCGGCATCCAGCACCTGTGGTGTGTTACAGGCTAGAACCTGCTGCAGCATGTCTTGACCCCAAGTGCCTTGGCCTAAACCTGGGCCGCAGACAATCACCGTCGCCGCGGCCAGCAACGGTGCTAGTTCGCTGCCATGGCTAATGCCGTGACTCATCACTGAGGGACAGCGGCTGAGCGCGGCAGTGACATGCTCTGGCCGTGTTGCCAAAGAGACCAGTCCAGCGCCACTGCGGGCGGCAGCTTCTGCAACGAGCAAAGCAGCCCCACCAAAACCATGCTCACCAGCAATCACCAAAACATGCCCAAAATGACCTTTGTGTGCGTTGGCCACCCGTCTGGGCATACCTGCCGCGCAACTGTGCCAGTCGGCGCGCTTTGCCAGCAGCGGTTCACTACAGTTTTCCAACTGCGGACCAGTGCCAAGGTCGGCAAACACCAACTCACCGCACACCGCAGGACCTTGGCCGGTGAGCAAACCCGCTTTCAGGCCAATAAAAGTCACAGTGGCATCGGCGCTGATCACCGCACCGGCTGCAGCGCCGCTGCTGGCATTCAGTCCTGAGGGGAGATCCAGTGCCAACACGGCGTTCGCCGCTTGATTACACAGCGCAATCACCCGAGCAAACTCATCTCTAGGGGCCGCCTGTAAGCCAGTGCCGAGCATGGCATCCACGGTTACATCGGCCTGTTGCAAGCAAGCGGACAGTTCAGCGTCGTTGAGTTGCGTTGATAAGCTGATCTTGACCTTGTCTGCGCTTGCCAGTTGCCAGGCTTGGCGCGCATCGCCCTGTAATTTGCTTGGGTCGGTTAAGGCTAGGCATTTAACCTCAAGCCCATGGCGCAGCGCTAAACTTGCCAGCACATAACCATCGCCGCCATTGTTACCAGCACCGCAGAGTACCAGCACCTGAAGGGTCTGTGGCCAGCGCCGCAGCAGCTGACGAAAGGCATTGCGGGCGGCGGTTTGCATTAACTGAAAACCGCTGATTCCTTGTTGATCGATTAGGTAGCGATCTAAATTGCGCACCCCATCGGCGCTATACAGTGCCAGTGGCAGACTGGTTTGTGACTCATCAGGCGGTAATGAACGGGCCGCTAATAAATTGTGCCGAGTTGATGACGACATGGGGGCGCTCCAATCTAAAATTCAGTCTAAGACACGTTAGCAGCTATTAATCAACAATAGCAAAACTGCAAAAATGTGCAGTACTAAAGCAGCTGAGCTGGCTAACGCTTGCGGCGGTTGATACTGGCAGTGGCTGAGTTGCTGTGCAGTTGTGGGAGACTGGCTGGACTGAGTGCGACTTTTTCTACGGCTGCTCAGCTACTACTTGGGTCAGCTGAGTTTTACCGGCGTTAAATAAGGGTTAGACGGCTGGGTAAACCGCCTAACCGGGGTGTCGCTTAACCCTCGCGGACTAAAGTTTCGACACCTGTTTGAGTGCCTAGCAGCAGTACATCTGCCGGACGTAGGGCAAATAAACCGCTGCATACCACACCGACGATGCCATTGATCTGCTCTTCCAGCCCGCGGGTGTCAGCAATCTGCAGATTGTGCACATCTAAAATAACATTGCCGTTATCAGTCACCACGCCAGTGCGGTACACCGGATCGCCACCGAGTTTCAGTAGCTCACGGGCAACATAGCTGCGCGCCATGGGAATCACTTCCACAGGCAGTGGAAACTCACCCAGCGCACCGACTTTTTTGCTTTCATCAGCAATACAGATAAAGGTTCTTGCCACTGCAGCGACAATTTTTTCGCGGGTGAGGGCAGCGCCACCGCCTTTGATCAGCTCTAAATACTTATTGCACTCGTCAGCACCATCCACATAGAACTCCAACTCTTGTACTGAGTTGAGATCATGCACGCTGATGTCGTGCTGCTTTAAACGCTCAGCAGTGGCTTCTGAACTGGCCACCGCACCAGCAAAGTCATATTTATGCTCAGCCAGTAAATCAATAAAAAAGTTGGCGGTAGAACCTGTGCCAACGCCAATAATGGTGCGTGGCTCAAGATGCGGAAGAATATAATCCATAGCGGCTTGGGCAACGGCTTGTTTCAGTTGGTCTTGGTTCATGGGCAGCTCCGATCAGTAAAGAATATAGGTTGATTATAGCGACTTACACGGCAGGCATGTGGTTGAGTTGTTAACGGTGGAGTAGACTGTTTGACTTTGTTGCCCAGTTTAGTGGATCCGCCATGCTCGAACATTATGTGAAAAAAACTTTAAATGCCCGTGTCTATGACGTGGCGCATGAAACACCGCTGGACCATGCTCCGCAGCTGTCTGAGCGCTTAGGCAATACAATTCTGCTTAAGCGCGAAGATTTACAACCGGTATTTTCGTTTAAAATTCGTGGTGCTTATAACAAAATTGCCCAGCTCAGTGCTGCAGAGCGTGCCTGTGGTGTGGTGACCGCCTCAGCGGGGAACCATGCCCAAGGTGTGGCTTTGGCGGCGAAATTTCTTGGCATTAAAGCCACCATTGTGATGCCGAAAACCACCCCGGAAATTAAAATCAAAGCGGTGCGCGCGCGCGGTGCACGAGTGGTGTTGCACGGTGATGCCTTTCCCGAATCTTTAGCCCACTCATTGAAGCTGGTGGAAGAAAAAGGCTTTGTCTATATCCATCCTTACGATGATCCTGATGTGATTGCCGGCCAAGGCACCGTAGCCATGGAGATTTTGCGGCAGCATCAAGGTCCTCTGCACGCAGTCTTTGTGCCCTGTGGTGGTGGCGGATTAATTGCAGGGGTGGCGGCGTACATTAAATATGTCCGTCCGGAAATCAAAATTATTGGCGTTGAACCCAATGATTCCAACTGCTTGCAACAAGCCATGGCTGCTGGTGAGCGGGTGATGCTGCCGCAAGTGGGGCTGTTTGCCGACGGCGTGGCAGTGACCCAAATTGGTAAATATACCTTTGAGATTTGTCGTGACTATGTTGATGAGGTGATTACCGTAAGCACCGATGAAATCTGCGCGGCAATCAAAGATATTTATGATGACACCCGCTCCATTACGGAGCCAGCGGGCGCTTTAGCAGTGGCTGGGATTAAAAAGTATGTGGAGCGCACTGGGATTGTTGGCGAGCACTTAGTGGCCATTGACTCAGGTGCTAACGTAAACTTTGACCGTTTACGCCATGTGGCTGAACGCGCTGAGTTAGGCGAGCAACGCGAGGCGATTATTGCGGTCACTATTCCAGAAAAACCCGGCAGTTTTAAGCAGTTCTGTGAAGCATTGGGTAAGCGTCAGATCACTGAGTTTAACTACCGCTATCACACTGATGGTACCGCGCATATTTTTGTCGGCGTGCAGACTCACCCCGAGCTTGATCCACGTGCAGGTTTGCTGGAGGATTTACGCGAGCAAGGCTTTCCGGTGGTGGATTTGACTGAGAATGAAATGGCGAAACTGCATATTCGCCATATGGTCGGTGGCCATGCCGATGCAGTGAGCAGTGAGCGGGTCTTTCGTTTTGAATTCCCAGACCGTCCGGGTGCATTATTTAACTTCTTAAATAAGCTCGGTGGCCGGTGGAATATTTCCATGTTCCATTACCGTAACCATGGCGCAGCAGTGGGTCGGGTGTTAGCCGCCTTACAGGTGCCTAAGGATGAACAGCCGTTGATCGCCGATGCCTTAGATAAAATTGGTTACCAATACTGGGATGAAACCGATAACCCTGCTTATCAGTTGTTTTTAGGTTAGGGTCACTGTGCTCCAGTGTGGGGCGCAGCGGGTTTTAAGGCTAATGGAATAAGGAGTGATAGAGTTTGGAGAGTTATTTAACGTTGCGCATTGCTCACAGTGTACCAGCAGTATTGCTGATGTTAGGTTTGCTGGCGCATATTGTGATTGTTTGGCGCGCTAAGGGTAAAGAACCCGCTGTATTGCAACAAAAACTACAGCGCACCCGCGTGATCAGCTTACCGTTATTTGCGCTGTTGGCTGTGAGTATGCCGATAACCGGTTGGTGGATGACCCATATTACCGGGCTGCCTTTAAGTCAGAAGTGGTTGATGATCAGTATTGCCTTGCTGCCGTTAATTTTTATTTTTGGTGGCTTTTTGTACGGCAATCTAAGCCGCTGGCAATTGCAGTTAGCCAATAAGCAGAAGACCAGCGGTCGCCGCCAAGTGTTTGCGCTGCTGTGGGCTGTGCTTATTTTGTTAGTGCTATTGGCGACCAGTGCGCTGATGGGTGCTAAGCCAGTCTAAGTTAGGGTGTTGCAGACTGTAGCGGTTGGGTTTGCCCCAGTATCTGCAGCTCTGCATCAGCTAAATGGGTCAGCAACAGTTGACCGTCTTTGCCTACTCGAAACAGACCGTATTGTGCTGCTGCATAGCGCTGGCCGGTACCTTCCTGAAAGAAAAAAGCATCAGTGGCAAACTGCACTTGGCCATTGCGTAGACGAAACTGTAGCCGCAACTGGTCATTTTCTAGCGGCTGTTGCTTGTCCAGAGCGACCAAGCTGGCGCGTCTATCTGCATCCAGTTGCACAATAACTGTGCCGCTGCGGTTGTTGTGGTGCTTTTGCTCCTGCAGTTGCTGGGCAATACCATCCGCCATGGCAAAGTGCAGCGCCATATAATCCCCTTGCATCAGTGAGCGCGGATCGACTGGAGCCAGCTCTAGCAGCACTGTGTCACCATGCTTAAGCAGTTGTTCATGCTGCCAAATGGACAGGTTAACCAGGCCGAGGATCAACACTGCGCAAATTAGAATAAGCCCTTTACGCATGCTGGTTCGCCTGGTCAGTTTGCTGGCGCAAAAAGTGATTCAGCACCGCATACAACAGTAGCAGTAGGGCACCACTGAAGCTTAATACGATCGATTTATACAACAGGGTATGGTCAAGGCTGTAGTAATAGAGCATAAGGTAGCCGGCTAAACAGCATAAATTAAACCAGATAAGGCGGGTCTGGGTGTGGGCAATACCTATGGCAAGCAGCAAGCATAAGGGTGCTAAACCCAGCATTTTAAGATTAAGTAGACCCACGGCAAGGCTAACGACTAGGGCTAAATAACGCAGTTTGGCGTGCTGTATAGATTGCCCAATCAACTGCCAAGCGCAGGCGAAACAAACCATGCTGCTCAGGGCCGCTGCTATCCACAGTTGCGACTGCCACTGCTTGGGTTCGAGATCCCACCAACCCATATAACTGCTGTTAATCAGTAAAGCCCAATAGATTGCCAGCCATACAGCTAAGGTCAGCCCACTGGCAGCCGGTTGCAGAAGGTTAGGCGATTGATGCAGGCGCATTTGTTGCAGCCAGAGCCAAACTACAGCGGCACAGAGCGCTGGGAAAGCATACAGCCAAGCCTGCTGTCCAAGTAAGAAAAAGAGTGCGACGCAGGCAAGAAAAGCGCTTAGGCTGCGATGGCTGCGCAGGCGAATCAGGAAAAACAGCAGTAGCGTTAACACCAGTAATATGGCTGCGGCGAGCTGTTGATTATGGCTGTTATCCAGTACGGCTAAGACAATCTGTGCTTGCCCTGCGAGGCTGCAGGCAAAAATAAATTGCTGCAGTAAAATTGATCCAGCAGCGCGGCGGCTGAGCACTATGCTCAGCAAGCATAACAACAACCCAACTATCCAAATCGAGCCCATGGTTGAAAAGACGCTGAGAAAAAAGGCTGAAATAAATCCAGTGAAAAAAAGGGCTGATAACCAGCCCGACAGGCCGAGCAAAAGGCGCAGAAAAAATGCTGGCGGTGGTTGATCGGCTGGCGCTGGCAGTGGTCCTGAAACTAGACCGGCTTGTTGCAGTTGCTGCCAGAGTTCAGTTGGCTGAGTCATAATAACTTTATCTCTTTGCTTGATTGTCAGCCGCTTGGCTCAGCTGTTTTAAGTAGAGTGCAGCAGCACTGGATAAACCCATCACCAGCACAGCCAGTACTAAAAATAACCCATAAGTGGACACTGCATCAGTGAGCGCATGGGTAACAATGGCGATGGCCAGCACAATAGTGGCCATCAATAGCGCAGAGAGCATGACTAAATCCAACTGATGCAGACGATAGATATACAGCCATAGTGCACTAAATAGTGCCCATGCCGGCAATGCCAACATATCACCGTGCGAGGGCGACAGGGCGAAGCCCACAGCCAGAAAAGTAATAATCAGTAGGCAGTAGAGGTTGAGCAGCCGTTGCCCCCAGCGCAGTGACAGCCTAGTGGGCAAAAAGCCGCTGCTTAGCAGCCATAGGCCTGCAGCACAGCAGTTGAGAGCAAAGAGTAGCCAACCGGTATGAGTAAAAGGTGGCGGCAACGAGTGGAGGGCAAAACTGTCTAAGGCTAACAGCAAACTTAGATTAAGTAAGGCTAAAAGCAGTAACCAAAGCGCTGGCATGCGGGCCAATAACGCCCAGGGGATAATAAATAGCGCCCAAGTTAAGAATAGCTGATAGCTGTCAGCACCGCTTTGATAGGTTTGCCCAACCAAGGCCAATAATGCGCCGAGCAGCAGACTGGCGCTGAACAGCGCAGCCTGTGCCACAGGGTGCGCGAGTTTAAAGCGTAATAGAGGCAGCAGTGACAGCAGCAGTGCTCCTTGCGCCAGGGTAAATTTCCCATAGCGGCTGAGATCATTCCAGTTATAGGCAAAAAAGAAGATGACCCCTGAGCACAGTGTAGCCACGGCAAAAGCCAAGATTACGCGACTGAAAAAACGCAGCTTGCTGGTGGCGCTTGGCTCACTGTTGGTTAAGATCAATGCTTGCTCAAGCTGATCCGCTGCTAGGTGACCATTGGCCACCCAGTCAAGTATCTGCCGCCGATTAGCTGACATAGTGGTTATTATGGCGCTAAGCGCGCATTAAGACTGTTGTCTGCCAAGCGCTGCGCCTGTTGCTTAGTCATAGCTAAGTCAGTGTGCAGCGCACAAAAATTCTCAGTTAGATAACCACCAAAATAAGCGGGGTCATCGGAGTTCACCGTCACCATTGCTCCTTGCTCGAGCATCTGCAAAATCGGGTGCTCACTCATATCTTGGTAGACACGTAACTTGGTATTGGACAGTGGGCACACCGTGAGGGGAATTTGCTCTTCAATCAAACGGGCCATTAACCGTGGATCTTCCCAAGCACTGACGCCATGATCAATACGGCTGACTTTGAGTAAGTCCAAGGCCTGCCAGATATACTCAGACGGCCCTTCTTCACCAGCATGGGCCACTGCTAATAAGCCCTCAGCGCGAGCTTTGGCAAAGACATTGGTGAACTTGCTCGGTGGATTACCCAGTTCTGAGCTATCTAAACCGACCGCAAAAAATAAATCACGAAATGGCATTGCTTGCTGCAGGGTATGAAAGGCTTCTTCTTCAGATAAATGACGTAAAAAACTTAAAATCAAACCGCTGCTAATCCCCAATAAATCGCGGGCATCACCCAGCGCTTCACTGATACCAGTGATCGCCACTTCCATGGAAACACCGCGGGCAGTATGGGTTTGTGGATCAAAAAACGGCTCAACGTGCAGCACATTCTGCTCTTCACATTTTTGTAAGTAGGCCCAAGTTAGGTCATAAAAATCTTGTTCAGTTTGCAGGACATTGGCACCTTGATAATAGATGTCCAAAAACTCCTGCAAATTATTAAAATTATAAGCACTGCGTAAGCTGTCCACTGAGTCCCAAGGCAGCGCAATTTTATTGCGTTCAGCCAGTTGAAACATCAATTCGGGCTCTAATGAGCCTTCTAAGTGCATGTGCAGTTCTGCTTTGGGTAGTGCATTGAGCCAGTCGTACATGGGGCCATCCTTTAGTGCCAGCGTTATGAGCGATGTGCAGTGCGGCATGACTCATTCAGTGGCGGTGTTTAATTAAATAGAACTAAGCAGCATCTGAGTAGGCTGCTGCTTAATCAGCAGTCTACAGCGTTACAGCTGAGGTGCTTATACTGCCACTTGCGCCTTAATATGCGGGTGCGCTTGATAATCACACAGCTCAAAATCCGCAAAGGTGAAATCAAAAATAGACTTTACTGCTGGATTGATGCGCATCGTGGGTAAGGAAAACGGCTCGCGGCTCAGTTGCTCTTCAACTTGCTCCATGTGATTGGCATACAAGTGGCAGTCACCACCGCTCCAAATAAAGTCGCCCAGCTCAAGCTCACAGACCTGCGCCACCATCATGGTCAGCAAAGCATAGCTGGCAATATTAAACGGCACACCAAGGAAAATATCCGCTGAGCGCTGATACAACTGACAGCTGAGTTTGCCATCGGCGACATAGAACTGAAACAGTGCATGGCAGGGTGGCAGCGCCATATCGTCTACCAGCGCAGGGTTCCAAGCACTGACAATTAAGCGGCGGGAATCAGGATTGCTTTTGATCATCTCAATGACATTGCTGATCTGGTCAATGGAATCACCATTAGGCGTTGGCCAGTTGCGCCATTGATAGCCGTATACCGGGCCTAAATCGCCATCCTCATCAGCCCACTCATCCCAGATCCGCACACCATTGTCTTGCAGGTACTTGATATTGGTATCGCCCTGTAAAAACCACAGTAGCTCATGAATAATGGATCTTAAATGGCATTTTTTCGTGGTCACTAACGGAAAGCCAGCCTTTAAATCAAAACGCATTTGATGGCCAAAGATACTGCGAGTGCCGGTGCCAGTGCGGTCGCTTTTATCCACACCCTGATCGCGCACATGGCGCATTAAATCTAAATACTGTTTCATGCGGGTGCCACCTCTTGACGCTTATATGCATACATAATTAAGCCGATACCGCCGATAATCATCGGAATACACAATACCTGACCCATGGTTAGCCAATCAAAGGCTAAGTAGCCGAGCTGCGCATCCGGCACGCGGACAAATTCAACGATAAAGCGGAAGATGCCATAACACAAAGCAAACATCCCCGAGACAGCCATGGTAGGACGCGGTTTGCGCGAGTACAGCCATAAAATCACAAACAGCGCGACGCCTTCTAAAGCAAACTGATACAGCTGCGATGGGTGGCGGGCCAATTGCTCAGGATCGGTAGGGAAGGTCATCGCCCAAGGCACAGCAGTGGCCTTGCCCCAGAGTTCGGCATTAATAAAGTTACCAATGCGGCCCGCACCTAAACCGATAGGCACTAAGGGGGCAATAAAATCCATTAGCTGGAAAAAGCTTTTATTATGCTTGCGGCCAAACAGCCACACCGCGAGCATCACCCCAATAAAGCCGCCGTGGAACGACATGCCGCCTTCCCAAATACGCAACACCAGCGCAGGATTATCAATATAGGCGGCCAGATCGTAAAACAGCACATAGCCTAAACGGCCGCCTAAAATAACTCCCAGCGCTACCCAGAATACTAAATCCGAGAGGTTTTCTTTGCTCCAGCTTGGGTCAAAGCGCTGTAAGCGACGGCTGGCCAGCCACCACGCACCACCAATGCCAATTAAGTACATTAAGCCGTACCAGTGTATTTTTAGCGGCCCTAGGGCAATGGCCACGGGGTCAATATTGGGGTAGGTGAGCATGAGTGTTCCTTAATTAAGCAAAAAGCTGAGGCCGACAATGGTGAGCAGTAAGGCAAATAAGCGTTTTAATAAGATTGGTGACAGCCGGTGTGCAAGACGGGCACCAAAGCGGGCAAAAAACATTGAGGTCAGTGCAATCCCCACTAGTGCCGGCAGGTAGACAAAACCTAGACTCCATTCAGGCAGCTGTGAGTGCTGCCAGCCAGTCACCATAAATACCACAGCCCCAGCCAAAGCAATGGGCAGCCCACACGCCGCTGAAGTGGCAACAGCTTTTTGTATGACCACACTGCGCCAGACTAAAAAAGGTACTGTGATCGAGCCACCGCCAATGCCGAAAATTGCGGAGGCCCAGCCAATAATGCCGCCAGCGACGATCAGCTCAGGCCGCTTGGGTTGTGGCCGCACTGCTTTTGGAGTGAGATTAAGGGCCAGTTGAATTGCCATGAATATCGCAAAGACACCAATAATTTTTTGCAATGTAGGGCCTTGAATCAGCGCTGCGGTGACGCCACCGATCGCCGCACCACCGAGAATTCCAGGGGTTAGCCAACGGAACAGTTGCCACTGCACCGCACCGCGGCGTTGGTGTTCACGAATTGAGTTAATTGAAGTGAAAACAATGGTGGCCAATGATGTACCCACGGCTAAATGGGTTAATACTTCTGGAGCAAAACCTTGAGCGCTAAAGCTAAAGACTAAAACTGGGACAATAATAAGACCGCCACCTACACCAAATAAGCCTGCCAAAACGCCAGCAGCAGCGCCTAAGAGTAGATAGATAACAAATTCCATTGGGGTATCCTTGCAAGGTGATGGTGTTGGAAATGATTTAGTGGGGGAGAACAGTGCTAAATAATCGCTGAGCTGTACTGTGATCAGCCTTAATTAAGCGGGATTTATGCACACTGATCCCACATTCAAAAAAGCCATTCTAAAGTGCGAATGGCTTTTTGTCAGGCTAATCAACGCTTGGAGTAACTTTGTCTCCATAGATAAAGAAGAGGAGTGCCTAGTAATGCTGCTCTTCTGAATCATCGGGTACATCGGTGAGCGGGCTATCTTGCATTTGCTCCTGAACGTAGCTTTCCTCAATTCGCGGGTCAAGGGCTGCAGATAAGGGTGAACTACTAATACCATCGGGCATATAAATATGCTGTAGGGGCGCTTCATCACTGACACAAGGTGCTTCGATGGCTTCTGCTGCTGGGCGCCGTACCCGAGCCACAATCAGTAACGCCAATACGCTCAACGAGGCATAGAGCATATTGGGTCCGAATTGCTTCATTAACGCACCTATCAACAGTGGGCTGATACTGGCGCCAACGCCAAAGGTGGTTAGCAGTACTGCGGTGAGAGAAACGCGCTTGTCTGCTTCAACATTGTCATTGGCAAAAGCCACTGCTAGTGGGTATAAGCTAAAAAACAAGATTGCGGTCAAGCCACTACCGGCAAAGATCAACAATATGGGTAAGTCGGTTAAAAATGCTTGCGGCAGGGCCAGAAGCATGAGCACGCCACTGATGTAACGGATCAAAGTTGGCCGATCAAGGCGGTCTGAGAGCCAGCCTAGTGGTCCTTGCATCAATAAACCAGCAACAATAGAGCTGGCCATAAACAAACCAATCTTATCGGTCGATAAGCCAATACGGCTGGCGTATAAGGGTGCTAAACCGTAAAAAGCACCCACCATTGCCCCAGCAATTAAACTGGTAATCATCGACGAAGGGACGCGCTGGAAAAAATAGCGCGGCTCAAGGGGGGCTGGGTGCAAAGGTTCAGGGTGAATGCGTCGAGTCAGTGCGACCGGCACCAAACATAAAGCAAAGCAGAGGCCGACAAACAAAAGTAAATTACCACTTAGATTGGGCACCGCTGCCAGCACCAATTGGCCCAAGACCATGCCGAGGTAGGAGGCCATCATATAACCGGAAAACACCATGCCGCGCTCGTCTGAGGTGCTTTGCTCATTGAGCCAGCTCTCCACCACCATATACATGCACATCATGCCGAGGCCTACTTGCACCCGTAACAACAGCCACGCTGGTAAATTATCCGTCAGACCGTGGATTAATACCGCCGCAGTGACGATTCCGGCGCTGGCAACATAGGCGCGAATATGCCCCACTCGTGCAATCAAGCGGTGGCCGAGTTTGCCGCCCAACACCAAGCCTAAATAAAAGCCAGTCATCAGCGCACCCACCCAGATACCGTCAGCACGTTCCGCCACATTTAGGGCTAAGTAAGTGCTTAACAAACCTGAGCCTAGCAGCATCAGTAAAGTGGCAAAGTATAGGGATTTAAATGAGCTCCAAACGGACATGCAGTATCTCACTCGGTAAAGCGTGGAAGGGGGTATGCTTAAATAACAATCAGCTCTATGCAGAAAAGCTCAGAATTGAGTGGTTAGTCTACGCTGCGCCAGTTGTCGCGGCCAACGGATTAGCAGGATTTGTTGATTCTAAACAGCAAGTTGTTGTATCAGTTTTTGGCTGAGCAAACCAGGTAGAGCATAAATCGATAGTTGTTTAAGAAAGCCGTGATGGGAAAGCTCGCTTGAGCCAAGAGTATTGGGCATAGTATCGCCTCGTCTACAGCCT
Source organism: uncultured Thiopseudomonas sp. (assembly GCA_964516465.1). Taxonomy (GTDB): domain Bacteria; phylum Pseudomonadota; class Gammaproteobacteria; order Pseudomonadales; family Pseudomonadaceae; genus Denitrificimonas. Next base: position 1,690 of record CAZEZR010000010.1, on the reverse strand, counting down.
ATGGGTTAGCGTACAAAAAATTTCAAAATTAACTTTTGTAGCCAGCCACCGTAAGGCGGGTAAATCAGTTTAGCGGCATTCAGGCGCTGCTTACTAAAGACTGCTTTGCTGTGACTAAAGGTTAGAAACCCTTCGTGAGCGTGATAGTGGCCCATACCGGAGGGGCCGATGCCGCCAAAGGGTAAGTCATGCTGGGCCACATGCAGTAAGGTGTCGTTTATACAGACGCCGCCAGCATGGCTGTTGTGCAGCACGTACTGTTGCTCATCGCGCGCATAACCAAAGTAATACAATGCCAATGGCCGTGGACGTTGGGCAATATAGGCTAAAGCATCGTCTAGGGTTGTGTAGCTGACAATGGGCAGGATTGGCCCAAAGATTTCATCTTGCATCACCCGCATTTCATCGGTGACATTGCGCAATAAGGTCAGGGGTAAACGCTGGTCTTGCTCTTCAGGGTGAACGCGAATAGCTTGGGCACCCTTGGCAGTGGCATCGTTAAGGGTTTCTTCTAAGCGCTGCAGGTGCTGTGGGTTAATAATTGCCGTGTAGTCAGGGTTATCAGCCAGCTTGGGGTAGAACTTAAGCACTGTGCTGCGCATGGCCTCGATAAACTCATCCACGCGCGTTTCCGGTACTAAAATATAATCTGGCGCGACGCAGGTTTGCCCCGAGTTAACCATTTTGCCAAAGGCAATGCGTTCGGCTGCTTCTGCTAAAGGCACATGCGCGCTGATAATCGCCGGTGATTTGCCGCCCAGCTCTAAAGTGACAGGCGTGAGGTTCTTGGCTGCGGCGCGCATCACCTGTTTACCCACTTGCGTGGAACCGGTAAATAATAGGTGATTGAACGCCAGCTCAGAAAAAGCTGCAGCTAGATCTGCTTCGCCCTGTACCACGCAGACTAAATCTTCAGAAAATACCCGAGCTAATAACTCTTTGAGTAACTGTGCAGTACGCGGGGTATGTTCGCTCATTTTAATCATCACCCGATTACCGGCAGCCAGCGCGCCGGTTAAAGGACCAATACTTAAAAACAGCGGGTAATTCCACGGCACAATCACCCCCACCACCCCCACTGGTTGGTAAACCACTTTGGCGCAAGCCGGTTGAAAGGCGATACCGACTTTACGTTTGACCGGTTTCATCCAGCGCTTAATGCGCTTGCAGGCATAGTCAATGCCTTCAAGGCTGGGCATTAATTCGGCGAGTAGGGTTTCAGCATGACTGCGATGGCTGAAATCGGCGCTAATGGTTTCGCACAACAGTTTTTGTTCATTGACGAGTACTTTACGTAAAGCACGTAACCACGCAATGCGTTGTTCAGCGCTGGGCATAAGCTGTGCCTGAAAGGCCTGCTGCTGTGCATTAAACAAATCAGTTAAAGTTGTTATCGGGGTGTTATTGGACATGTGGCGCTCGCCAGTCAGCAAGTGAGTCTTTGTTTTAGAGTCTTTGCCGTGCAGGGTCAAGTTATAGCCTTGGTGAGAACTGGACAGTCTAAATAAAAGCTCTGTTGGCGCACAAACAAGGTGCTGCTAAGCATGTTTTTTCGGCGTGTTAAGCATTTTAATGCCATTAACTAGCAATAATCTGCGCTGTAACGACGAATGCCCACTGCGGGAGTGCTTATGATTGAGGTATACTCTTGGACTTTCTGCCCATCTTTAATTGTGGATATATAACGTGA
>CAZEZR010000009.1:0-48476 GCA_964516465.1 uncultured Thiopseudomonas sp. | reverse complement strand
CTTGACTCACGCATGAGTCAGCGTCGCTCAGACGGTTCTGGGCGCTTACGTTTTTGAGGTTCACATGACTGACATCCGTCAACCACGGCGCTTTTCGCGCATTGATCGCTTGCCACCCTATGTATTCAATATCACTGCAGAATTAAAGATGGCTGCCCGCCGTCGCGGTGAAGACATTATTGATTTCAGTATGGGCAATCCGGATGGTTCAACACCGCCGCATATTGTTGAAAAATTGGTGCAAGTGGTCCAGCGCGGCGACACCCACGGTTATTCGACCTCCCGCGGCATTCCACGCCTACGTCGGGCCATCACCAATTGGTACAAAACACGTTACGAGGTTGAGCTGGATCCCGAGACCGAAGCCATTGTTACCATCGGTTCCAAAGAAGGCCTAGCCCATTTAATGCTCGCCACTTTAGACCAAGGCGACATGGTGCTGGTGCCTAACCCAAGCTACCCGATTCATATTTATGGTGCGGTGATTGCCGGCGCGCAAGTACGCTCAATACCGTTAATTCCTGGGGTGGATTTTTTCCTCGAACTTGAGAAAGCCATTCGCGAATCCACTCCTAAGCCGAAAATGATGATTCTCGGCTTTCCCTCCAATCCCACGGCCCAATGTGTGGAACTGGATTTTTTTGAACGGGTGGTGGCTCTCGCCCGTGAGCATGACATTATTGTTATTCACGACTTGGCCTATGCCGATATTGTCTTTGATGGCTGGAAAGCCCCGTCAATTATGCAGGTGGAAGGCGCCCGTGATGTAGCAGTGGAGTTTTTCACCATGTCGAAAAGCTACAATATGGCTGGTTGGCGGGTGGGCTTTATGGTCGGCAATCAAGAACTGGTCAGTGCTCTAGCACGGATCAAAAGTTACCATGACTACGGCTCCTTTACTCCAGTGCAAGTGGCGGCAATTGCTGCGCTGGAAGGTGATCAACAATGTGTGCTGGATATTGTTGAGCAGTACCGTCAACGCCGTAATCTGATGGTGAAAGGCCTGCATGAAATCGGCTGGATGGTCGAGAAACCTAAAGCCTCGATGTATATTTGGGCGAAAATCCCCGATGCCTATGCTGAGATGGGTTCATTAGAGTTTTCGAAGAAGCTGTTGGCCGAAGCGAAAATCAGTGTTTCGCCTGGGGTTGGTTTTGGTGAGTATGGTGATGACTATGTGCGCTTTGCTCTGATCGAAAACCTTGACCGCTCGCGTCAAGCCTTACGTGGCATTAAAGCCATGTTCCGCGCTGACGGCTTAATTGAGTAACAGTCTTCACCCGTAGGACACTTTTGTAGCTCGTCCCATCAAGGGCGACAGACTTAGGGCGACATATGCGTATATGTCGCCCATAAAAGGACGACCTACCAGTCGATGTACAGAGCAGCTTATTCGCTCACCTGTGACCACTGCCTACTTAAGCGCTTATCCGACACCGGTACTTTGGTTCCCAGTTGCTGAGCAAACAGCGACACGCGATACTCTTCCAGCATCCAACGATACAGCACCAGCTCCTGATCAAACTTGCCTTCTTGGGCATGCTTTTCTTGGCGTTTTTTAAGTTTCTCCATATAGCCGGTCAATTCTATGGTCCAGACTCGATCTTGCTGCACCTGACTGGGCAATTTCTCCAGCCGTTGCTCTACGGCTTTTAAGTAGCGCGGGTATTCTTGCAACCACTGGGCTGGCGTAGCGCGGACAAAACCAGCATAGAGTAAGCCTGCCAGTTGGGCTTTGATATCATTCAGCGCCACTACCATCGATAGATCAACCCGCCCTTTTAAGCGCTTTTTAATCTCGTGCCAACGTTGCAAAATCAGCAGCACAGTTTTAGCTAAATGCTCAGCCACTGGAACCAACTCACCGCGTCTTGCCTCGGCAATTTTCGCCACAGCCTCAGCATCGCGCGGCAGCACTTTAAGCTCTTGCAACATGCAGCGATCAATACTGGCTAGGAGAATATCTTCTGTTAGCGCTTCAATGCGACCAAGATCGCGGTAGAGCAAAGCCATCTCCGTCAACCCAGGTAAACGGCTGCGTAAATACTTTGCTGGCTCAACCAATTGCTGCAGCAGTAAACGTTGCAACGCACGGCGGTGTTCTTGATCCGCTTGCTGAGGAGTGGAAAAACGCCCTTCCTGCACCTCGCCGTCAGTGTCCACCAATGCTGGGTAAACAGTCATTTCCATGCCGGCCACTTTATGAGTGCTTTGCTCAGCAACCTTAAAGGCATCACTCTTAACCTGTTTGGGCTCAGTTTTCTTCTGTTTTAACTCAGCCAAGGCCTGTTGACTGGCCCCTGAAAAGCGTCGGCGTAACTCATCCAGATCACGGCCCTCACCCAAGCGCTTACCGGCAGCATCCACCACTTTGATATTCATCCGCAGATGATCGTCCAACTGCTCAGTGGCCTGCTGCCATAACTCATCACTGACCCGCACTCCAGTCATGCGTAACAGCTGCTGACTCAAGTTTTCTACTAGTGAGCCCTGGGCAAACGGCATCCCCTCTAAAGCCGCCGCAATAAAGTCGGGTACTGGGACAAAGTTTTTACGCACTGCTTTTGGCAGGTTGCGTACCATGGCAATACAGCGCGTTGTAAGCAAACCAGGCACCAACCACTGCAACAGCGCTTCCGGCACTTGTGCCAAAAGTGGCGCTGGAATAGTCACTGTGACCCCATCACGCTCATGGCCGGGTTCAAAGTGATAACTGAGCGGCAATTGGATATCTTGCCACTGCAATGTATCGGGGTACTGATTTTCCGTGACCTCTGTCGCTTCACGAGCCAGCACATCCTCTTCTGTCATCAATAATAATTGAGGGTTTTTCTCACTGTTGCGCTTGTACCAACGATCAAAACTGGCGGTTTGATAAATATTGGCTGGAATATGCCGGTCATAATAGTCAAATAAGGTTTCTTCATCGGCCAAAATATCTCGACGGCGCGCTTTGGCTTCAAGTTTATCCAAGGTTTTTAATAACTGGCGGTTAGCCTGTAAACAGTGGGCGCGACTGAGAATTTCATTGGCCACTAAGCCTTCGCGAATAAAGGTTTCCCGGCTAAGCACAGGATCAATGGGGCCATAATGCACGGCGCGGCGGCCAATAATAATCAAGCCATATAAGCTCACTTGCTCATAAGCCACCACTTGGCCGCGACGCTTTTCCCAGTGCGGCTCAAGATAGGTGCGCCGAATTAAATGCTCAGCTAGAGTTTCCGCCCACTCAGGCTCAATCCGCGCGACCAGCCGAGCAAACAAGCGACTGGTTTCCACCAATTCCGCCGCCATCAGCCATTGCGGACGCTTACGGCCCAAGGTGCTGGAGGGGTGAATATGGAAACGTCTTTGCCGTGCGCCTAAGAAATCATTGTCTTCAGTTTTCTGCCCGATTTGACTGAGCAAACCAGTTAACAAAGCTTTATGCAGCTGGGCATAGTCACTGGGCTGATTATTAAAAGGTAGCTTTAATTCACGGCAAATTAAGGTCAACTGCCGATGCGCATCACGCCATTCGCGCATGCGTAAATAATTTAAAAAATGCTGACGACACCAGCGGCGCACGCCGGAACTGCCTAAAGCTAGGCGCTGCTCTTCAAAGGCGCGCCAAATATTCACCAGTACAGCAAAATCAGAATCAGGGTCTTTCCACGGAGCATGGGCTTGGTCAGCAGCTTGCTGCTTATCTGCTGGACGCTCCCGCGGATCTTGGATGGATAAAGCACTGGCAACAATCAGCATTTCACGCAAACTGCCTTCATCAGCCGCAGCCAACAGCATGCGCCCTACTCGCGGATCAATGGGCAGGCGGGCCAGCTGCTTACCCAGATCAGTCAGTTGACTTTCACGGTCGACAGCACTGAGCTCTTGCAGCACATTAAAGCCATCACTGATCGCCTTGCCTTCAGGCGGCTCAATAAAAGGAAATTTTTCAATGGCACCCAAACGCAAGTGCAGCATCTGCAAAATAACCGCAGCCAAGTTGGTACGTAAAATTTCTGGATCAGTAAATTCTGGGCGGCCTAAATAATCCTCTTCACTGTACAAACGAATGCAAATACCCGCCTCAACCCGACCACAACGACCCTGACGCTGGTTAGCACTGGCTCGGGAAATCGCTTCAATGGGCAAACGTTGAATTTTTGCTCGGTAACTGTAGCGGCTGATCCGTGCGGTGCCGCTATCAATTACATAACGAATCCCCGGTACTGTGAGTGAGGTTTCGGCAACGTTGGTGGCTAAAATAACCTTACGCGCCGGACTGCTCTGGAAGATTTTTTGCTGCTCGCTGGGTGATAAGCGTGCATACAAAGGTAAAATGGCAGTGTGCTTTAATTGTGCTTTACGCAACACTTCTGCACATTCACGAATTTCACGCTCGCCAGGTAAAAACACCAACACATCACCGGGCAAACGTTTCTCACGCCGTTCATGCTCAGCAATTTCCAGCAGACCATTGAGAATCCCTTGGTCAACGCTAAGATCCTCTTCAACTGGGTTACCGTCTTCATCTTGGCTGGCCAGCAACGGTCGATACCAAGTGTCCACTGGGTAGGTACGGCCAGAGACCTCAATAATCGGCGCATTATCAAAGTGCTTTGAAAAGCGCTCCAGATCAATGGTTGCCGAGGTGATAATAACTTTAAGATCCGGGCGACGTGGCAGAATCTGTTTGATATAGCCCAATAAAAAATCAATATTGAGGCTGCGCTCATGGGCCTCATCAATAATAATGGTGTCGTAACGTTGCAAAAATCGATCACGACCGGTTTCTGCCAGTAAAATGCCATCGGTCATAAGCTTAACCAAGGTGCGCTCATGGCTCTGATCTTCATAGCGCACCTGATAACCCACCAGTTCACCCAGCGGCGTACCTATTTCTTCGGCGATTCGCGCCGCCACACTGCGCGCGGCTAAACGACGGGGTTGAGTATGTCCAATCAAGCCATGGGTGCCACGGCCCAACTCTAAACATAACTTAGGCAGCTGAGTAGTCTTACCTGAGCCGGTTTCCCCGGCAATAATCAGCACTTGATGTTTTTCCAGAGCTTGCTTAATCGCATCACGGCGTTCAGCAATGGGTAAACTATCATCATAGGTAATCCGCGGAATACTTAGACGACGGTTCTCCACCTGCTTGCATGAGCGGTCTAGATCCTGCCGCCACTTTGCGAACTGCTCGGCATGCTCAGGCTGCTTCAATAGCGACAATAACCGCCGACGCAGGCGGTATTGGTCAGCACTTTTAGCATGCTTAATCTGGGAAAGAAGTTGCTGCTGATTAGATTTTTTGCTCATTAACGACTAATACATATCCAATATTGAGCCGGCCATTATCGCAGATTTACTGTGTATTTGCTGGCCAATTGCTGTGAAGGCAGCGCCTATCGAGCCCGATAGCTTGTATACTGAGCATCATATTGTCCGCTTATCCGCTTGCCTGCCCCATGCTGGCAGCCGTATTACAAGGATCTGATTCTATGCTAATGGTTATTTCCCCAGCAAAAACATTGGATTACACCAGTCCTTTGGCCACTGAAAAGTACAGCCAGCCACGTTTTCTCGAGCAATCCAGTCAACTGATTGAGATACTGCGCGAATTCTCGCCCAGTGAGCTGGCTAAGCTGATGAAACTGTCGGATAAGCTCGCCGGTCTTAATGTGGCACGTTTTACTGAATGGCAACCAGAGTTCACCCTAGACAATGCTCGGCAAGCCATCCTTGCTTTTAAAGGGGATGTCTACACTGGATTGGACGCAGCCAGCTTAAGTGCCGCTGACTTTGACTATGCCCAGCAGCATTTGCGTATTTTATCCGGTCTCTATGGTGTGCTGCGTCCGCTGGACTTAATGCAACCCTATCGACTGGAAATGGGCACGCGCCTAGAGAACTCTGAAGGCAAAAACCTCTATGAATTCTGGGGTGAGCGTCTGACCGATTCACTGAATCAATGCTTGGCCGAACAAAAAACCAGCGTGTTACTTAACCTAGCCTCTAACGAGTATTTTAAAGCGGTAAAACCCAAGCAACTGAATGGCACTTTGATTAATGTTGATTTCAAAGATCTAAAAAACGATCAATATAAAATCATTAGTTTTTATGCAAAAAAAGCCCGTGGGGTTATGGCTCGCTACGTTATCCAGCATAAAATAGATTCGGTGGAGGCGTTAAAAAACTTTACTGAACAGGGTTATTACTACAGCGCAGAGCAATCTAAACCCGATCATTTGGTCTTTTTACGTGATCAACCTGAGGATTAACCTATGTTACCGCCGGCTTTAATACCTCTCACTTGGTTGGGGCTATTATTACGTTATCCAAAACGCACCCTAGCCATTGGTGTGCCATTCTTGCTGGTATTGGGCAGTATTGCTGCGTGGCTGGTTGTGGATGAACGCAGCAATCAACAGTTGCTCGATCAGCTGGATATGCACATCAGCTATATGCCAAGCCAGTGTTCTCCTGACACGCCACTGCTTGTGCAATTACGTAACAATACCGATAAAACCCTAAAAGATTTAAACTGGCGCATCGCAGCCTACCGCCCGGGGGAAAGCACCAATCTGGTTGAAAGCTTATTTGCCGAATACCACTACAGCAGTTCAAGCCCATTAGCACCGAATGCTGAATGGCAATCGTGCTTACCTGTGCCAAGTTTCCGAGCAGGCTACCGTGCCAGCACCCTGGAGTTTAGAATTGAGCGGCGTCAAGGTCATTTCGTGCGCTAAATCCGCAGTCTGCTGTAGTTAAGTGTGGCAGACTGCCGCGTGCTTGGTTACTATCGGTGACACTTGAGTGTTGAGTAGCCAGATGTACATTTATCGTTTAGTCCTTATTTTAGTTGTTAGTATTTATCTGTTTTCACCGGCCATCATGGAGTGGTGGACAACAGCAGATAGTGTCTGGTATCGCCCCTATTTATTGTGGCTCAGTCTAATTGGACTCACTTTTATACTGCAAAGCCGAGACGATGCCGATGAGTTTTAGCCTCAGCCAGCTGATCCTAATCAGCACCACCTACTTGCTCACCTTGTTTGGCGTGGCTTGGGCCACCGAGCGCGGTTGGGTACCCAGCCGGATTGTGCGCCACCCCATCACCTATATTTTATCTTTAGGCGTCTATACCAGTGCCTGGGCCTTCTTTGGTGCTGTAGGCCTCGCCCATCAATACGGCTACGGCTTTCTAGCCATTTACTTAGGCTTATCCGGTGCATTTTTATTGGCGCCGGTACTGCTTTATCCTATTTTACGCTTGACCCACACCCACCAGCTCTCATCCTTAGCTGACTTAATGGCCTTCCGCTTTAGAAGCAGTTGGGTCGGTGCAATAACCTCTGTTGGTATGTTGCTGGCGGCACTACCTTTATTGGCGCTACAGATTCAATCTGTCACCGATACCATTAGCATTATCACTGAGCAGCCCATTCAAGAATATGTTGCTTTGGCTTTCTGTATTTTAATTACTTTATTTTCCATTTTATTTGGTGCTCGACATATCGCCAGCCGTGAAAAACATGAAGGGCTGGTGTTTGCCATTGCTTTTGAATCTCTAGTGAAACTGTTGGCCTTGTTAGCCATAGGTGCTTATGCGCTCTTTGTGGTATTTGATGGCCCAAGCGGACTCGATACTTGGTTATCACACAACCCCGAGATTCTTGACAACCTTAGGCTGCCTTTGGAAGAAGGCCCATGGCGAATCTTATTGCTACTGTTTTTTGCCTCAGCCATAGCGATGCCACATATGTATCATATGACTTTTACCGAGAACCTAAATCGGCGAGCAATGATCACCGCCAGTTGGGGCGTACCTTTATTTATGCTGCTGATGAGCCTGCCGATCCTGCCAATTTTATGGGCTGGCTTAAAGCTCAATGCACCCACTTCACCAGAGTATTTCACTTTAGGTTTAGGCTTAGCCGTCAACAGCGAACGCCTGACCTTATTGGCTTTTATGGGCGGATTATCCGCAGCCAGCGGTGTCATTATCGTACTCACTTTGGCCATGTCGGGCATGGTGATGAATCACATTGTGCTACCTTTGTACCAACCGCCAGCCAACGGTAATATTTACCGCTGGCTTAAGTGGGTACGGCGTGGATTAATTATTGCTATTGTTTTAGCAGGTTATAGCTTTTACTTGCTTCTACGCTCCGAACAGGACTTGTCCAATCTAGGTTTAGTTGCCTTCTTTGCTGCTTTACAGTTTTTACCCGGCGTACTGGCCACGCTGTATTGGCAAAAAGCCAACCGCTATGGCTTTATCAGTGGTGCAATCGCCGGAATACTGGTCTGGACTGTTGGCATGCTGTTACCCATGTTGAGCGGTCTCGACAAGCTCTATTTATCTTTGATTGATTCCACCCTTTTGTTTGGTGGCAGCAGATGGCATTTATCAATTACTGCCTCACTGATAGCCAACTGCGCAGCACTGATCTTGGTTTCACTGCTCACCCGTACCAGCGCAGAAGAACAAAGTGCTGCGCAGGCTTGCGCCATAAACAATACCCGTCATGCTGAGCGGCGCCGTGAGTTATATGCAACCAATCCGCAAGAGCTGGTCACTGAACTGGCAAAACCGCTTGGTGCAATTACTGCACAACGGGAAGTTGAAAAAGCGTTAAAAGACTTAAAACTCCCCTTTGATGAAAGTCGCCCTGTTGCTTTACGCCGTTTGCGCGGCCGTATTGAAGCCAACTTGTCAGGTTTAATGGGGCCCAGTGTAGCGCAGGATTTGGTCGACACCTTTTTACCTTTAAAAGAGGACAGTGAGACCTATACCAGCGGTGATATTCACTTTATTGAAAGTCGTTTAGAAGACTATCAGTCACGCTTAACCGGACTGGCTGCAGAGTTAGATACTTTACGCCGTTACCACAGGCAAACCTTGCAAGATCTACCCATGGGCGTCTGCTCACTGGCCAAGGACTATGAGATCTTAATGTGGAACCATGCCTTAGAAGACCTCACCGGAATTACTGCCACGCGAGTTGTGGGCTCACGGCTCAACACTATTGATCAGCCGTGGCGCACGCTGTTAATGGAGTTTGCTCAAGGCCGCAGCGCGCACCTTTACAAGCACCCCTTGCACGGTCCTTATCAATCACGCTGGTTAAACTTACATAAAGCCGCCATTGATGAGCCTGCAGCAATCGATGCCAGCGGTTTGGTGCTGTTGGTTGAAGATGCTACCCAGACCCGCTTACTCGAAGATAAATTAGTCCACTCTGAGCGTCTGGCCTCAATTGGCCGACTGGCTGCCGGGGTTGCCCATGAAATTGGTAACCCCATTACTGGCATCGCTTGCCTGGCACAAAACTTACGCTATGAGCGTGATGAAGATGCAGAAATCACTGAAATCAGCAGCCAAATTGTTGAGCAAACCAAGCGTGTCTCACGCATTGTGCAGTCTTTAATGAGCTTTTCACATTCAGGTCAGCAACAACAGGATAGCTACGAACCTGTTAGCCTGTTTGATGTAACCAGCGAAGCCATTCATTTGCTTAATTTAAATAAACTGGAAAAAACGGTACACTTTTTTAATCTATGTAATACCCAGCACTGGACCCTCGGTGATCCCCAGCGTCTGGCGCAGGTATTGGTTAATTTATTATCGAACGCCCGTGATGCCAGCCCTGAGTTGGGGCAGATCTATATCCGTACAAAGGCCACTCATTCTCAGGTAGAGTTATCTATCGAGGATCAGGGCGGTGGTATTAGTAGCGCCAGTTTAGAGCACTTATTTGAACCTTTTTACACCACTAAAGACCCTGGACAAGGCACAGGACTCGGACTTGCGTTGGTATATTCGATCATTGAGGAGCACCAGGGCGATATTCAAGTGGACAGTCCGGCTGACCTTAAATTGCAGCGCGGTACTCGCTTCCGGATCAGTTTACCGCGCCACGACCTATCCTCCAGCCCAGTAACCAAGGGTTTGCGATGAACTGCTTAACTAGAGCACAACCCTGCATACTGAATCTTTATAGAGAGTGACAATGCATCATATTTTGATTGTTGAAGATGAACCCATTATTCGCTCAGCCTTGCGCCGCTTGCTTGAGCGCAATCACTATCAAGTCAGCGAAGCAGGTTCTGTTCAGGAAGCCCAAGAGCAACACCAAATCACCTCGTTTGACTTGGTGATCAGCGACTTGCGCTTACCAGGTGCGCCCGGCACAGAAATGATTAAATTGGCCGCACCACGGCCTGTATTAATTATGACCAGTTACGCCAGCCTGCGCTCCGCAGTGGACTCCATGCGTTTGGGAGCAATTGATTACATTGCTAAACCTTTTGACCATGATGAAATGCTGCAAACCGTTGCCCGTATTATTCAAGACCACCAAGACGTCACCAGGTTAGACAGTGACGGCGAACAGGTTGCTCCTGAAAGCGCAGCAGTGGGCAACTCAGATATCGGCATTATCGGCAGCAGTGCAGCAATGCAAGCGCTGTACGCTAAGATCCGCAAAGTGGCGCCGACCAACTCCAACGTGTTGATTCAAGGCGAATCAGGTACAGGTAAAGAGCTGGTTGCCCGAGCCATCCACAATTTATCAGATCGTGCCAAGGCACCGATGATTTCGGTAAACTGTGCGGCCATTCCAGAAACTCTGATTGAGTCAGAGCTTTTTGGTCATGAAAAAGGCGCATTTACCGGTGCAGCATCTGCTCGCGCAGGACTGGTTGAAGCAGCCCATGGCGGCACACTGTTTCTGGATGAAATTGGTGAATTGCCACTGGAAGCACAAGCGCGTTTACTGCGGGTATTGCAAGAAGGTGAAATTCGCCGTGTGGGCTCAGTGCAATCGAAAAAAGTCGATGTGCGCTTAGTGGCAGCGACCCACCGTGATCTAAAAAACTTAGCGAGAACCGGCGGCTTCCGTGAGGATTTATACTACCGCTTACATGTCATAGCGCTGCACTTACCCCCTTTACGGGATCGAGAAAAAGATGTGCTAGAAATAGCTGATACCCTGCTGGAACGCCAACGTATCAGCATGGGTAAAGAGCCCATGAGCTTTACCGAACAAGCCAAGCGCGCGCTGCAAAAATACAGCTGGCCAGGTAACGTGCGTGAGTTAGAGAATGCCTTGGAGCGCGCGGTAATCCTCTGCGAAGGTAATCAGGTCACCACTGAACTGATGGGGATTGATGTGGATTTAGCGGAAGAAAAAAGCGCCCGTGCTGCTGCCCTAGATGAAACAACAGCGGCAAAAGAAGCCATTGAGCCTGAGACTGCCGCCAGTGCATTATCCTTGGAAGACTACTTTCAGCGTTTTGTTCTTGAGCATCAAGATCACATGACCGAAACAGATTTGGCCAGCAAACTGGGCATTAGTCGTAAATGTTTATGGGAGCGTCGTCAGCGTTTTGGCATCCCGCGCAGTAGAAACACTAAAAAATAATAACAGGCATACAGTAAGGACTGTTAATGAATCGCATCCTAAAAGATTTCTCCATTATGCTGCGCGCTAACTTATGGTTGGTGCCAGTCATTGCCGCGCTGGTTACCGCCTTGTTCTATTTTGTTGCCCCGCCGCCACCCATGCACGCCACCATGAGCACTGGCAGCGTTGAGGGTAGCTATGCACAGTTTGCTGAAAAGCTGAAGGCGGAACTGGCTAAAGAGGGCTTTGAACTTAAGCTGGTTAACAGTAAAGGCTCACGGAATAACGCCGAACTATTATTGGACAGCAACAGCGGTATCAACCTTGCCCTTATGCAAAGTGGGCAAGAGCTTGAGATGAGCCATGAGCAACGTAAAGAACTGTATAACCTCGGTGCTGTATTCCAAGAGCCCCTCTGGTTATTTGCCCGCGCAGATATGAATATCAACACCCTCAATGATCTTATACCCCTGCGCACCGCTGTGGGCAGTGACACTGGCGGTATTCGCATGGCGCTGGATCCAATGCTTCAAGCAAGTGAAATCGATAGTGAAAACTTGCCTAAGACATGGCTCAGATACAATGGTCAAAAAGCTTTATCCGAACTGCTCGACAATAAGCTCGATGCAGCATTCTTCTTGGGCCCTGCTGAAAGCCCTTTAATTCAAGAGGCCGCCAGCCACCCTGATTTGCAACTGATCAACTTTAGCCAAGCTGCGGCTTACCGTGCCCGCCTACCTTTTATTACCGAAATTGAAGTTGGCCAAGGCTTGCTGAATATCGCCACGAATCAGCCGCATAAAGACATCACCATCCTGAGCCCAGTGGCTATGCTGATGGCTAATGAGTCTTTTCATCCAGCTCTCACCGCTCTGATTTTAGTTTCTGCTCAAGAAGTTATGCGCGCTGGCTCATTGATTGACGCCCCTGAGTCCTGGCCGAAAAACTTACCCCATGACTTTGCCACCTTGCCTGAGGCAGAATATTTCCACAACGAAGGCTTGCCGCTGCTGCAACGCTTCCTGCCGTTTCGAATTGCTTCATTAGCCGACCGCTATATTATTTTAGTGATTCCTTTATTGGTGCTGCTGTTTCCCATATTTAAAGTGGCTGGACCCATTTATCGCTGGCGAATTCGTGCACGGATTTATCGCTGGTACAAATACCTTAGGGACGTGGATAAACGCCTCAGCAATCAAACCCTGCCTGAGCATATCGATGATGAAATTCAGCGCTTAAGTAATTTACAAAACGAGCTGGCCACGGTGGAAGTACCATTGTCTTACACCAGCGAACTCTATGAGCTGCACCTGCATGTGGGTTTTGTGCTCGAACGCCTACAGCAACTCAAAGCAGATCAGTCAAACCTATAACCTCTCCTTGCTTACCGTCTCGCTGCGCACTTTGCCTGCAGCGGGACGCGGCTTTATTTGTATTAAGTAAAGGTAAACCAGTATGTCGATTTACAATTGCATTGTTCACTTTATTGATAAAAAGCCTGATGACAGCCCTGCTACAGTGCAAACCCGTGAAGACGTCCTGCCCAACTCCAGCGCAGTACAACATGTGCTGGCAGATTTAAACGATAGCTACAATGCCAAACCCAGTAAAGCTTGGGGCTTATTTCATCCAGACAACAATCAGTGGCCGCTGCAAAACTGGCTCAATAGTTACCTGAGCGAACAGTCTGATTTTGTTGGTTTCAGCCGACAGGCGCTGGAACACTTAAAAAAACACTTAGAAGAAGCCAATATCAGCCTGTCAGGTCATGTGCTATTTGCCCATTACCAACAAGGCATGACTGATTATCTGGTTATTGCTGTGTTACAACACAACGATGGCATGGTGGTAACCTCAGAGCTGGATATCAATCCTGCACGCCACTTGGATCTAAGTCAGCTGCACTTGGCCACACGAATTAACCTGTCGGAATGGCAAAACAACCCACAATCCAAACAGTACATTTCCTTTTTAAAAGGTAAGAACGGCAAAAAAGTTATTGATGGTTTCCGTGATTTCTTAGGTTGCGAAGAAGGGGTTGATGGCCCTAGCGAAACCCGCACCTTACTCAAAGCCTTTAGTGACTTTGTCGAAAGTGAAGATCTGCCGGAAGAGCAAGCACGGGAAAAAACCGACAACCTAACCAGTTATGCCAATACCCAATCACGCCGCGGTGAAGTGGTCAGTATTGAAGGCTTATCGGAAGCTTTGGACGAAGACAATCCGCAGGCTTTTTACAACCATATTCGCAATAAAGATTATGGTTTATCCCCTGAGTTTCCCGCAGATAAGCGCACTTTAACCGCTTTTCGACGCTTTACTGGCCGTGCTGAAGGTATTTCCATCAGCTTTGAATCACACTTATTGGGCTCTAAGGTCGAGTACGATGCAGAGCGCGATATGTTGATTATTCGCCAACTGCCGACTCAGCTTAAAGATCAGCTGCAACGGAACAAGGACTGATCTGAGCTCAATCACTTGGCGATGCAGTATTGTGCAGCTGTATCGCCGAAAAACTCAAAAGCTTGGGCTGAAAAACAACTGCGCTCTAGGTCATTTTTCTCGCGACTCTGCATCAGCGCGCAGGCGCTGCACTAATCGCGGTGACTCTAGCTGCTGAAGTGCGGGATACTTTGTACAGTGGCAACGGTATATTTTGAGCCTAGCTCAGTTAAGACAACTTTAAGCCCTGCGCTGATATTGGCTGTCACTGCGCTCTTGCAATCGGTACAACCAAGCAAAACCTTGCTCCCAACGCTGATGGCCTGACTGCACATTGATATGCCCTGCTTGCGGCAAGATCGCTGCATCACTGCCCCACCAATGGGCAAACTGCAGAGCACGTTGTGCAGTTGCAGCATGATCATTACTGGAGCCAATCAATACACTGGGAAACGGCAAGGGTGCCCGTGACACAGGGGCAAAGTTTTGCAGTGCCGCCGGACAATCCGCACGTTCAACATCTGCCGGAGCAACTAACAGTGCGCCGCGGACCTGCGTCAATAAAGCAGCTGACGCTTGTGCCGCCCAATGCGCGACGGTGACACACCCCAAGCTGTGGGCGATTAACACCACCGGCCGCCGATCTGCCTTAAGCTGACGCTCCAGCTGTGTAACCCACGCTTGACGCTGGGGTAATAACCAATCTTCTTGCTCTACGCGGCTGCATTCCGGTAAGACCTGCTGCCAATGGGACTGCCAATGCTCAGCAGACGATCCATGCCAGCCGGGTACGATTAAATAACGCACTTCAGTTGCGCTGTTCATTAGCCTTCTCCTTGTCCAGCCTGTTAGCTGCATAGCATCTTGTCGCTGCTCTACAGCCCAAAGGTTATCTGCCTTATCGGTTCGGTTGTGGGGTCAAACGCAAGTAGGGTTTAACCGCGCGATAACCTTTCGGGAAACGCTCGTCCAGTTCAGCCTGATCTTGAATGGATGGCACAATCACCACCTCTTCACCATCTTCCCAGTTTGCTGGAGTGGCCACTTTATAGTTATCAGTCAGCTGCAGTGAATCAATCACTCGCAGGATTTCGTGGAAGTTACGTCCAGTGCTGGCTGGGTAGGTAATGGTCAAACGCACTTTTTTATTCGGATCAATCACAAACAGTGAGCGTACGGTTAAAGTGTCATCCGCATTGGGGTGAATCAGATTATACAGCTCAGATACTTTACGATCGTCATCGGCCAAGATGGGGAAATTAACCAGGGTATTTTGCGTTTCGTTGATATCTTTAATCCACTCATGGTGAGAATCCACCGGGTCCACAGATAATGCAATGGCCTTCACATTACGCGCGGCAAATTCATCTTTTAACTTGGCGGTAAAGCCCAGCTCAGTGGTGCACACCGGGGTGAAGTCTGCAGGATGGGAAAATAAAACACCCCAGCTGTCACCCAGCCATTGGTGAAAATTAATTAAGCCTTCGCTGGATTCTTGTGCAAAGTCTGGGGCGATATCGCCTAATTGAATACTCATGGGTGCGTTCTCAGTAATGGGTTAGTGGCGATCACTATGCAACAGCACCGTGCAATCTCAAAAGAATATAAAAAGATTTATTCATAACTATATTGAATATATAAGCAAGCCACTAATACGGCTTAAAGCTAACAAAAGCACACCAAGTTGGTTTCAAGAATACTGCGGCAGCTCCTCTACGAAGCAGCCTAGGCAGGCCCAGCCCACTGTACAGTGGAGCCCACAACCACTGTGCGTGCCGCTCCAAGATCTCTGTACCAGCGGTCCACGTTGGCCAGCACAAAAAGCGAAAGCAAATGTGCAGCCCTGTAGAAGCGCTCCACGAGCACTGTGCGTACCGCCCCACAACCTCTGTACCAGCGGTCCACAGAACCGCGAATTGCAAAACAAGCATGCAACCCTTTAGAGTCCTGCTCGCATACCTGCCAGCAAAACCCCAAGCTAGAGAAACTCGCGCCTAACATCCATCACCCGCCCTTCTACTGTGCGCTGTACCTTATCTTCGATCTGGCTGCTGAGGGATTCAACCTCCCGCTTAGTGGTTCCCACCAGCACAAACGACCACTCACTGGCATCATGCCGATTAAGCTCACCGCTCTCACATACCGCCACCGCTGGATTGCGGCCAAAACGTTCGTGCAAGCCACCGACCCGCTGACGTTTCTCTTTCAAAGAGCTGCAACCTGGAAGGGAAAAAGTGAAAGTTAAAATACCGATGTGCACAAAGTTCTCCTTGAAAAATATCGTCCACCAGCTGTTTAATCAGCTGATTTTAACGGCGCAGCCCGCTTACCGCTGGCATATAGTTTGTTTGATTTGGTTAAATGACAGTATGGAAATCGCCTTGCTGAGAAATCAACCAGGGCAGTAGACACTATTTAAACTGGCAATGATGACCTTATGGCTAAGAGGGCTTAGGAAAATATCACAGCTGAGCTAAATATCTTGTTCCGTCTCCCACGCTAAAAATTTATCAATATCAGAGCTAAAGGTCTTTACCGCCCAGCCCAGTAGCGCAGCATCGTCGAGCAAACCAAAGCCGACAATAAAATCTGGGATCAGATCGATTGGCATAACAAAGTAAATCACTGCAGAAACAATCATCACCAATGAATACCATGGAATTTCTCGGTAAGTACCTTTTGCATAAGCTCTCAGCAAGCGCAAGCAGGCGCTCAGTTGAGTCCAGATAGTAGCCAATGCACCGAGCTTATCAGTTGCTTTGTTGGCCGCATCATCAAGAAGATTATTCAGTTTTTCCGCATCATTGACATATTCTTCAGCCTTACTCTTAGCTTTCTTAAATGCCCGGCTGGCCTTAGCTTGAGCTGCATGATCTGACTGATTTTTCACCACAATACCCCCTGTAAAGTTTGCTCGCCACCTGTATTGCTGCGCTATAGATTAGCTAAGCTGTGCACAACATAATGTTTCTGCTCCACTGAGTCAGCCCGCAAATATCGACACATCAAGGCTATGACTGTCTCCAAGCCAATAAGCATAGAGCGTATGGTCGTCTAAATCATTGTCAGTTAAAGCATGGATTAAGATAGAGAGGCCGGCTCTATTGGCTTCCAACCAAGGCACCAATTGATCAAAATCAGCTGCGCCAAACGAGATTTGGCAACTCCACTTAGGATGAGGGCCAACCGGTCGCTGATGAATACGGCCTACTTTAAGAGCAAACTTTTCACCGACTTGCTTACAGAGCGCAGTAGCAAAAGCTAATGTTTCCTGCTCAAAATAAATATGGGCATGATATGCCTGATGAGAATTGACCGGTCGCTGAATTTCTTTCATTACATTTTACCTTCACCTCACAGGGTATACATCTGCATATTGTGTTTAGCCGGTGAGGACAGCTAAGGATACGCTTTAGCTTAAAGCTTACTTCTTACTGCAAGTAAACACACACTGGGCCAGCTTATGCCCGAGCAAATAGCACACCACAAGTACAGAAATCACCAGCACAGCAGCAACCAAATAACTGATGCTTTCCGGGACGCCAAAACCCCAGCCTAAAGTAAAGACTAAGCCTTGATAGGCTTCATAGGGCCACTGAAGTACAGGTGCTTGGGAATCCGCAGCTAATAGGTGGATCAAACCGATTAAGGTCAGCAGTGAGGTTGATACACCTATAA
This sequence comes from uncultured Thiopseudomonas sp., assembly GCA_964516465.1. Classification (GTDB taxonomy): domain Bacteria; phylum Pseudomonadota; class Gammaproteobacteria; order Pseudomonadales; family Pseudomonadaceae; genus Denitrificimonas. The sequence goes on along the minus strand of CAZEZR010000009.1, from coordinate 30,963 downwards.
CTCTTGCTATATTCATATTGTTTCAGCCTGTATTCAAGCAATGATTTGCGCTGACACCTCTAAGACTCTAGAAGAGCTCTAACTATCCATGACGTCATTAATAAAGGTGTTGAGAAAGCCTTTTCAAACAGCAAAAAAAGAGCCATACCCTCTTACTTGAGGTGTATGGCTCTTGCTAAAACGCTAAGCTAACGTATTACGCTTTAAGTTTAGCGGCATTTTTAGCAACGTGCGCACCTTGGTGACGAGCAATAGTCAACTCACGAGCATCCGGTTGGCCACATCCACTAAAACAATTTCGCTGTCCTGTTGAGCGCTAACGGTCAATAACCGCTCATCGGTGATTGCCACACCGTCACCGGCTTTGGCCACTACGCCGTTAATCTCAATTTGACCGCTGGCAGGTACTAAATACACTTTACGCCCTGGTGTAATTTGATATTTTGCACTTTGCCCTGCGGTTAAAGTGGCTGCCACCAATCGCGCATTGGCACGAATGGGTAAGGCATCCTCAGGATCGTTAGCTAAACCGCTGGCCAGGGTGACAAAGGATCCGCTGCGCTTGCCCTTAGGAAAGGGTTTAGTACCCCAAGTCGGTGGCAAGCCTTTCTCATCGGGCATAATCCAGATCTGAAAAATCTGCGTGCTTTCGTCTTCTTCATTCATCTCGCTGTGAGCAATGCCAGTGCCCGCGCTCATCACCTGCACATCCCCTGCAGCAGTACGGCCGCGGTTACCCAAATTGTCTTCATGGGTAATGGCACCTTTGCGCACATAGGTGATGATTTCCATATCGCGGTGTGGGTGCGGTGGAAAGCCTGAACGTGCGGCAATAGTGTCATCATTCCACACTCTAAGCTGGCCCCAGTGCATCCGCTCAGGGTTGTAATAATCGGCGAAGGAGAAATGGTGGCGCGTATCCAGCCAACCATGCTGAGCGCCGCCAAGCTCTTGATAAGGTCGTAGTTCAATCACTTTTGAGCCTCCTATTAAAGATAATTCTGGCCAGCAGTCACTTAGGGAATCAGCACAATCTTGTCGGAAGCGCAGGCGCTAACCTGCTGGTAAGCCGCTACGGCATCAGCCAGCGGCAATTCAATAAAACCATTGGGCACTGGTAAGCCTGCGTTAAATGCCCCACCGATTTGCGTCAGCATTTGCGCGCAGTCCTCTAGGCTGTACAGCAGTGAGTTGATCCCAACAATGGAGCCGTCACGGCGGTATAGATTTAAAGACGACAAACTGATCAAGCCATCCTTAGGTGCGGCAATAATCGCCACACGGCCAAAGGTATCGACACTATTGACTGCCGCTGCCAACCAAAAACCTGTGGTTTCAAAAATCACTTCGGGCGCTTGCTGCTGAAAATGCTCGCGGGCTTGCTCAGGCAACTGCCCTTCTTCGCTGAGCTCAAACACTGTGATGCCTTGCGCTTGCAAGCTCTGCACAACTTCGGCACGGCTTGGCCGAGCAATTCTTCTAGCCCGGCAACCACCACTCCGGCAAAGTCCCGCCCGGGAATACGCGAAGTAGTGGTGTAAGGAAATAAGCCCTGTACATTTTTAATGTCGCTGGGGTTGACCCCTGTCGCCCGCACCTCAACCAACACCTCGCCCGCAGCCGGCACCGGCTTAGGCATCTGGCGCAATTGCAGCGTATCGAGCAAACCGGTTGCGGCAAATTGTAAAGCTTGCATAAGCGTCTTCAAGCACTGAGTTGCTGTGCAGTAACGGAGCAGCATCAAGCGTCTGCTCAGTTACCTCGACAGATGAAGCAGTTACTGGCGTCCGTGTGGGCGCTCAAAATTTAACACCGGTCCTGCTGGCACTACACCGGTCGGGTTGATGGTGTCGTGACTGCGGTAATAATGCTCTTTGATATGAGCCATGTTTACCGTTTCCGCCACCCCCGGCCATTGGTAGAGTTCGCGCATATAGCCAGCAAGATTCGGGTAATCTTCGATCTGCTTAAGATTGCATTTGAAATGTCCGTGGTAGACCGCATCAAAACGAATCAGCGTGGTAAATAAACGCCAATCAGCTTCAGTGACCTGATCACCTAACAGGTAACGGTTTTTTGCTAAGCGATGTTCCAGTTCATCCAATGCCTCAAACAAGGGGAACACTGCCAGCTCGTAGGCTTTTTGGCTGGTGGCAAAACCCGCTTTGTAGACACCGTTATTGATGTTGTCGTACACATGCGCGTTGATGCTATCAATCTCGGCACGCAACGCCTCAGGATAATAATCGCCAGGCTTCGCACCAATCTCGTCAAAAGCCGAGTTGAACATGCGAATAATCTCAGATGATTCGTTGCTCACCATGACATTTTGCTGTTTATCCCACAGTACAGGTATGGTCACTCGACCACTGTATTTAGGATCTGCCTTGGTATAAATCTGGTGCATATACTTGGCTTGAAACAGCGGGTCAGCCACGACTCCTTTATCTTCGATAAAAGTCCAGCCATGCTCACGCATATAAGGGTTGACCACTGAAACTGAAATCATCGACTCCAGTCCTTTTAACTTACGCAAGATCAGGGTGCGGTGCGCCCACGGGCAGGCTAAAGAAACATATAAATGATAACATCCCGTCTCCGCCTTAAAGCCTGCTGCGCCGCTCGGACCCGCACTGCCATCAGCGGTGACCCAGTTGCGAAATTGTGACTCACTGCGCTCGAATTTACCGCCTGTGGAATCGGTGTCGTACCATTGGTCATGCCATTGACCGTCTACTAATAAGCCCATAATGGAGCCTCCATTTATTTTTGTTTGGATGCACGCTGAAAGCGTTTTTCTTCTAACGTGCCTGTAATACATTTGATGATCTGCTACGCTCTATAGTTCACTTGTATAAAGTCGTATCAGTTCTGTTGTTCGATGTAACTACTATAGTTGAATGGATTGCTAAATAATAACGGAATGATTTGACTTTAATGTTCAGAAAAACTGAAGTAAGGACCCGTGACTCATTTAAGCCTCTTAACGCTAGCACCTGTCGAGCGCCTCCGCTTGCTTTAAAGCCCACTTTGCGCAATCTAAGAGTCCGGCTTAAGCTATAACCACTCTGATATTAGCCAAACTGCAATATTAAGGAATCAGCATGCCACTGTGCATTGTTCGTCATAACATCACACATATGCAGGTCGATGCCATAGTCAACGCCGCTAACACAGAACTCAGCATGGGTGGCGGTGTATGTGGCGCAATCTTTACTGCCGCGGGTGCAGAGACTATGCAAAACGCTTGCGCTGCGTTGAGCCCTGTTCAAACCGGTGCTGCGGTGATCACCCCAGGGTTTAGCTTGCCCGCCCACTATGTCATCCACGCCGTCGGCCCAGTGTATGCTCAGCACAGCCCAAAGCGCAGCGAGCAGTTGTTACGCCACGCCTATCAGAATGCCCTGCAACTGGCACTGGAGCATCGGTGTCAGAGTATTGCTTTTCCACTGATTTCTTCGGGTATCTACGGCTACCCTAAAGAACAAGCCCTGCAAGTAGCGCGCAGCAGTATCCAAGCATTTTTAGCACAACAGGACGTAGAGATAACCGTATATTTGGTGGTCTTTGATAAGAGTAATTACAGTCCGAATCAGACACTGCTAAGCAACGTCGCCAGCTATATTGATCAGCACCATATTGATGAATCTGGGCAGATATTTAACCGTATTGGCCCTGTTTGTTTGGATAAGCTCTTAGACAACAGCGAGCTGTTTGATCAGGATGAGCAGCACACTGTTAAGGAGTCGGTAAAAAGCTTTAATCAAACACTTGAGTTAGAGCAGCCCTTTGAAGTGCATTTGCTGCAGTTAATCAAGGCCAGCCACAAAACTGAAGTCGAAGTGTATAAAAAAGCCAATCTCAGTCGCAAACTGTTTTCAAAAATCCGCACTGGCAACGGCTATGTTCCCAGCAAGCGCACTATCCTCGCTTTAGCGATTGCTTTGGAACTGGATCTTGAAGCCACTGAGCAATTGCTCAACCACGCTGGCTATGCCCTAACCCACAGTCAAAAGTTTGATGTGATCATTGAGTTTTTTATCACCCAGCAGTTATACGATATTTTCCAAATCAACGAGGTGTTGTTCCAGTACGAGCAGGCTTTATTGGGCTGCTAACAAGCTCATAGCTAAAATAAAATATGCGCAGTAGATCACCTGCTGCAGATTCAACGCTCAGTCACTGATAAACAACCCATTTTGACTTGTCGCCCTGTAAGCGACCTCTCGCCGTGCTCCCATCGCTATGCTGCCCTTGCATTCATTCAACAGGACAGCACCATGAAACCATCAACCGAATTGGTATTTATGACTGTGCGAAGCCCCTCGCCATGGAACAGCCAGGATGCTCAATAGCAAGCAGAGACGTCCTAGCAAACGGGACAAAGGTTCTGAATAGAGACGCAAAATCAGTTGCGCTCTCACTTACTAGCGTGCTTTTAGTTATCGGCTAACGCTCTTGCCGATTGCTCTTCACTGCAGCTGTCTACAGTCTGCTGTAGCACAGTGTATACAGCAGCTTGGCCATAGAACTATCAGCAAATACTATCAACTATATTGATTTATCTAAGCATTGTATTTTCAAGCTTTGAGCGCTAGTGTCGTAAATATTGGATCTTTGTGGCCTGGAAAACTGAAGCATGACTTTACTTATTACTTTAGATGCACTGCAGACCCTGGACGCAATCGAGCGCCGCCAGAGTTTTGCTGCGGCGGCTGAAGAGTTACACCGTGTCCCCTCAGCGGTGTCTTATACCGTCAATAAGCTCGAAGAGGATCTGGGTGTTGAGCTCTTTGATCGCAGTCGACGTAAAGCAGAACTCACCGCCATTGGCCGCTTGGTCCTTGAGCAAGGCCGGCAAATTTTAACGGCTGCAGAAGAGCTGACAGCACTGGTTCGCCAAGCGGCGGACGGCTGGGAAGTCAAACTGCGTATTTGTATCGAGAGCGTACTCAGTTGCGATGCGATCTACGATCTAATTGAAGACTTCCAGCGGATTCAACCTAAAACCGAAATACGCCTCAGCGAAGAAGTCCTCAGTGGTAGCTGGGACGCACTGATCGATGATCGCTGTGATCTGGTGATTGGCGCCGAAGGGGCGGCCCCTGCTTCAGGCTTTGCTCTGCATCCATTGGGGCAAGTGGATTTTGATTTTGCCGTAGCAACGGGTCACCCACTTAGCCAACTACCAATGCCTCTGCCAATCAGCGCCATTCAAGATTACCCAACCGTGATCGTTGCCGACAGCTCACAGCGTTTAGCGACTCGCTCTGCTGGGCTGCTGGATGGCCGCAGCCGCATTTATGTGCCCACCATCGAGCATAAAATAGCAGCGCAATGTAAAGGGCTGGGCGTGGGTTACTTGCCGCGCCATCGGATTACCCAACAACTGGCTCAGAACCAATTAGTGGTTCTACCTTTGGATATTGCGCGCCCACCAGCAGATATATCAGTGGCTTGGCAGCGCAGCAATACCGGCAAAGGACTCAAGTGGTTTGTCGAGCGCCTAAAACAAATGCAGTTTGATCCAGAGCATGGTGGGCTGATCCAACAGCCCTAGAGTGCTTGCTGCATTATCTTAGGGAAACAAGCAACGTTCCTCAGCCCTGCACCAAGCCCAAGCATAAGGCGCTCTATGCTGGCATAGCTGCTCAGTGCTCAGCGCGCTTGGGGATACAGATCAATAATCCGTTCCTAGCACATGCGCTTTTCTCAACAGAGAGTTTTATCGTTGCCAAAATAGCTCCCAATCAAAACTCCAGCACAATTTTACCAAAGTGCTGGTTGGTTTCTTGGTAGCGGAAAGCGTCAGCGAGCTGCTCCAGCGCGAAACTACGATCAATCACTGGACGCAAACCATTGGCATCAATGGCACGAATCATCGCTTGCTGATGCGCGCGACTGCCCACTAATACACCTTGTAATCGTAGCTGCCGGGCCAGTGCTTGCACCAATGGAAACTCGCCCGACACGCCGGTCAGAATGCCAATCACCGAGATATGACCACCCACGCGAGCAGCGATCATGGACTGCTGCAAAGTCGCGGGTCCCCCCACTTCAACCACATGATCAACACCCTTACCACCGGTGAGTTGGCGCACCGTTTCACCCCAATTAGGATCTTTACGGTAGTTGATCAAATGATCTGCGCCTAGGGCTTTAAGGCGCGCCAGTTTTTCATCGCTGGATGAGGTAGCAATCACCTCAGCTCCGGCCAGTTTGGCAAATTGTAGGGCAAAAATAGACACCCCACCACTGCCCTGTACCAACACCGTATCACCCGGCTTAAGGGCATCATCAGCAAACAATGCGCGCCAAGCGGTTAAACCTGCAGTGGTTAAAGTCGCCGCTTCAGCATGGCTATAACCTTTAGGTGCATGGGTGAAAGAGGTCGCAGGAGCCGTCACCTGTTCCCGAGCATAGCCATCCACACCATCGCCTGGCACTGCGGCAAACCCTTCCTCTTCTGCTTCACCATCCAGCCAATTGGGGAAGAACGTACTGACCACATGATCGCCAACGACGAACTCAGTCACGCCCTCTCCAACCGCAATCACCTCACCAGCGCCGTCTGCCATGGGTATCCGGTCTTCCGTGGGTCCCCACATGCCGCTCACCACAGCAAAATCATGGTAGTTTAACGAACTGGCATGCAGACGAACTTTAATCTCACCCAACTTAGGCGCTGCAGCTTCGCTGCTAGTGACAATTACACGGTCATAACCGCCGCCACTTTGTACGATAATAGTTTTATTACTCATGATTTCTCCATTCAACGATCATTCTAACAATTTGCAGAATAACGAAATGTATAAATAAAATTTTACAACTTTGACTGCAGCTGCTGGGTGAATTCAGCAATGGCTGCCTCGTCACGGCGATAATAGGTCCACTTCCCGATTCGGTGCGCCTGCACCAGTCCAGCACGTTGCAAAATTGCCAAGTGCGCGGATGCAGTCGAGGGGGCAAGATTAACTTTGTGCTGGATATGGGTTACACAGACACCAAACACCTCAGGTGCACCGTGTTCTTGGGCGGGAAAGTTGGCTTCAGGCGCTTTTAGCGATTCCATAATCAGCATGCGCGTATCGTTGGCCAACGCTTTTATCTGTTCAAGTAACATAGTTTAATATTACGCTTTTTACGAAATGTGTAAGTTTTAACCAGTACACTTTTGTGTTTATCTCTTCTGATTAGGATAAAATCCATGAAAAGGCAGGTTAATCCAGCACAATTGCTCTGACATTGTTCTATCCATACTGAAGCTGAATGAACTGTATAGCAAGGCGTTAGCCAAGCTGCACTGTGGAGACTAGCGCAGGATCATCGGCATGCTCTAATAGAATCCGCCGTACCCGCTCTTGCCAGAGGCGGCCAAATTCCAGTTGCTGCTCAGGGGTTTCGCGATTTTGCACCACTGCCTGCATGCGCTCTCGCTGCGACTCAGCAGCAGGTATACCATGGCCATCAAACTTAACCAAAACAGCCGCTCCTGTATCCATTCGCTGAAAGCGAATCAGGCCATTATTCTCAACACCCTGTGCAGCAAAAGTCAGCAGCCCATTACGAGCAAAACGCGGTCCAATGCCTTTAAAGCCGCCCTGCGCTGCGGCACCGGTAATAAGTGTCAATACCTGCGCGACTACACCGGTAGTGCCTGCAGTTTCTGGCTCAGGCAGATGCACTTTAATCGCGCCACGCTCAGGTAATTCATCGGGATACAGTGCAGCTAAAGCAGCACGGGCAGTTAAGAACGCTCCCGCCACAGTTGGGCAAGAATGCCCCGCCAGGCGTACCGCATCGACATAGTGATAATCCATCACGCCGTCTGTGGCGCTGCCAAGCAGTTCGGCCAGTGGATCACGCAGGCGAATCACTGGCGCTTGCTCAAAGAAATCAGGATATGTCATAGGGGTTCTCCTTAGGGCACAGTTTTACCCATAACAGTATCAGATTAACCGGTTAATCAAAGCTGAACCTCAGCAAGAACGTAAACAATCTTAATCCGTTTGCACTGCCCCAGCCTGCTTTCACATAAAATACTCAAGTCAGGCATGGATGCGCTTGGTCATAAAACAACAAGTGAGCCGCAGTGCCGGCTATATATGCCACACTGCAAATATTGCGCTTAGAAGGTTAAGTGATAGCGCTGGATTAGATATTTCTTAAAGTCCTTCACCACCGCTAAGGCATCACGTAACAACTGACGCTCAAGGGCTGTTAGCAGCTTAATATTAAGCTCATTGGGTATCTGATCAATCTCAGTTGGATCACCGGTGTAACGCTCAATTTGCTGCTGTAAGCGAATGTGCACAAAATAGCTCAGCGCCTCAGCTAAGTTATCGGCCAATTCTTTTTGCAATACGCGTTTCTCAACCAATTGCTCAAGGCGTTTAAAGGTGTTGGTCTCGGCGATTTTATTTTCCAAAGCAATACTGCGCACACCATGCACAATTGGGAATACACCGGCCTTTTTAATATCCATGCCCGCGCTATTTTTCAGGCGTCCAAAAAATGTTAAGGCTGAATCAAAATGCAAGGCTGCTTTCGCAAAGTGCGAAAAGAAAATCTCATTATCCTGAATGCGGCGAAAGAAGGTATTACGCGCCACTTTAAACAAGGCGACATTACCGGCCACTGGCTTACCATCACTGGCAATCGATAAATTCATCGTTGCCTCGCCCTCATAGCTTTGACTCCAGCGCGTTAGTTTTTGTGTCCATTCAGTGGTTGAGTTCACCCACTCAGGGTTGGACACCATGATATTGCCTGGGCATGGTGGGAAACCAAATGAAATCAAGGTTTCACTGAAAGTTTTCATCACCTCGTGCATCTGCGGCCAATCCAAGCCGTCACGATAAATCAAACCATTGTCTTGGTCAGTTTTCATGATTTGCTCGCCACGCCCTTCCGAGCCCATCACAATCAGGCACACATGCGGGTGCACTTCTTGCGGCACAATCAGATCAAATAACTTGCTTAAAATACGACTGTTAAGCGCTGCCAAGAGCTCCATCACAAAGCGTGTTTTAACCCCAGTGGAGATCAAACCCTTAATCAAATCAGTTAAGCCAAATGAAGCCTCACGCAGCTCATCAATTGTCTGCGCTCGCTCAACCCGCAAACCAATCACATGGGAGTGGGTAGAGAACTGGCTCAGCACATCGGTCAACTCAATAATGCCGTAGAGTTTACGGTTGTCGCCCATCACTACCACACGCTCAATTTGCTGTTGGGTCATAATAATCAGCGCGTTAAATAAATAATCATCTGGCTTAGTTCGAATTAAACGGTAGCTGGCAATATTCGATACATCTGTATCCAGTGGTAAATGCTCAAGAATCACTGCATCCAAGAGGTCAGTGCCGGTAACCATGCCGTAGCGATTGCCTCTTTTTGCCAGCAAACAGTCTGCTTTATGCTCACGCATCAAGCGTGTGGCCTGCTCAATGGAAGTGCCTTCTTCAACAATCAGCGGTTCACGAATCGTGCTGTCAGCAATACGTGCCAACATAAACTCAGCCATATCTTGACTGGGCCCATGCTGGGCAATAATTTCGCGTTTGGCAGTTAAACTTTGATGGAAATAATCAGCAAATAAAGCGTTACTATCAATCAGCTCTAATAAGATTTTCGTTGGAATTAAATGGCACTCGGTGACTTCCACAGCGACAAAGTTATGAATTGCCTTACCATTAAAGACTGACCAACTACCGAAATACTCACCCGCTTGATAATGCATAAAAGCGGCTTGCTGTTGTACTAAATCCTCACCAGGCTGAGAGTTGCACTCAACTTCTGCAACACGTCCCTGCTGAATAACAAATAAACCTTGGGACGCTTCTCCAGCACTAATTAACCTCTCCGTGGGCTGATACACTTTGTGCTGCACATGACTTTGCAGCAGCGTTTTTTCCTCTTCAGTTAGAAAACTAAAGGGCAAACTATCAACAGTGAAGGTATCAGACATGAACACAACCTCGGCAGCCAAATTAAGACGAGAATACTCTAGCGTGCCGTTAAAACCAGAGCAAAGCTATGCTCATTTAGATGTAGGGCACACCAACAAAGGCACTATTGGACAACTAAGTAACCATTAGAGCCTGCTGATCCAGAAGTTTAAATAAAACACTGTTTAAACTGCTCGGCAACTAAAGTTCTAAACCAATATTAATCATAGTAGCTGCAGTGCCCAGGAAAACAATTTCAGCTCCAACTCGGCGGTACTTTACCCCCAAAGATGGAACGATCGCTGGGGCTATTTCAAAGCGGTTAAAGGGGATTTTGTCACGGTACTCACCTTTATAACCGTAGAGCAAACCACCAGTGATTTTGCCGTAAAAAGGAGTACCAGAAAAGTCATAGCGCTTACCCACATAGCCGTAGTAAGAACGCTCATTAAAGGAGTGTAAAAAAGTTGCGCCACCCATTATGTAACTGTTTTCTGTGTGACGTTCCAAGCCAATCAGTTCTTGGTTATTGTTGTGCTTAGATTTGGGCTTAAAATGCTTAGTATAAACACTGGCTGGCACATACCAAAAGGGTTGCGCTGGCACCGGCTTGAATAAATTGTAGAGTAAAGAAGAGCCGGAACTTATGTACTCAGAGCTGCTGCCCTCTACTTGATAATCTTGCTCGGCATAGGCAATTGACTGCAACAGCATGCAAAGCATAACAATGGAAGATTTTCTCAACATAGAGTTCATGAGCTATCTTAATGATTAAATTGTTGTTCACAAACGACTCAGACAGGGTTGTTTGCAGGAAGTGCCACGGACCACTTTTGCGTATCTAACGCGATGCAGTGCAGAGGTAATAATCAGGAGTTTAACCTTATGGGATACTCACCTAGCAGCGTTATCAGCGCGCTGCAGCTTGGCAATACTAAATGATTTGGAATCCACATGATATCCAGAGAGCAACTATTTCTACTTAAATGGCACACTCTTGCCATTAAGTGTGCCGCCTAAGTTACTTTACCAATTTTACCCAATCACAATTCCTCAATTCGTTGCTATAAGCTCAACGCACTCGGTAACATTCATCCAAGCTGCTATAGCCCATTCCGGCGCCCTTATGCACTTTAATTTGTACCGGAATCCGCTCTTTAAGTGCTTCCACATGACTGATAATACCGATGGTTTTACCCTCAGCATTTAAGTTATCTAAGGCCAGCAGAGCCATCTCTAAAGTCTCATTATCCAAGGTGCCAAAGCCTTCGTCTAAAAACAGCGAATCAATGCGGGTTTTTTGACTGACCAACTCAGACAGCGCTAAAGCCAACGCCAGACTTACCAGAAAACTTTCCCCACCAGATAAAGTGCGGGTGTCGCGCTGGGTATCACCTTGCCAGGTATCGATAATCTCAATTTCCAGCTCACCCTGCTCACGGCGATTGAGTTGGTAACGGTTATGCAAAATGGCTAATTGCTGGTTAGCTAAACTGACCAAATGATCCAAGGTTAAGCCCTGCACAAACCTGCGATATTTACTGCCATCGGCCGAACCAATCAAACCATTAAGCTGCTGCCATTGATCATTTAATTTTCTTTGCTGCTCAATGCTTTGCAGCAAGCTGTGTTGCGTGGCACGGTTGTTCGCATCAGTTTTGAGGCTGTGCTCTAAGGTACCCATACGCCGATTAAGCTCACTCAACTGCCCATCCAACTCAGCTCGCTGCACACTGAGCTCAGTGCTGCTTAATGCAGTCATAGGTTCTTGTGTCAGGTGTTCAATTTGCTCTGTGGCTGCTCCTAATAGGGTGTTAGCTTCTTGTAGCTGCGTATCAATTGTGTTCTTTAATGCCTGTAATTGCTGCGCCTGTTCAGCGGGCAATAAGGCCCGTATAAATGCTGCTTCATCGGCAAAGTCGCTTTGCGCTAAACCAGCTGACCATTGGCTGTGCTGGGTTGCATAGCTGGCCTGCGCCTCAGTTACGCGTTCGGTTAAGCTATGGATCTGCCCTTGCAGTTGCGACAACTGACTTTCACTGCGTTGCAATTGTGTTTGGCTATCGGCTAACGCTTGCGCCACATTCGGCGCCGCTGGACAGGGCTGCCCTTCACTCACCGCCAGCGCCTGCCAATGGGTTTGCGCGCGCTGTTGCTCTTGCTCTGCGTTATTTAACTCACTGTGCCAAGCATTGATCTGCAGCTTTAATTCGGCTAACTGTGCTGTGCCTGCTTGCCACTGCTGCGCTTCTTGCGCTCGCTCCTGCAGCCAATGTTCAGGATTCTCTGGCAAACTGTAGCCCATGGTTTGCAGTGGCTCACTGAGCTGTTGTTGCTGTTGCTGCAGCTCGTTTTGCTGTGCTGTGATGCGTGCTGTTAAGTCAGCACCTTGCTGCTGTTGGTGCTTAAGATTGCTGTCTAAAACAGTGATCTGCTGCTGCAATTGCCTCAGGGCCTGCTCAGCATTACGGTACTGTTGCTCACTGTCTTTTAAGCTTGCTTGTGCCTTAGCGATATCATTTAAACGCTGCTGACAGTTGCTTACTTGCTGCTTAAAGTCAGCCATTGCTGCATTAAAGTCGGCCTCAGATAGGTTGTCAGCTAAGCCTAGCGCGGTCAGATTGGTTGTTTTTTCAGTGATAATAGTTTGCAACTCAAGCGTATCTGCAGCCTGTTGTTTAAGCAGCAGTTCGTGCTCGCTACTGAGTTTAGCCAAATGCTCTGCGCAGGCGACGCCTTGCTCGCGCACACTGTCTCGCTCGGTTTGCTTAGCCTCTAGGGCCTGCTCAGTTTGCGATACATCTAAGGCTTGGTAGGCACTGACTGCCGGATGCTCTAAAGAACCGCAGAGTGGACAGGCCTCATCGGCCTGCAATTGCGCACGGTAAGCTTCCAGACCGGCAATGCGTCGTTCTTGGGCAAGCAGTTGCTCTTTATCCTTCACTTGCTCATTTAAGCTTTTATATGTCGCGCGCAAACTATCGCGGAGTTTTTCCTGCTCAGTGATGCGCCCTGCAAGTTCAGTGCAACGCTCAGCACGCTGGGCAATAGCTTCTTGCTTAAGCTGCTCACTTGTATAGCTGTGCAACACAGCACGATAAAACGCATCCTGCCCATACAAAGTGTTCAACTGCTCTTGCCAATCACTGACACTGCGCTGTTCTAACAGCTGCTCCAATGCCTGCTGCTGGGTTTGCCAAGTCTGCTGCAAAGGCTTCAGCGCTGCCTCTTGCTGCTGAAAAAGGCTTTGCTGGCTGGTTAAATCTGCACTCAGCTTACTGATCTCAGCGGCGAGGTTTTGCTGCTGCGCTTGACTGGTTTGAATAGTTTTTTCTTGTCGACTGAGCTGAGAAAACTCATTACGCCAAGCGCTAATGTGCTCAGCCAGTTGGCCATGCTGCGGTGTTTGTTCCCGTTGTGCGAGCAATTGCTGGGCTGTGCTTTCAGCTGTTTGCAACTGCGCCTTGATCTGCTGCACCGACTGCTGAGCATACTGATAACACTGCCACGATAATTGTTGGATCTGGGCAATATTGGTCCGCTCTTTGTCCTGTGCTGCAGTTAAGCTGTGTTCGCTGTGTTGTACAGCCTGCTTGGCCTTGTGTAATGCGCTGTAGTCCGCTTGCAGCAAAGCGGCAGGCGCATGCTCAGCTAAGCGCTGTAAGTCAGCCCCATGGGTTTGTTGTTGAGCTTGAGCACTTTCCAGTTGTTGCACAGCTTTAGCTTGATTGGCTTGCGCCTGATCTAAGCTGCGCCGCCATTGCTCTTGCTGATAGAGTTCAGCTTGCTGCTGTTTCAGGGCTTTAGCCTGCTCTTCCGCTTCACTTAACTGTTGCTGAGTTTCACTCAATTCTTCACTGCTGAGCAATTGCACACCATCGGCGTGACTGCTGAGTTTTTCCAGTTTATGGCGCTGCTCTTTTTGCAGATCATAGACCCGCGCTGAAATATCGCCATAAATCTCCGTCCCAGTCAGCTGTTCTAATAAGCCTGCTCGGTCATTGGCATTGGCTTCTAAAAAGGCAGCAAAACCACCTTGAGCCAACATCATCGACTGGGTGAAACGGTGGAAATCCAAACCGGTTAAGCGCTCAACTTCTTTGGGCTTTTCGCTGAGTTTGTCAGTAATAATGCGGCCGTCTAAATGGGCCAGTTCGGTGCGCGCATCCTGCAGTGCGCCGTCGGCTTTATCACGGGCCCTGCGCTGGCTCCAAAAAGCACGATAGCCTTGATCTTTCACCGCAAATTCAACTTCCACCAAGCAATCCGCGGTATGCCTGGTCATCAACTCATTGCTGCTTTTAGAAATGCTGCTCATGCGCGGCGTGCGGCTGTACAGCGCCAAGCAAATGGCATCCAGCAAGGTGGTTTTACCGGCGCCAGTGGGTCCGGTAATGGCAAATAAGCTGCTGCCATTAAAAGGCTCTTGGGTGAAATCAATTTTCCACTCGCCTTTTAAGGCGTTGATATTTTTAAGGCGGATGCTGAGAATTTTCATACATCAGCCTCCAGCAGCGATTCAAGTACCTGCCCATGTAAGCCTTTTAATATTTTAATATCTTCATCACTGAGTTCTTCAGCATGCAGCCGTTTGGCAAACACTTCATCTGGGGTTAACTCCGCCAGCACTTCGCCAGAGTCACGGGTTAAACCTGCCACTTTATTTCCACGTAAACGCCGCACTCGTAACACTTCCACAGGTAACTCAGCGCAAAGCGCAGTCACCCGCTCATCCAAATCTGCGTAATAGTCGTCGATTTGCACCTGAATTTCCAGCCAAGCCACAGCGTCTGGATCAAGCTGCCCTGCCAGTTCGGCAAACTGCAGTTCTAATTCAACCAGACTGCCAGACAATGAAATCAGCCGCTGAAAACACGGGATTTCAAGTACCTCCACGGCCAATAAACCCGTACTCTCCAAATCAATTTGCAGCAGCTGTTTTTGCTGCTTGGCTTCATCAAAACTCAAAGCAATGGGCGAGCCGCTGTAGCGAATATGCTCTAAACCTGCGACTTTTTGTGGACGGTGAATATGCCCCAAGGCCAAATAGTCAAAGGCGGGGAAAGCATCGGTTGGAAACGCAGTTAAGCTGCCCACATAAATTTCACGCACCGACTCGCTCAGACTGACACCTACAGTGGTTAAATGCCCCGTACCGACAATGGGTGCATTGACGCCAAGTTCAGCACGTTTAGCCTCAGCTTGAGCAAACAACTGCGCATAATGCTCGGCGATGGCCTGTTGTAAGTCACTTTGCTTTTCTTGCGCACTTTGCCCCGCTTGACTGCGCTGGATATCCCGTGGACGCAAAAAAGGTATAGCACAGAGCAAGGCCCCGACTTCACCATTACGTTGTTTTAACACCAGCACTTGCTCAGCTGGATTATCGGCAACGCTGGAAATCACGTGGGTATTGAGCTTACCCAGCAACCCCTTGCTTTCATTGAGCATGGCCACTGAATCATGATTTCCAGCAAGAATCACCAGTTGGCAGCCAGTACCATGCATTTGCACAATAAAATCGTTGTATTGCTCACGGGCATAACTGGGTGGCGTGCCAGTATCGAAAATATCCCCAGCAATAATCAAGGCGTCGGCTTGTTGCTCTTGCACAGTTTGCACCAACCAATCGCACCACGCGCGGTGTTCAGCCTGACGGGTTTTGCCCATAAAATGCTGACCAAGGTGCCAATCTGAGGTGTGTAAAATGCGCATGCGTCTGCATCCTTTTGCTGGGTGTTTAGGGTAAAGAGGTCATAAAAAAGCCCATTATTGGCCAAGCTGTTTTTACCCAGCATCGGCCAATAACGGGCCCATAGTGTAAACGATTACGTGTCAGCTAAAACTAAGCCAAAGGGTAATCCGGCTGAATCTGGAATATGCCGCGCGATATCCTGCAAAGCACTCTGGATAATTTCTTCCACCACTGGGTGGTAAAACGCCAACTGCAACAGACTGTGCGCGGTTTCTTCGCGCTCAATGGCCAGGGCCAATAGCTGTGCCACATGCTCAGCACGTACGCCCACCATGCTGGCGCCCAATAGCTTGCCACTATTTTTATCGGCATACAGACGCAACACACCTTCGCGATCACTGATCACTTTACTGCGGCCATTGGCTTGACTGCTTGCTGTGCCAAGCAAAATTTCATCTGGTTTGAGCTGATCAAAACGCGCACCAACGCTGATCACATCAGGGTTGGTAAAGGCGATGGCCAGAGGGGTTTTACGCTTAAAGGCCAGCGGCGCACTTTGTGTTGCATTAAAACCGGCCATCGCCCCTTCATCTGCCGCCTCGTGCATCAGCGGACGGTAAGCATTAATATCGCCGACTATATACACCGGATGCTCACCCACTTGCAGGGTGTTTGGATTAAACAATGGCTGACCACGTTCATCCAGTTCAAAGCCGGCCTCAGCTAGATTGAGTTGATCAGTATTCGGGCGACGGCCTAGGGCCACCAGCACTTTATCCACCTGCACTTGTTTATCACCGGCTTTCAGCAACACACCTTGCTCTGCTTTGGCCAGCTCAGCAGGCGCGCCTAAATATAGACTCATTTCTTTAGCAAACTCGGCCAAAGCGATTTTGCTCACTTCTGGATCAGTGATGCCGCCAACGGTGTCGGCCATATCCGCGCCATGCACTTCCACGCCTAAACGGGCCAAAGCTAAACCCATTTCCAAACCAATGGCACCTAAACCTAAAACACCGATGGACTTGGGCAGATCTTCCATTTCAAAAAACTCATCGGTGGTGATGCAGTGCTCAGCAAAGGGCTGCAAAAAGCCCGGCATAATTGGTCGTGAACCTGCAGCAATAATTACAGATTTAGCGTTAACTAACTGGGTGCCAGAGTCTGTGGTAACTTCTACTAAGGTTGGCTTTAAAAAACGTGCACGTCCCATCAGCAAATGTTCGCCAGCCCCTTGCTTAGCATTCCCCGCAGCACCTTCAGCAAACTGGTCGCGCTGTTCACGTAAAGCTTGCCACGCCACAGCTCCATCTAAACGTAGATGTTCTGCACCGCTGATGCCATAACGGGGGAATTCTTTTTGCGAATTCCAAAATTCAGCAATGTGCAGGGCGACTTTGGAGGGCATACAACCCACCCGGGCACAGGTGGTACCCAGTGGGCCGCTATCAATTAAGACAAAACTCTTTTTAGCGCGGCGCACTTCTCTTAAGGCATACATACCACCGGTACCAGCACCAATAATCGCCACATCAACATTGATTTGTTCAGTCATTTAAACCTCCACTTACATATATTGGCCATACGCTAGCACATAAAGACTGGATACTGCTGCCCTATAGAATACTTTTTTACAGACTATCCGCATAAGCTGGTCACACCTGCGATAGCTGCAACCCTGCCTTGTACCCGCGAATAGCTTACAACTCTGTCCTGTATAAACTGGTCATGTGGAGTGCACCCCTAAAGTTGGACTAAATTTCAACGGATAGGGGAGTCACAATGCAAAGGCAAAGACTAACCGTCTAACAGCAACTCACTGCATTTAAATCGGGGCACCATGGATCGCTGGCGGCATCAGCTTATATAAGTAGGCTACAGGAAGGTTAGTTGGGGGTGGACTTCGCGAGTCGCTGGCGTGGCCAGCTCATACAGTGAGCATGGAGTAAGAGTGGTGTGGCGGTTGCGCTCTGCTGGTGTGGCCAGTTTATACAGGTAGTTTAGGCCTCTATTGCTGTTCAACAATCAGTTTTGTTTGTGCTAAAGCGTTCAGCAAGCTAGCAATGTCTTTTCTGACCTTCGTAATGGGAGCATTAAAGTAAGCCGCTATAACATCGCTTAAGGCATGCCCAGACAGCGGCTCTTGCTGCAGCAATTGCCAAGCAACCTTGCCACTGGCATTGAGACGATGGATATCACCACTGGAGGGATGAATCAAAAACAACTCATCGCCAAGCGCATAAGCACTGACACCACTGGCCGCAAGCCAAACGCTGGCTAAATCAACCCCTGCTGAGTCGGCAAGACTAATCGGTGCATGACCAAGCAAACTGGCATTACTTAGGTTTTGTAAATGAGGACTCTCGACTGCTTTAGCTAAGTAGCGTGCGCCGGCCAAGGGCTCTGAATAACGCAATAACAGACAGGGAATGCGCTGTATTAATGGCAAAAGACGCTCAAATAACGCTGCGTTCGGCATATCGCTGTCAGCAAAATTTTGACAAAGTAACTGCAGCAGCCCTTCGCCTGGCGCCAATTTAACCACCTCAGGTGTAACAATCTGTGAGCCGCGCTCAAGCAAGACTATGGCACCAATCGGACTGCTGTCGTTGTAGTGCGCAAGACCGTTTTCGGCAGGAATCACAAAACGATAACACTCATCCTCAGGCCCGGCATAGCGTTCAGTATAGTCAACAAACTCCGCTGAAAAACCATCTGGCAGCGGCATGCGTAAGCGCGGGGCAACCCCCATGGCCACGCCCTCACCGCCCTCCGTTAACCCCAACACATCATCACCAAATACGCGATAGCCAGCCGCGGCAAAAGCAGTGGTTAAGGTGCTTTTACCAGCTTTACTGCTTTCGGGAAAAATAACCAATTTACCGTTGATTTCGACACTGCCACAGTGCAAACCTAACAGTTCTGGCTCAGCATCCAAACGCCGAGCAATCAGCTCGCCAACCAAGCTACAGGCCACCGCTGCAGAGGATGGCAAATCAAACTCATCAGGCTCGTCTCGCCAGCCTTGCCATAAGCCTTCAGCATCGCGGAAAATATAAGTATCCGGTGCTGCTCCAGTTGCTGGCTGCACCGAAATTGGCCAGCCTGGCATGGCTTGAGCAAGCGCTTGGATGGCATCCGGTGCGTTTTCAACACGAACACAACGACCAATTTTCGGCAAGATCAAGTCTAACGCTGAATTAGGCATTAGCGTCTTGGTGGACCAAGAAGCACATCTTCGAGAATCAATACAGGATCCTCTGAGTATGCACGAATACGGCTGCGACTGCGGCGGCGACCATCATAACCGCTGGCCCGCGAGTAGCTGCCTCTGGAATAACTGCCCCGCTTATAACTGCCACGCTTTTTTCGATCACCATGCCAGCCCCGTGCTTCAACTTCGCCCACACTAAATAAAGTGGGTGCCACATACGCCGTGGCGATACCGACACCCAGCATGGTCAATAGTCGACGACGCTGTGGACAAGGTTGTTCAGTCGCATCTAACTCATTGTCTGTTAAGTCTTTATTTTCTAATTGATGATTGTGATCGAACATCTATGACTCCAAATTATCGAACTGTGTCCTACAGAACCTACAACAGCATTCCACCGGGCACCTCATTAGCTCGGCATTATACTTCCACTCACCTATCAATTTTATTAACGACAGAGTACTAGCCCTATAGTGACAGACATAAACCCCACGAGTTCAAGCATTGCCGGCCTATGCCTAACAGCAAGGGTTGCAGCAAAACACCTACCTAGAAAATACATCCTACCGGCTACTGCTCAAACCAACTCAGTCTTAGCCACTTACACTGCAGCAGGCACCTCAGGCAAACTGCGACACTTCACACAATAGACATAATCAAACATGCGGGTAATACCCACTGCTTTAAAGCGCCATTCTTGTTCAAGAATATCGCGCTCTTGAGTGCACTCAACCACAAAAGTATCGCCTAATAATTGCTCCACTTGCTCACGAGGTACTGCAAAGGGTGGGCCTTTCATTTGATGCTGTGGGTAGTCCATGGTTAGCAATAAGCCTTTACAGCCTTGCGGCATGATTTTGCTTAAATGCACGGCATATTGCTTACGTAAATCGTTCGGCAAAGCAATCAAAGCGGCACGGTCATAAAACGCTGGGTAACCCGCTAAATCGGCGGCGGTTAAGTCAAAAAAATCACCCTGTAAAATAGTGATTTTACCGGCTGTATAAGCCGTGAACAGTCCTTGCTGGGTAATCACCGGGGTTAAGTTTTGCTCAACAAAAAAATCAGTGACCGCTTTTTCAATCAGCTCAATGCCCAGCACTGTGTAGCCTTGTTCAGCCAGCCAGCAGAGATCGACACTTTTGCCACACAAGGGCACAAACACCTTACTGCCTTGAGCAATCTCTAAACGTGGCCAATAGAGTTCCAAATCTGGATTCACCACATTGAGGTGAAAACCGATTTGATCACGTTGCCAACGGGTCTGCCAAAAACCTTCTTCCATTGTTTTTATCCTTATTTTTAGAAGAGCAATTATAAGCATGCTTTACGTTAACGTCAGCATACAAAATAAACCACTCACTCGACCAGCACAACTCTAGAGAATTTAACAAAATGCCTATGATTGAGGTGCACTGCATTGGCAGCTGTGCAACCTAGGGCGCTGTTGTTTGAGGTGCTGAAGTCGTAGGTAGGGTCTGCTCGCTTAGGTTATCTTGCCAGCCACCACCCAGCGCGCTGATCAATTGCACACTGGCGGTCAATTGCATGCCCAGCAAGTTAAGCAGCGGGCGCTCACTGTTCAATGCAGCGGTCTGTGCACTGCTCACAGCAAGAAAATCCACCACCCCAGCTTGATACTGGTTTTCAACCAGCTTTAGCGCATCAAGGGATGCAACTAAGGCTTCACGCTGCACTTCAATCTCTTGTTGTAAAACATTGAGCTGCACCAAAGCATCTTCTACCTCACCAATGGCCTGCAAGGTCACTTGGCGATAACGAGCCACTTGCTGGTCATAACGTGCTTCCGCTTGTTCAACTTTTGCGCGGCGCAAACCGGCATCAAATAACGTCATGGCAAACTGTGGGCCAATGGACCAGAAACGATTGGGCAGGCTAATCCAATCGGCTAAATTACTGCCGCGATAGCCGCCGCTGGCACTCAAGGTTAAATCCGGAAAATACGCCGTTTGCGCCACACCTATTTCGGCATTGGCCGCCATCACTCGACGCTCCGCTGCAGCAATATCCGGACGGCGCTCTAACAAGGATGAAGCTACGTCCATCGGTAACGCTGGCAAATTCGGCAAGGTCGCGACACTGCTCACTTGCAAGGCATTGGGTGTACTGCCAACTAACAACGCAATGGCGTGCTCATAACGGGCCCGCTGCCAGTCCAAATCAAGCCGCTGGGCTTGGGTGTTTCTCAGTTGGGTCAGTGCCTGAGCAACATCGGCTCGGGTCACCATGCCCGCTCGGTAACGGTTTTCAGTGGTGCGCAGCGAACGCTCATACGACTTAATAGTGGCATCGAACAAACGTATTTGCTCATCAATCACCCGCAGCTGAAAATAATTCTGTACCAACTCAGCTTGCTGACTTAAACGCACCCCTACCCATTCAGCAGCACTGGCTTGGGCATTGGCTTCACTGGCTTCGATTTGACGACGCACCTGCCCCCAAATATCCAGCTGCCAACTTAAACCCAAGGCCACCTCATTGGTTTTTCCGCTACCCTGATCGTTACCACTGCGGATTGTCCCCACTTGTCCGCTGGCGCTTGGATAGAGCGCAGAGCGCGTGCCGCCCACTAATGCTCGTGCTTCACGCCAGGCGGCTTCTGCGGCACGCAAGTTTTGGTTGGATGCCTCCAACTGCTTCAGTAGCTCTGTCAAGGGTGCATCTTGATACAGTGACCACCATGGGACAGAAGTGCTTAAGTCTGCAGGCTCGGCAACTTTCCAGCCCGGTGTGTGGCGAAACTCAAGAGGCAGTGGCGCCTCTGGCCGTTGATAGTTAGGGCCCATGGCACAACCACTTAACACCACTCCAGCAAGGGCATATAGACTGAGTTTAAGCATCGCTTTCATGGGGCTACTTCCAGTGTTGCTGCCGTCTTTTTACGCCGAACACGGACGCTTAAACGGTCAAAGAATAGATACACAGCGGGCGTGCTGTACAGGGTTAACAGCTGACTGAGCAGCAAACCGCCAACAATTGCCAAACCCAAGGGCTGGCGCGCTTCCGAGCCTTCAGCGCTACTGATCAATAACGGTACAGCACCCAGAATCGCTGCCATGGTGGTCATCATAATCGGCCGGAAACGTTGCTCACAGGCCTTCTGAATCGCTTGTTCGGCACTCATTTTCATTTCACGCTGCAGCTGCAACGCCAGATCAATCATTAAAATAGCGTTCTTTTTCACCACACCAATCAACAAGAATAAACCTAACAAAGAGATCAGGCTGAACTCGCCACCGGTCAACTGAATCGCCAATAAGGCGCCTACACCGGCAGAGGGCAAGGTCGAAAGAATGGTCAGTGGATGGATATAGCTTTCATATAAAATACCCAACACCAAATACACAAGCACAATCGATGCCAGCAGCATCAGTCCTTGCGCTCCTTGGCTTTGCTGGAATACACCTGCGGTACCGCCTAAGCGCCCTTGCACCTCATTGGGCAAGTTAATCTTCGCCATAGCAGTTTCAATCGCCTGACTGGCCTGCTCTAAACTCACTCCAGGGGCCAAGGCAAAGCCAATACTTTCTACCGCAAACTGGCCATCATGCTGCACTCGCTCTTGCTCCAAAGTCGACTCCCAGCGGGTAAACGCCGACAACGGCACCCGCTTACCATCGGCGGTAATCACTTGCACCTGCTCCAACACCTGGGGTGAGCCGACAAACCTTGGATCAATCTCCAGCACCACGCTGTACTGGTTGAGGCTGCCATAAATAGTTGAAACCTGACGCTGACTAAAGGCGTTATTGAGCAACGAGGTGACCATGGCCATATCCACCCCCAAACGCGCAGCAGTGGCACGGTCCACCTCTAAAGTCACCTGCTGAGCACCACGGCCTTCTTTACTGTCGATATCGGTCAACTCTGGCAAGGTTTTTAAGGCATCGCGCACCCTGGGCTGCCAAATGCGCAAATCATCCAGCTCACTGGCCAGCAATACATATTCATTATCGGTGCTACCGCCTTCACGGCGCCCCACATTGAGGTCTTGTTCTGGCATTAAAAATAAGCGCGAACCTGCTACTTTGGGAATCTCTCCACGCAAGCGATCGACAACCTCCTGCGCTGAGCTGTCACGCTGTTTAATGGGTTTTAAACGCACAATTAAAAACGCACTGCTGCCACCACCGATAAAGCCCGCCACAGTTTCCACATCCTGATCTTTCAGCAAGGCTTGGCGGTAGACTTCCATTTTCGGCTGCATGGTATGGTAGGACAGCCCATCATCGCTGCGAATAAAGCCCATCAACTGACCGGTATCCTGCTGCGGCATAAAGGTTTTTGGTACTTCAATAAATAACCAGACATTAACGCCAATGGTCAGCAGTAAACCCAGCAGCATCCAGCGCTGATAGTTAAGTGTCCATGCCAAGGATCTTTTATATCCAGCAGCGACCCAGAGCCCAAAGCGTTGCAGCAGATTGGGTTGCTGCTGCTCATCCACCAGCGTCGGCCGCAACCAACGGGCTGACAACATCGGCGTCAGGGTTAAAGACACCAGCAGCGAGATCAAAATCGCCACGGTCAGGGTGATGGAGAACTCGCGAAATAAGCGCTCAATCAAACCGCCCATAAATAAAATCGAAACAAACACCACCAACGACAGATTCATCGACAGCAAGGTAAAGCCCACTTCACGGGAACCATCAATCGCCGCTTGCAGTGGCTTTTTACCGTTATTGATATGCCGCGCAATATTTTCCAACACCACAATGGCGTCATCCACCACCAGACCGGTGGCAATAATCAACGCCATTAGCGAGAGGTTATTTAAGGAAAAATTCAGCAGATACATGGCGGCAAAACTGCCAATTAACGACACCGGTACCGCCAGCGCAGGAATCACGGCGGCCCGCCAATGGCCTAAAAACAGCATCACCACGCCAATCACCAAGGCAGTGGCAATCAATAACGATCGCTGCGCCTCATGCAAAGTGGCGCGAATCACTGACGAGCGATCCATGGCCACTTCCAGTTTAGCGCTGGCCGGTAACACCGCTTGCAGAGCAGGTAATTCTGCTTGAATGGCTTCAATGGTGGCGATGATATTGGCGCTGGCTTGACGGTTAATCACCAACAGCACTGCATCTTCATCATTAAAGAAACCGCTGTTATAACGGTTTTCCACACTATCAGTGACTGTCGCTACATCGCGCAAACGCAAGGCCGCACCGTCAACATAACGAATAATTAATGGTGCATATTCCTTAGCACTATGCAGTTGGTCATTGCCTTGCAGTTGCCAATGACGATTACCCTGCTCGAGCTGGCCTTTGGGGTTTTGCTGATTGGCATCGGCAATGGTTTGCCGCACATCATCCAGCGCAATGCCATATTGCTCTAAACGCCGCGGCTCCAGTTCCACCCGTACTGCAGGCAACGAACTGCCACCAATTTGCACATCCCCTACGCCCTGTACTTGCATCAGCTTTTGCGCAACAATGCTGTCGGCTAAATCATACATCTGGCCTTTTTCCAGCACTTCACTGGTCAGCGCCAAAACCATAATCGGCGCTTGCGTGGGATTCACTTTACGATAAGTGGGCATACTGCGCATGCCGCTGGGCAGCAGCTCATGGGCGGCATTAATCGCCGCCTGCACCTCACGGGCCGCAGCATTGATATCATGGCCCAAATCAAACTGAATCATAATTCGCGTGCGACCCAGCCCGCTACGACTGGTCATTTGGCTGATACCGGCAATGCTGCCCAGCGAGCGCTCCAGTGGTGTGGCAACTGTGGCTGCCATCACCTGCGGACTGGCACCGGGCAAGCTGGCCTGCACGGTAATCATGGGGAAATCCATATCCGGTAGCGGTGCCACGGGCAGTAAACGGTAGCCCAGCAGCCCCAGCAAAATAATTGACAGACTCAGCAGCATGGTCGCTACGGGTCGTTTAATAAAGGGTGCGGACAGATTCACGACTCAACGCCCAATTTAAAGCGCGCTTTAGTGCGGGCACTTAAGCGATCAAAAAACAGATAAATCACTGGGGTGGTAAACAGCGTCAGCACTTGACTGAGCAACAAACCACCGACCATCACCAAACCCAAAGGCTGCCGTAACTCGGCTCCCGAGCCGCTGGCAAACATCAAAGGCAAGGCCGCAAATAAGGCCGCTAAGGTGGTCATAAGGATCGGCCGAAAACGCAATAATGCGGCTTGGAAAATTGCTTCTTCCGGACTCAAGCCCTGATGGCGCTCGGCATCCAAAGCAAAGTCGATCATCATAATCGCGTTTTTCTTCACAATGCCGATCAATAAAATAATCCCAATAATCGCAATCAAGCTCAAATCATTGCCAGTAACAAACAATGCCAACAGCGCACCAATGGCTGCCGACGGCAAGGTGGAAAGAATGGTCAGCGGATGGATATAGCTTTCATAAAGCACCCCCAGCACCAAGTACATGGTGACCACCGCGGCTAAGATCAGCAGCAAAGTACTGGACAGCGACGCCCTAAACGCCGCTGCTGCGCCTTGGAAGTTACTTTGAATCGAGGCGGGCATGGCTAAATCCAGCTGCGCTTGCTCAATCAAGTCCACCGCTTCACCCAGCGAGACACCGGGGGCCAAGTTAAAGGAGACCGTCACTGCCGGAAACTGGCCGATATGGTTGAGCAATAAGGCTGCAGAGTTTTCTTCCACCTTAACCAAACTGGCCAAACGTATGGCTTGCCCATCAGCGCCGCGCACATGCACATCGTGTAAGGCCGCCAGCGCATCGTCCGGATTGCTGATACTTTCCAGCACCACCCGGTACTGACTGGTTTGGGTAAAGATGGTTGAGATCTGCCGTTGACCAAAGGCGTCATACAACGCATCGGTTAAGGTGGCGATACTGACGCCTAAGCGTCCAGCTAAATCACGGTCAATATTCAGGTAATACTGTAAGCCGTTGGCCTGTAAATCACTGGCAACATCTTGCAACTGCGGCAGGCTTTGTAATTGGCTCAATAAAGTGGGTACCCAATTGTGCAACTGCTGCTCATCGGCTGACTCCAAGCTGAACTGAAACTGGGTACGGCTGACCCGATCTTCAATACTGAGATCCTGCACCGGCTGCATAAACAACTGAATCCCTAACACCTTATCCAGCTCTGGACGCAAGCGGTTAATCACTTCCCCGGCAGAGACATCGCGCTGATTAAAAGGCTTCAGGTTAATCAGCATTCGACCCGTATTCAGGGTGGGGTTATCACCATCCACGCCAATTTGTGAAGACACGCTGTGCACCGCCGGGTCTTGTAATAACACCGCACTTAATCGCTGCTGACGTTCACTCATGGCGCTAAAAGAAATACTTTGCGGTGCTTCCGAGATACCTTGAATCACTCCAGTGTCTTGCTCGGGGAAAAAGCCCTTAGGCACCCACATCCACAACAAGGCCGTGAGCACAAAAGTGGCCACGGCAAACCACAGGGTCAGCACCTGATGATTCAATACCCAGCGCAAACCGGTGCTGTAGTGATCAATGCTGCGGCTCAGCCAATCGTCTTTTTTCTCGTCTTCTTTGCCTGGACGTAATAAACGCGCGCACATCATCGGGGTTAAGGTCAGGGAAATGACCAGCGAAATCAAAATAGCCATCGCCAAGGTAATGGCAAACTCACGGAACAAGCGCCCCACCACATCGGCCATAAATAGCAGTGGAATCAAGACCGCAATCAACGAGAAGGTTAACGACACCAAGGTAAAGCTGATTTGTTTCGCGCCCTTGAGCGCCGCATTCATTGGCGTTTCGCCCAGTTCAATATGCCGGGCGATGTTTTCCAACATGACAATGGCATCATCAACGACAAAGCCGGTAGCAATGGTCAACGCCATCAGGGTGAGGTTATTCAGCGAAAAGCCAAATAAATACATCACCGCAAAAGTGCCTATCAGCGACAAAGGCACCACAATCGACGGAATTAAGGTTGCAGTCATACGTTTTAAGAATAAAAACGTCACTAACACCACTAAGGCCACTGCCAGCATCAACTCAAACTGCACATCGCTGACTGCCGCGCGAATGGTTTGCGTGCGATCGGTGAGCACACTGACTTCAAGACTGGCCGGCAAAGTGGCAATAATACTGGGCAATAACGCTTCAATATTTTCCACCACTTCAATCACATTGGCACCGGGTTGGCGCTGGATATTGAGCAATACCGCTTGATTAAGATCGGCCCAAGCGGCTAAACGATTGTTCTCCGCGCCTTCAATAATCTCGGCCACATCATTCAGTTTCAGCACATGACCATCGTTATGAGCAATAATCAGCTCGGCGTAATCGTCCGCCGAGCGCAGCTGGTCATTGGCGTCCAGCTGGGTAATTCGCGATGGCCCATCTATACTGCCCTTGGGCTGATTAACGTTGGAGCGGGTAATCATACTGCGCACATCGGCCAGGGTTAACCCTGCGGCAGCCAACGCTTGTGGATTGGCACGGATGCGCACCGCAGGACGCTGACCACCACCAACACTGACCAAACCCACCCCGCTGATTTGCGCAATTTTTTGCGCCATGCGGGTATCGACTAAGTCATTGACCTGCGGCAGCGGCACACTTTTAGAGGTAATGGCTAAGGTCAGCACCGGGCTGTCGGCTGGATTGACCTTGTTATACACCGGCGGGGCTGGTAAATCCCGCGGCAAAAGATTGGTCGCGGCATTGATTGCCGCCTGCACTTCTTGCTCAGCCACATCCAGTTCAAGATCTAAACTAAAACGCAGGCTGATCACCGATGCCCCGCCAGAACTGGTGGAGGACATCTGATCCAGTCCTGGCATCTGGCCAAACTGACGTTCCAACGGTGCTGTTACTGCACTGTTCATCACCTGTGGGCTGGCACCGGGGTACAAGGTCAGCACGCGAATGGTCGGGTAATCCACTTGCGGTAAGGCCGCCACCGGCAATAAACGATAGGCCAAGGCACCGGCTAAAAAAATCGCCAACATCAACAGTGTGGTGGCCACTGGACGCTGAATAAATATCCGTGAGACGTTCATGGGGCCGGCTTCTGCTCAGATGCCTGGCGTGTCTCTGGGGCTGGCGTGCTTGGATCAACAGCTGGCACGGCATCTTTACCTTCAATCACCGTAGACTCTTCGCCGGCGGGCACAACCCGCTCAACTTTACTGCCACTGCGCAAACGATCAACACCTTCCACCACCACCCAGTCACCCGCTGCTAAGCCTGAGCGCAACATACTCCAAGTGCCATCGCTGGTAATAATTGCAATGGGTTGGATCACCACCGTATCGTCCTCTTCGATTTTCCAGACAAAACGGCCATTGGTACCAAACTGAATGGCATCCGCTGGCACTAATAAAGCATTGTCATGCACCGTTACTTGTAGATGCACATTGACAAACTGATTGGGAAACAACACCTGTTGAGGGTTATCGAAACGCGCTTTTAAACGCACACTGCCGGTGCTGACATCCACCTGATTATCAATGCTGTCCAGCACCCCTTCAGCCAGCAGCTCAGTTTCATCACGATTCCACGCCTGTACGCTCAGTGGCTGTTCTAAGCGATACGCTTGCAGCACCGCCTGCAGCTCATGCTCAGGAATAGTGAAGCTCACGGCAATCGGGTTATCTTGGGTAATGGTCACCAGCTCGGTGGACGCTGCCGAGACATAGTTCCCCGCATCCACAGCGCGCAAACCTAAGCGACCAGAAATGGGCGCAACAATACGGGTGTGCTCCACCTCCAAACGAGCATTATCGCGCTGTGCCTGCCGCACTTTTAAGGTGCCGCGGTACTGCGCAACCAGAGCTTCTTGCTGCTCCAAAGTTTGTCTAGCCACCGAGTCTTCTTTATATAGGCCCTGATAACGCTTTAGATCCAATTCAGCGCTGGCCAGTTGGGCGCGGGTTTCTTGCAAGGCACCTTCTGCTTGTAACAATGAGGCTTGATAATTACGCGGATCAATTTGTGCAAGCAAAGTACCCGCTTCGACAAACTGCCCCTCAGTAAATAACACTTGATCCAGTTCGCCAGAAACCTGACTGGTGACGCTGACTGCATTCCACGGGGTTACCGTACCCAAAGCTCGCAGCTGCACGGCAAAACGATCCTCACGCACTTGCTGCGCATTGACCGGCACTGCGCCCATAAAGCTGCCGCCCCTGCGTGGGCCATCCGGGGTTGATTCAGCGGCACTTTGCCACCACCACCAACCTGCGCCGGCGAGCACGGCAAGTAACAGCAAATAAAAATAAAACTTTTTCGAGGTTTTTTTCGAGGGATTAACAGGGGATTCAGACATATCAGCTATTCACAGTCCTTGGGAGTATGAAAGATAACAGCCTTCGACCTGCTTAGCAGGCTCTTTACCATCAATTTACCTTCATCCTTGCGTTAAGTCAGTTCGCAAGAATTTAAAGGCAAAATGACTCAAAACACAGCCGCTGATGCATGCTTTTAATATCCAGATGCTGTGCACAGCAGAGGACGAAATTCATATGGGGTTAGCGCAGTCTTAGAGTTCTTGGCGCCGCTTAGAAGGTACGGGGTCACAACCAGAAATACTGCAGAACAGAGACTGCCAATCAAGATTAAGCACCGTTAAATACATTACAGTCTTAAAACAAGTACGCGGTATCAATACGTGGGTTGATACCGCGTGCTAAACCGCCTTAGCTTAAAACAGCTAATGCGCTGTCGTAGTCTGGCTCATCGCCAATTTCAGCAACCAACTGACTGTACAGTACTTTATCGTTTTCATCTAAAACGATCACCGCACGGGCGGCTAAACCTGCCAATGGACCTTCAGCGATATCAACACCATAAGACTGGAAGAAATCAGGATCACGCATGGTGGACAACATCAGCACGCGATCCAAGCCTTCTGCACCACAAAAACGCGCTTGAGCAAAGGGCAAGTCAGCTGAGATGCACAACACGCGGGTGTTTTTTAACTCTGCCGCTTTTTCATTAAATTGACGCACTGAGGTGGCACAGGTTGCAGTATCAATGCTGGGAAAAATATTTAGAATTTTGCGTAATCCACTCAAACTCGACAGGCTCACATCATCCAGAGTCTTATTCACCAAGCTAAACGCTGGGGCCTGATCGCCTTTTTTCGGAAACTGGCCATCAATGCGTACAGGAGTACCTTTAAAAGTAACAGTCGTCATTTTTATTTCCTTTTAGGATTTAGATAAGATTCAGTTGCAGTAAAACCATTCCACTCTACAGTGCAATGCTACCTGATTGCGAGCAGTGCTTAGCCGCACTGAGATACACAATTGCAGATACTGGGTTGAACTATAAACCAGCGCTCTGCGAAGTAAAGCACCCATAGAGCACTCTTATAAAGTGATCCTAGTACCCAACAGCATTAAAAAACCAGCCAACCAGTTTGGATGTGCAGGCCATGCGGGTGCAGACACTAAATTACCCTCTACGTGCGCACCAGTAACATCCAGCTCCACATAGTGCCCGCCCGCCATTTCCACATCAGGACCACAGGCTGGATATGCAGCACACTCTCGGTCCTGCAAAATACCTGCCGCTGCCAACAGCTGTGCACCATGGCACACGCTTGCAATTGGCTTGTCGGCCTGATCAAAAGCCTGGACCAGCTCCAACACTTCTGTATTTAAACGCAGATACTCAGGCGAACGACCACCTGGCACAACCAGAGCGTCATAGTCCTTGGCTTGCACATCCGCAAAATCGAAATTCAGCACAAAGTTATGGCCTGGTTTTTCACTGTAGGTTTGATCACCTTCAAAATCATGGATCGCCGTGCGCACAAACTCACCAGCTTGCTTGCCTGGGCAGACGGCATGCACCGTATGACCCACCATCTGCAACGCTTGAAATGGCACCATAACCTCGTAATCTTCTACGTAATCACCGACCAGCATTAGAATTTTTTTCGCAGCCATAAGATGCTCCAGCACTAAAGTGTAAAAAGTAAAGACCCACACCCTCCAGCTTACACCTCAATGCGCTGAGCTCCAGAAAAATATATGCGACAATTTTTAGGCAAAAAAAAGGGCTAGCTTTCGCTAACCCTTAAAGAAATTTGGTGGCTACACCGGGATTTGAACCTGGGACATCAGCATTATGAATGCTG
>CAZEZR010000008.1:0-49940 GCA_964516465.1 uncultured Thiopseudomonas sp. | reverse complement strand
ACGTGTAATGACCAATACCGGTTTCTTTATCAGGGGTGATATTGGTTGAGTAGATTGCCCCAAGCGGCGTCAGCATCGGCAGGCCACCAGCATAGGGTTCACCCCCTAGGGTGCTATGGCAGGCAACACAGTCAGCGGTGCGGGCGATATATTCGCCTTTTTTGATGAGTTCAGGGTCGTTAATATTGACTTCAATAGCGCTGGTGGTGGTACGAAGGTTAGGCAGTACCTGCGCCAAACTAAAAGCCAGTGCCAGTCCACCGACCCCCGCGATAATGATTGTTAATGGCCACTTTTTCATAAGCCGCACTCCAACAGGCAAGATTCTTGCCGTTATTCATGATTAGGGTTAGCACTTTTTACAGGTACTAAAATGGTGTAATTAAGCTTGGTGCGGTGACCAGCTTATATTATTTGCTGGCTATATTAGTTGCATAAAGGTGTAAATAACAGCAGATAAAGCTCAATTTGGGCTTATAAGCGCAGTCGGTCAATACTTTATAAGATTAGGCTTGTACTAGCGCATACTTTGTGCGCAGGTGAAGTGATTGTTGTATGCAATCAGGCGCAGCCTGTATATAGTTGCTTAGCTCTATTAAACCATCATACTGTATGTGGCAAGTGCTGCCTTCCTTCTGCGGCACTTGTGCTTGAGTGAATAACTACCAGGGAGGGCTTATGGTTTGTTGAATATTTTAATGGCTGGTGTTGCTTGTAGATCGCCTTCAGCGGCAATCAATTGCCGTGCTTGGCAACGCATAACAAAACCTACAGGACGGCTGTTGGCATTTTTTCTAACCACCAGTTCCAGTAGATCACCTCTGAGAAGGGCGTTTTTTAATTGTGCTTCTTGGCCATCAATCCAGGCTTTACCTGTCACTTGTTGGTACTTTTGTTTGAGTTCAACGCGGTAGATTTCACCGCTGGTTGCTTGCCATTCCCAAGTGCCGGCTACTTTTGCCGGTACGATCCATTTGTACAGATTGATGCTGCCACAGCTTTCCCGTTGATCAGGCTTCCAGTCACCCATATCAAAGGCATGGGAGACAATACGTGTACCAGGGCGCAGCTCATCCAGCAGGCGCGGTCTGAGTTGCACATTCACTAGATCCAGCAAATACAGCGTGACAACCGTCGCTTCGCTAAAGTCAGCTTCGAGTAAATCGCCTTCGATAAAGTTAACTAGGTACTCAACGCCTGTGTGACTGGCATACTCGTTGGCTTCGGTGATGCGCAGTGGATCCACATCAATGCCAACACCACGGGTACTGCGCTCTAAAGCGGCGGCCACGACAATACGGCCATCGCCACAGCCCAGATCATAGAGCACGTCTTGGCCAGTTACTTCACCCAGATCAAGCATGGCGTTAACGATCTTTTCATCGGTGGGGACGTAAGGTACGTCTAAAATAATATCTGCCCCATCGATCGAGTATTCGTCAAAATTGAGGTCTCTATAATCTGAGTCAGTGAATGAGTAATCGTCGAGGTCGTAATCTAAGTCGCGAAGCTCATCAATCAGCTCGTCGTCATGATCAAACTCTAAGTCTTTGTACAAAGCATCCACCTAAAAAGTTAAAAACAGCGGTATATACCAGTCACAGTGGCAGTTGTTACGCCCTGTCGCCAGTTTTTTCTATGGCTTAGATAGTAGGCGATAACGATGCGCGCGGTATAGCGTTATTAAATGCCGTGAGGGTTTAAAATAAATTTAAGTGGGTGAATTGTAACATTCACAGAGCATGTCAGTACTGCAGTTTATTTTAACTCTGGCAATGATTGTTGCTAAATTAGCCAGCAAATTTTTTGCACGCTTAACTAGATGTATAAATCCAAGCTAAGTCAGAGGTCTGCGCATTGGATGCTTCTAGTTTATTGACTTGTTAAATAAACTGACAATGTTGGTGGGCGGTCTTTCGTTATTCGGCTGTTCGATTAAGGGCAGTAAGGTGATCTTTAAGTTTTGTCTAATGTGTTTTAACCGCTGCTCAGGTTCAGTGACTTTAACTGCAATCATTTCCCACATCAGATAGTTCGACAGCAAAGCCGAGTCAGACATCTCGTCAATTAATTCGATACTGATATATTCCAGAATATCACTGGAGAATACTTTAATTGCATTATCCAATGCTATATCAGAGTAAGAAGCACCGCGTTTCGTTCCACGAATTATTGCTCTCAAGCGTGACTTCAACATGGAATTAAGCCTCCAAACATCCCTTCCTAACTACCACATTACACTGACCTGATAGTCGTGTGCGGTAAAAGCTGCAGGTATTGCCATCAATGATGGGAATTGTTAACGGGTTAACACTATTTAGCCGTAGAGAACTATGGTTCTGCTGCTGAATATGTTTAAGGCTAGGGCGCAGATTGAGTTACACAAGATTTGTCAGTGTTAACTAATAAAGCAATCACCCATTAAACCGGCATCGATATGGCCTGTTTTCACATAGATCAGCGCACCCTGTTCACGGGTAAAGGGGGTGTGACTGCTGTGCTTCGGGTTTCTTAACCAACTACCAGCGGGATATTCACCGAACTCATCGCAGAATAAGCCATCCAAGACTAGAATTTCTTCACCGCCAGGGTGGTTATGGAGGTTAAATTGAGTGTTGGCAGCCCAGCGTACCAGTGCGGTATTGACACCCTTATGCTCATGCAGTGGGAGTACTGATAAACCATCAACTAAGCCAGGTAGCCAGTTGGCTTGTTGAGTATCGACAACCAATTGAGTGTTGTCGTCTTGCGCAAATTGCCAGAGTTTAACCAGCAGCGTGCAGCCTTCCTTGGAGAAGGGCTGGTGTGCGCTGCCAGGTGGGTTGCGCAGATAAGTGCCAGTAGGGTAATCGCCGTGTTCATCGGAAAAGATACCTTCTAAAACTAAAATTTCTTCACCGCCATTGTGGGTATGGGCGCTATAACCGCTGCCGGGAGCGTAGCGCACAATGCTGGTGGCGCGAGCGACTTCTTGGCCGGCGCGATCCAGCATCATACGGCTGACACCCGCTAAAGGTGAGTCGATAAAGTGATAGTGCTCAGGAAGTATCACCACACGCTGGCTGAAATCGCTGTTTACTTGCATGGTTTCAGTCTTATCTCATAAAGTGGTTAAAGCACAATTTATTACCATCAATGTCTCTAACATAAGCGCCATAAAATGCATTGGGGATGCGTTCGCCAGGCTTGCCATCGCAGGTTGCACCAAGAGCAAGGGCTTTATTGTACATGGCATCGACATTGCCTTTGCTGTCTTGGTCAAAAGCGACCATGCTGCCATTGCCGGCGGAGGCGGGCTCTCCATCAAAAGGAGTGCATATGGCGAACATCGGTGGCTCAGCCATACTTTTACCAATAAAGTTGATGCGCTCGCCATCCATTAGCAGTTTGGCACCTTGCTCGGCGAATAATTCACAATAGAATTTTTTGGCTGCGGCTAAATCGCTCACACCTAAAGTGACGTAACTGATCATATTTTAAACTCCTAATAAAAAAAGACTATACAAGCATTATGCGATAATTGAGCTGCAATACCGCTGCTTGGCCGCGTTGTTTTTACATGTTATTGGTGCTACACCAGTGGCAACGACCCGCAATGGCAGTTGTTGAACTGGCATCGACTTTTATTTGCTGTCGTGTGGCGCTGCGATTGGCAGCAGTATTTCATTGCGTCTTAAAAACCATGGTTTAAAGGGTGGATCGTAGCGTGCCCAAACAGCTTCACCGCTGATCTTAAAGCCTTGTGCTTTGACCCAAGCCTCTAAATCTTCTTTATGCCGTGCGTAATTTTTTTCACGCCAAGAACCTGAGTAACGACGAGCGGCCATATGACGAGCAGGTACCTGACGCAAGACTATTGTTGGGTCTTTGGGCTCAGGCAATGTTTCCAGCGTATAGGAGGCTGGCATCATAAAACTCACTGCCCAATTGCCGTTGATTTGTTGCTGGCTCACCGGTGCGGTCATTTGAATTTTTTCGTTACTGGGCGTTTGCGCAACTGGTGCCGTCATTTCAATATTCTGACGCGCAGTGTTATTGCCTGTTATATATTTAAATAATCGGCCAAACGCCTTATTGCCAGCGCTGCCAAACTTTCCTTCGACGAGGGTCTCCGCAAGGATATGTGGCGCATAGGCGCGCACTTCAAAATTATCATCTGCGAGTATTACTGAGTATTCGGCTTCTTCAGTCGCCATACTTTGCCCAACCCCAAAAACTGTCATTAGAAAAATATAGATGATTTGCTTTAAGTGGGGCATCAGTATCTTCCTTTAAATTCCGGCAAACCCATGATTAAGTAGGGGAACAGCACAGAGGTGGTTTTAACTCAACTGACTGCTCACTGCAGCTGGCTTCCAGGCTTCAGCTGTTAAGCGAATGGATTTTATAATAATAGCCACAGTCTATAGTGTTCGATGATGGACAAAAAATACAGTGACTTATAAACAATAAAGGCAAGAGGACTCTAACATTGTCGTGCTCCACCAAAAATTACCGAGTAGGCGCTTAAGCCAAAGATTGTTTACAGTGGCAGATAGATCGCAGTCGTTGCTCAAGTGACTATTAAACAGGAGATGTAATAATGAGTGCTTTGCCACAATTAGCCGACGCTTTACTCACCCTAGAGAATCGTGTTGCTACCCTTACCCTTAACCGCCATGACTTACGTAATGCTTTAACAGGATCGAACTTAATTGAAGATATTGTCACCACCGCAGAGTGGGTCAACCATTGTGATGAGGTATCCGTATTAGTTATTACCGGTGCCGGCTCTGCGTTTAGTGCCGGCGGCAATGTCCGGGATATGGCCGAGCGCGGCGGCGATTTTGCCGGTGATGTGGCTGAGTGTGCTGAACGTTACCGCAAAGGTATCCAGCGCATTCCGTTAGCCTTGCAAGCGGTTGAAGTGCCAATTATTGCCGCAGTCAATGGACCCGCTATTGGTGCCGGCTTTGACTTGGCCAATATGGCCGATATGCGTATTGCTTCAGAGAAAGCCAAGTTTGGTGAGACCTTCCTTAACTTAGGGATTATCCCAGGTGACGGCGGTGCGTGGTTTATGCAACGCTTGATCGGTTATCAGCAAGCGTTTGAACTTACTCTGACTGGGCGCATTGTTGAGGCGGCAGAAGCTAAAGACATGGGTGTTGTGATGCAGGTGGTCAGTCATGAAGAGTTAATGCCTGCTGCGTTAAAGCTGGCTCAGCGGATTGCCAGCCAGCCGCCTAAAGCAACCCGTTTAACTAAGCGCTTGATGAAAATGGCGCAACGTATGGAACTGAAAGACTTCTTAGATCTTTGTGCCTGCTTCCAAGGGATGTGTCATAACGAGCCTGAGCATCTGGATGCGGTCAATCGCATGCTTGAGGTGATGGCTAAGAAATAAGCACGACACAAATAGTTAGAGCGCATCAGTTAGATTATTAAGGCCTGCTGGATGTGCTCACCTTTTAGAGCTGGTCCACTATGATCAGCTTGGGTTGAGGTTCAGGCTGTTGGTCAGCTTAGAGCGCAATAACTGAATCAGTAGAATCTATTTTTAGCACAGTAGCGGCTGACCTAGATGTGTTCAACTGCAGTCAAACACTGCCTAAAAGTACTGCCAGAAAAATACGCAAACGTCTATTGCGCGAGGAGCTTCAGTAATGCTTGAGGACAATGACACTACAGAACTGTTTTACGAAATGATTTGCCGTTTTTTAGCCCAAGAAGCTGATCCATATTACGATGACTGGGAAGTTGCTGGACAGGTCCCTCGTGATTTCTGGCTGAAATTAGGTGAGGTGGGCATGCTTGCTATTGATTTGGCCGAAGAGTATGGCGGCACAGGTGCAGATTTTGGCATCACTCAGTTGGTGCTTGAGGAGATTTCCCGTCGTGGTTTTGGTGGCTTGGCCAGCGCCTATAACATCCACGCCAATATTGTGATTCCTTATGTCGAGCACCTAGCCAGCGCCACACAAAAGCAGCAGTGGTTACCGCGCATGGCCACCGGTGAGGTGATGAGCGCCATCGCCATGACCGAACCGGGCGCAGGCAGTGATTTAGCCAATATAAAAACCCGCGCCGTACCCGTCGCTGATGGCTGGCAGTTGAATGGTTCAAAGATCTTTATTACCAACGGTATGATCGCCGATATGGTGATTGTCTGCGCTAAAACTGACCCTGCGGCTGGCGCTAAAGGGGTGTCGCTGTTTTTAGTGGATAGCGCTTTGCCAGGCTTTTCGCGCGGTAAAGCCATTCAAAAAATCGGCCAGCATGCCAGTGATACCGCCGAGTTGTTTTTCCAAGATGTGTTGTTGCCTGCTGATGCGTTGTTGGGCGAGGAGGGCGCAGGTTTTGCCTATTTGATGCAGGAGTTGCCCCGTGAGCGACTGGGTGTCGGTGCACAAGCACTGGGTGCCATGGAAGGTGCACTGGCGTTGACCCTTGACTATGTCAAACAGCGCACAGCATTTGGCCAGAGCATTGCCAGCTTTCAAAACACTCGCTTTAAGTTGGCAGAGGTGCGTGCACAGATTGATATGGCTCGCGCTTACTTTAATCACTGCGTAGCTTTATATCGCCAGCAGACGATGAGTAGTAGTGATGCCGCGGTGCTCAAGTTGCAGTTGACGGAGATGCAATGCAAAACTATCGATGAGTGCCTGCAACTGTTTGGTGGTTATGGTTACACCTTGGAGTACCCCATTTCACGCTTTTATGTTGATGCACGTGTACAAACTATTTATGCTGGCACCTCGGAAATTATGAAAGAAGTTATTGCCCGCTCCATGCTTGGTAAATAAACAATAAGGATAAGAAATGAAATTTAACTCAGTGGTAATTGTTGACGGTGTACGCACGGCTATTGGTGGTTTTGGTGGGAGTTTATCGACTCTAAGCCCTGCAGAAATGGGCACAGCTACTGCTCAAGAAGTGATTAAACGCAGTGGTATAGATGCCAAACTGATCGATCATGCGGTGTATGGCCACATTATTACCACGGCGGCGCAAGATGCTTATCTAGCGCGTCATATCGCAATAAATTCAGGTTTGGATGTGAGCTCCGCCGCTTTAAATGTGAATCGCTTGTGTGGTTCAGGGTTGCAAGCGATTATTTCTGCTGCGCAAATGATTGAAGCAGGTGACAGTAAGCTGGCCTTAGCCGGGGGTGCTGAATCAATGAGCCAAGGTGCTTATATTTTACCTAAAGTACGTTCTGGCCTGCGTATGGGGAATTCCACTGCACAGGATTTGACTCTGGGTATTTTGCATGACCCTTTTGATACTGGGCATATGGGGGTTACCGCGGAAAATATCGCTGCTAAATACGGCTTTACCCGTGAGCAATTGGATGAGTTTGCCTTGGCCAGTCATCAAAAAGCGGCTGCAGCCGTCGATAGTGGCCGTTTTACTGAGCAAATTGTGCCGGTGATGATTAAAAAAGGCCGCGAAGAAGTGTCCTTTGCCACTGATGAGCATGTGCGTGGCAACGTGACTCTTGAGGATCTGGCAAAGCTTAGGCCGGCCTTTAAGAAGGACGGTTTGGTTACTGCTGGGAATGCCTCAGGGATTAACGATGGTGCTGCATCTTTACTCTTAGCTGATGCTAAAACAGCTGCAGAGCAAGGCCTTAAAGTACGTGCGCGCTTAGTGGCCAATGCATTTTGTGGCGTTGATCCTGAGTTTATGGGTATGGGCCCTGTGGGTGCGGTGACTAAAGCCCTGCAGCAAGCTGAATTAAGTATCAATGATATCGATGTAATTGAGTCCAACGAAGCCTTTGCTGCACAAGCGATGGCCGTGGCACAAGAACTTGGTTTTCCCAGTGAGCGAGTCAATCCAAACGGTGGCGCAGTTGGTATGGGCCATCCAGTGGGCGCAACCGGCGCAATTTTGATGGTTAAAACCCTCTATGAACTCGAGCGCAGCGGTGGCCGTTATGGCCTGATTACCTTATGCATCGGTGGCGGTCAAGGTATTGCGCTGATTATTGAGCGGGTTGGCTAAACTGCGTTATAAGCTTGGGGCAGTACACTGAGTTTTAGCTTTTTGCTCAGCAATGTAGTTCTCAAATGATCCGTAGCGTTTAGGTAAATTAACCTCGGCGTTTGGATTTTTATGACGGTTGTCTATTTGCGCCTGTAAGCTGGCATCAAATGCCGCACAGGCGCTGTCACGATTACCTGTCCCTGCATAGATAAAACCCATCTGTAAATAGACATTGCTTAACGCATCATAGTGTGATTGCAGGCTGTAAAGATCACCTGATTTGTCTAAGTATTCAATGGCTTTTTCGTAACGATTGTCTAGGTTGGCAGTTGTTTCTATAAAACCATAATCAGCATAATGTGAGCGCCAACGACCTGAGAGTGAAGGATCGGCAAAAAACCTTCCATACCCTCTATAGGCGGCAGCAAAACAACTGGGGTCAACAGTTTTTTCACAACTAGCCAGAGCTTCAACAATTAAACGCTCAGCAGCTGTAGGGCGATTTTGCTCCAGTAAACTCTCAGCGTAAGCTAGTTTGTGTAGCGGACTAGAACTGTATGGAACACCCACAGCAGAGCAACCGCTGATGAATGCTATAGTGCAAGCGTAGGCTGCTAGTTTTAATGGATGCATAGCAGGTACTCCAAGGCTGTTTTGATTTAGTCTGGCTCAAAGACTGCATTTAAGACCGATATTTAAGTTTTGTCATATGTTTATTAAATAAAAATACTGTTTACAACCTTGAGTGGGCATTCTGCAGGCCAGTACAGCGCTGATCGCTCTTTGCAAGGACGGCTGAACCGAAAGGAAAAGCAGTGTTTAAAGAGTATAATTCACTATTAAGAATACTGGACTAAGCTGTACATACCCCGATGCACACTTAGCAGCAGCGAGAGCCGAATGATTTTTTTA
The DNA here is from genome assembly GCA_964516465.1 of uncultured Thiopseudomonas sp. Classification (GTDB taxonomy): domain Bacteria; phylum Pseudomonadota; class Gammaproteobacteria; order Pseudomonadales; family Pseudomonadaceae; genus Denitrificimonas. The sequence continues at coordinate 41,054 of CAZEZR010000008.1, read as the reverse complement.
CCCCTATACCGCACAGTAGCCCAGAGTTTATCTGCCGGTGATTTACCTGAGTTTTTTAACTCAGCCACTGTGCCACAGTTGGCTGCTGTTTTATTTATTCAAAACGCCCAGAAACTGGCTGAACAACAAGCCCCCTTGGCCTCCATGGAGCGTCAGTTTGGGCAAATAGTCAGTGCCGGTAATCAAGCCAACCTGCGTGTGCCGCTGGCATTTCAGCAACTGGTCGCTGAGCGCTTTTCTGCCGAACACTTTGCTGCCGGCCTGTCGCAGTTGGCAGCTCTTAAAGTCAGCTTGTTGGATGATGATCATCCCGCTGAACAAGAGCGTTATTTAGATGCAGAAAGCGAGTGGTTATTCACCTTTAGCGCTGAATATCAGCAAGAAGTGATGCCTCTACAACGGATTTACTACGTTGAGTATCAGGCTGAACTGTCGGTGACTGATCCGCAAAATAGAGCGCTGCGAGAGTTCTTAGCTGCCCCAGAAGAGTCATTTAATGTGCAGGGTTATGCAGGCTCTGGAAAAACCCATTTGATTAGCCGTTTTACTGAATTGCTTAAACCACAGCAGACATTGCTTTTGGCGCAAACCTACGGTCAGCTGCAAGCATTAAAGGCTAGAGCAGGGGAGCAGTTTCCAGCGTTAACTTTTGCCCAAGCTGCAGCGCAAGTATTGGACAGCAACTTGTTGTCCAATAGCTGGCGCTTAAAAGATAAAAGCCGTGCTCAGCACACCTGGCAGGTCTCCCATGGACAAGTTGTGCAGTGGCTGGAGATACCCGCTATTGGTCACTTATCACCTGAGCAAGTGGCCAGTGTGTGTGTAAGAACGGTTGCCAGTTTCTGCTCTAGCAGCGCAGAGGAGATTGATTCAGTGCATTTGCCAGTGGCGATTGCTAGCCAGTTAACAGTGCTGGATCATGCGGTGTTGTTGGAAACAGTGAAACGCTATTGGCACGAGTTGATTCAACCCTCTGAGACATATATCCGTTTACCCATCCGTGGTTATCATCGGATTAAACTGCTATCGCTGACTGCTGAAGTGCTGGACGCGCAGTACAGTCATATTATCGTCGATGAAGGTCATGACATTCCAACGCCGATGCTGCAAATTCTTGATCGCAGCCCACAAGCGGTGATCACCTTAAGTGATGAGTTGCAAAACCTCAGCGGTATGGCACCGTTGCGCTCAGATGGTATTCGTCAGCGCCATATTACCCAGTCCATACGCCTGGGCAAGCAAGTTGAGGATGTGATCAATCCGCTGATTCAAGCACACCCGGGAGCGGCAAAAGAGCTGTTTGCTGGACGGGCAGATCATTGCACTAATTTGTTGCACTACAGCGGTTGGCAGATTCCCACGCAGCCAACCACAATTATTGTGGCTGACGAGTTTGACCTCTTTGCTTGGTTTCAGCGTTTAACCCATGCCGGCGCGTCGTTTCGCTTGTCGCGCTCGACCTTTAAAGATTTTATGACCTTTGCGCAAGACTGTATTGAATTGTACAGCCACGGCACGCGCCCGCGGCATGGTTTGATTTTCCGCTATGCCAGTTGGGATGCCTTGAGTGCTGCCATGACCGATAATCCATCGTTTGAAGCCATTGAGCGCATGCTGCAGAGAGGTTATTCCCAAGCTGACTTTCAAACGGCGGTGGATCGGCATATGCGCAAAGGCGGGGGTAAAATTATTTTAGCGCGGGTCAGTGATACCAAAAACATGGAGTTTACCAGTGTGTACCTGTCCAGAGATTTATTGGTCAAACCGCACGCCCATGATAATCAAGACAGCCGCGCACGCTTGTTTTCTAGCCTGTACACTGCATGTACCCGTGCACAGCATGAGCTGATTGTTCCAGATGGCTTTTCGGACTGGATTGCTGATGCGGTAAAGTAGTATTGAACTGCTAGAGCACATACAGGAGCATGCACAATGTTAGACATCTCTACGGTAATAAGTTTTTTAGGTTGGTGTGCAGTCCTTAATATCGGCTTATTGGTATTTTCTGCTTTTATTTTGGTGGTGTTTAACACACAGGTAAAAACCCTGCATGTGAAATACATAACCCTTGACTCAGCGGACTTAAATACCATCTATTTTAGTTTTTTAGGACGCTATAAGCTGGCAATCATTATGTTGAACTTAGTGCCTTATTGGGCACTGAAAATAATGACCTAGGTTGTAAGGCTGCATAAATTGGTTATTCATGGCTGGTATTTAAATCAGTAAAGTATTTTTAAAAGCAACAGTGAAAAATTTATAAAATTAAAGTATAAAATGAAAAAGCCCAGGATTTATTAAAATCCCGGGCTTTTTTTCTTAACTATATGCAGTAAATGCATAAGGTATTAGCTTTTAGTTAAGCTGTTGTTTTTAAAATGCTAAACCAAGCTTAACGCCAAACTCATCATTTTTCAGCTTAGTGTTAGCAACATGATGCTTGTCTTTTAACTGATAGTTGGTCTTGGTGTAGTACAGACCAGCTGTAAGTGGTAGGTCGTTGTAACCTTTATCCCACATGAAATTTAATTCAGCATAGGGATTGTATTTATCTTTTAAATCCACAGTGGTGCTGTTTAAATGTTGGACCTTGATTTTAGTTTCGGCGTCAACATTGTAACGTGTACCAACCTCTAAACGGCTGAGTACGCTGTCACCTTGATGGTTAAAACCGACTCCGGCTTTAACAAAAGGTGATTTAGTGGTGAAGCGAACGTCATGCCCTTTAGTGTCGTCAACCTGGCTGTGCTTGTAACCTGCACCCACAATACCGTCGATGTAGTTACGGTTACCTAGATCCATTCGATAACCAACATCAGCTTCGATTTGTGCTTGCTTATCTTTAACATCATTTCTTTTACCGTATTTAGCATCAATGCCGGCCTGATAAATAAGACCTGCGCCACCGGTCATTTTATTACCGTAATTGTAATAAATACCAGCTTTTGGCATACGCTGCTTATTATTGTCTAAGCTTGGGATGTCAGATGATACTTTATATTCGTTATAACTGCCGGTAATACCTATATTAGAAATAGGCTCAGCCGCTTGTAAGGCGAAAGGTGATAATAAGAAACCTGCAGCTGTAGCACTGATTAATATTTTTTTACTGATCATAAATATACTCCGTTAATTGTGTTGCTTACTATATAAGACACCGCTGTATCAATAAAAGTTCAATTTTAAATTTAAAGCTAATTGTATAGGCGTCTGAGAATTGAATTTAAGCAGTCGTTAAAAGCATTGTACCGTAGCGTTTGTGGGCTTATACAATAAACGCCACGGTAATATATAACTCAGTGCGGATGTACCAATAGTATAAGGTCTAGCGCTGTAGGCTTGGGTAGGGAATGTACCCTTTCTGGTCGCTTGGAATTTTTGCAAACTGCTGATCAATCCATTGCTGACGTGCCTGCTTGACTCGTTCGATGCGACTGGAAACAAAATTCCAATCCATGTAACGGTGACCAATATCATCGCCGCCAATTAAAACCACTTGGCTGTCCTGTTCTGCAGTTACTGTGATGCTTGGTTGCTCACTTAAAACTGCCAGCTTGTGCTGAGCGACTTTTAAGTCATTGATGCTGATTTCACCGCTGACAACATATAAAGCACGCATGGCCGCGTGAGGTAAGGCTAAGGATTGTCCAGCCTTCAGCAGGGCCTCTATGTATAGCGTAGGGCTAAAGGTCTTGACCGGCGAGGTGACGCCGTAGGCTGTACCCATCAACACTCGCACGTTGACCCCGTTAATACTGCACGAAGGTATCTGCTCAGCAGTGTAATGGTAAAATGCGGGGTCAGTTTCCTCATCTTCTACTGGCAATGCCAGCCACAGTTGAAAGCCATGGATGGAGTGCGGCTGGCTTTTCACTGCGGCAGATTGTCGCTCGGAATGCACGATACCGGAGCCAGCTACCATCAAGTTTAAATCCCCTGGGCGGATACTTTGTACACTGCCAATAGAATCTTGATGAAGCATTTCACCATGGAGTAAATAGGTGACAGTGGCCATATTGATATGGGGGTGGGGCAGTACGTTAACCCCTGCACCTGCTGCGAAGTCAGCGGGCCCCATATGATCAAAAAAGACCCAAGGGCCAATCCGTCGAGTGCCTCGGGTGGGCAAGCTACGGCGTACATTGAAGCCACCAAGCTGTTGATCTTGCGGGTGAATCAATTGCTGAACCACTGTGCTACCTGATTCGATATCACAGGGTGAATCTACAGTTTTGCTTTGATTGCTCATGGTCCGGTCCTCGCTTAGGGCCTAAGGTCAATTATTGGTAAGGCTGTTCTTTAGTGTCCCTCAGCAGCCTTGTTAGAGCAAAAATATCTTGAGACCTCTTAGGGACGCGAGCCATTGTTTGTTCAACGTAAGTGGTGTGGCTAGCGGATTTGTCTGATGTATTATGCGAACATGTAAAATACTATTGTTTGATATAGTTTGCAGGGAGTCGTTATTATGACAAATACATCACATGCCGTATCTAATGCACATTTTGCGCAGACTGCAGAGGGCTTTGAGCACAGCCCAATTTCTAAGCAATTGGCCAAGCTAACCCATAAGATATTCCCATTGTTGGAACTCGATAAAAATCAGCATTGGTTGGACTTTGGTGCAGGTACTGGCGTACTCAGTGTGCCTTTAGCGGCTCATGTAGGGCATGTGACTGCACTGGACACTTCTGCGCCAATGTTGGCTAAATTGGTTGATAAAAATGTGGCCAATATCACCACGCTTGAACATGATATTTTTAACGGCCTCAGCGACACCTATGCCGGGGTAATAAGCAGTATGGCGCTGCATCATGTAGCTGATATTCCGGCATTGTTAAAGTGCATGCATCAAGGTCTTGCAGCGGATGGGCAGTTGGTGCTGATTGATTTATACAGTGAAGATGGCAGTTTTCATGGCGATAATAAGGCCAAAGGTGTGGTGCATATGGGCTTTGATCCACAGCAATTGTTGGAGGCCGCAGCGCAGGCTGGTTTTAACGATTTAAGTTGTCGCGAGATTTTTAGTATTGAGCATAAAAATGGCCGAGAGTATCCATTGTTTGTTTTATTAGGCCGAGCTTAATCTGGCTTTTCCTGCCGTTGCGCTGCAGCGTTGCTGCTGCTCAACGTAACTAAGTACTGAAAGCTTGCTTCCGTGGCTGGGGTGAGCTTGCTCAGAGCTTTCTTGGTGACTTTAAGCATGCCATTTGCGCCGCGCTCGATAAACCCTAAGTCTTCCAGCTTGCGGACTTTACGGCGCACGGTTTCTCGAGCGATACCACTGCATTCAGCCACCGATTGAATATTAATGGGCTGATCTGCACGTTGCTTGTCACTATCACTTATAAATTGTTTGTAGCTCATAGTACTGCTCTGGCGAGCCGGTAGTGCCCGTGAGCTGATAATGGCTAAAATTAGCATTAAATCCAGATCACCAAAAAACTGCTGACGTAAAACAATCAACAGTTCACACAAGGCTTCGACATGGATTGGGAATAAGTGACCAAAGTTGCGGGTAATGTTGTCATGACTTTTTGACATTGGGGCAAGAGCTCCTCGGGTGAGTCGATTAAATAAAATCTGCTCTTAGAATAATACCCATTTTGGGTATAGAGTGCGTTGCTTAGTGCAGCAGCTTCAGTGAAGATATAGCGCTATTTTCATACAGGCGCTCAGAGTATCAAGGGTAATAATTGCCTAATTCAGGAGTAAAAGATTGATGAAGCGTATGGGCTGGTTACTGAGTGCCATGGTGCTCACCGTCTTAAGTGGCTGCGGTGAAGGTGAGGCTATTGTTGAGCAAGTTGAGGTCTCAAGGCCTGTGTCAATGATGCTGGTCGATACCTCGGATAAAACTTCAAGTTTACGTTTTCCCGGACGGGTACGTGCTGCGCAGCGTGCAGATCTGGCCTTTAATGTGCCGGGGCGCATTATTAAATTGCCCGTGGAAGAAGGGCAGCAGCTAGAGAAAGGGCAGCTGGTTGCCCAGCTCGATGATGCCAATTATAAAAACCACATGCGTTCAGCGTTGGCTAAATACAATAAAGCACGCACCGATTACAGCCGTGTGGATCAATTGTGGCAGCGTAGCCAGGCGATTGCTAAGGCTGAAGTGGATAAGCAACGCACGGCAATGGATGTTGCGCAGGTGGATTACTCGTTAGCCAAAAAAGATTTTGATGATACCAAACTGGTAGCGCCATTTAGCGGAGTAGTGACCAAGCGCTATGTGGAAAACTTCAGCAATGTGCAGGACAAAGAGGCCATTGTCAGTCTGCAAGACCTGAATAATCTTGAAATAGTGATTAACGTGCCAGAGCGCATTGTGCGCAACACACCTAAGCAAGTGGCCGGCTATGCGGTCTTTTCCGATCAGCCGGATCTGTTGTTACCGGTCACCTTAAAGTCCTTCTCCTCTGACAGTGACCAACAAACGCAAAGTTATGAAGTGGTGTTGAGCCTTGACCCAGGCTACGACATGACTGTGCTGCCTGGCATGTCGGTGGATGTGTTACCGAAGAAAGAACTGCAAGGGCAGGCTGCCGGGCAGATTAAGGTGCCATTGCAGGCTATCTACTCCGATGCGGATGGCGTCACAGGTGTTTGGGTGTTTAATCCAGAAACCTCGCGGGTCACTTTGCAAAAAGTTGAGCTGGGTGCGGTGTTGGACACTGATATTGTGGTGCTCGATGGCTTAGTAGGCGGTGAGAAAATTGTTGTGGCAGGGGTCAGTCAGCTGCGCGAAGCAATGTTAGTCAGATCCCTTTAACTCGGGACTGATCATAAATATAGGGCATACATACAGTGAATATTGCTGAACTTACACTCTCCAAACGCACCATTGCTTGGATGCTAACGGTCCTGGTGTTGCTGGGGGGTTACATCAGTTATGAAAAGCTGGGTCGTTTTGAGGATCCAGAGTTTGTGATTCGCCAAGCGGCGATTACCACCTTGTACCCTGGTGCTTTACCGGCGCAAGTGGCAGAAGAAGTCACTGAAGTAATTGAGGAGGCAGTGCAGCAACTGCAGGAAATTAAAGAAGTGACCTCTGTTTCTCGCATGGGCAATTCGCTGGTTAAGGTGGAGATTGAGCTGGAATTTGCCCCAAGTAAGGCAGAGCTGGAGCAGATTTGGGATAAGCTCAGACGTAAAGTGAATGATGCGCAACATAAGCTACCGCCAGGCGCCGGTCCCTCGATAGTCAATGATGACTTTGGCGATGTCTATGCGTTGTTTTTCGCCGTCACTGGCGAAGGCTATAGCTTAAAAGAAATTAAAGACTACCTCGATATTCTTGAGCGTGACTTATTGCAAGTATCGGGGGTGGCCCGTGTCGCCACATTGGGCGCGCCAGATGAAGCGATATTTATTGAAATAGCCTCAGCCAAAGCCGCGCAGTTGGGTATTTCACAAGAGGACATTTATCAATCTTTGCGCCAGCAAAACGTCATCACTGACTCGGGTAACTTATTAATTGGGCCGCAGCGGGTGCAGTTCAGTCCGCAAGGCCACATCGATTCAGTGGAGGCTTTAGGTCATATTGCTTTAGGCTCAAGCAGTGGTGAGCAGGTCATATTTTTAAAAGACATTGCCAAAATCACCCGCTCGACTATCGAGCCGCCGCGGGCGCTGATGAACTATGACGGTCAGCCGGCGATAGGTTTAGGTATTTCGCAAGTGGCCGGCGGTAATGTGGTGGATGTCGGTGATGCTGTACGCGCGCGCTTGCAAGAGCTGGAATCACAGCGCCCGATTGGTATTGATCTGCAGATTGTGTCTTATCAATCTGACTCAGTACGCGAAGCAGTCAATGGTTTTGTGGCGAACTTAGCCGCCGCTGTGGCCATTGTGGTGCTGGTGCTGATTTTATTTATGGGTTGGCGCAGCGGCGTGATTGTTGGCAGTGTTTTATTGCTGACGGTCGCCGGCACCTTAATTACCATGTATATGGACAATATTGCCATGCAGCGGGTCTCCTTAGGTGCCTTGATTATTGCCCTAGGTATGCTGGTGGATAATGCCATTGTAGTTACCGATGGCATTTTAGTGCGCATGCAAAAAGGTGAGGCCGCTGAAAGTGCTGCGATTGCGGTGGTGAAGAGCACTCAATTTCCGTTACTAGGCGGTACCGTGGTGGGTATTTTGGCCTTTAGTGCCATTGGTTTGTCACCAACGGATATGGGTGAGTACGCGGGCTCACTGTTCTGGGTGATTATGTATTCGATGTTATTCAGCTGGTTATTTGCCGTGACCTTAACCCCGTTGCTCTGTGTAACTATGCTGAAAGTTAAAGTTAACCCTGCAGGCAGCACTGAAAAGCAAACCGGAGTGTTGTACCGTTACCGTCGTTTGTTAAATGTGGCGCTGCGTAAACGCGCGCTCACCGGCGTAATTATGTTGAGTTTATTGGTCAGTGCGATTTTTGGCTTTAGCTGGGTGAAGCCCGGCTTTATGCCTGACTCAGCGCGTCCACAATTCGTAGTGGACATGTTTTTGCCACAGGGTTCAGATATCCGTGAAACGGCGAAAGAACTGGAAAAAATGGCCGAATATGTCCAAGAAAAGGATAGCGTAACCCATATCACCCGTTTTGTTGGCGAAGGTGGTTTGCGCTTTATGTTGACTTACAGCCCGGAAGACCCCAACAGCAGCTATGGACAGCTGTTGATTGATGTGGATGATGCCGCTGGGATTGCTGAATTAGTCGATGAGTTGCAGAGTGAGTTATCTGCGCGCCATCCGCTGGCGGAAATTAAAGTCTGGAAGTTTATGTTGGGCCGTGGTGGTGGTAAGAAAGTTGAGGTGGCGTTTAAAGGCTCAGAGCCTGAAGTGCTGCGTCAGTTAGCTGAACAAGCTAAAGCCATTATGGCTGAGGATCCGGGCGCCATCGCCATTCAAGATGACTGGCGGGAGAAAACACCAGTACTGCGTCCAGTGGTCAATGAAGTGGCGGCGCGCCGTGCTGGAGTGGATATTACCCAGATCAGCCAAGCCCTCAATCGCACCTTTACTGGTGAGCGAGTAGGTGTTTACCGTGAGCAAGATAAACTGATTCCAATTATTGCCCGCGCCCCTTATAACGAGCGATCGCTGGCGCAAGATATCGACAATGTTCAGGTGTACAGCCCAACTGCAGATAAGTATTTGCCCATGAGTCAATTGGTCAATGCAGTTGAGGTTGAATGGTCGGATGCGATTTTACGTCGTGTCGACCGCTTCCCAACCATTAAAGCGCAGGCAGACCCTTTGCCTGGAGAGCAAGCCAATCCTTTGTTTGATCGCTTGAAACCAAAAATTGAGGCCATTGAGCTGCCGCCAGGCTACAGTTTAGAGTGGCACGGTGAGTATAAAGACTCGAATGAATCCAATGAGGGTTTGGCGATTTCTGCACCTTATGGTTTTACCGCAATGGTTTTGGCCGTGGTGTTTATGTTTAACTCACTGCGTCAACCGCTGGTGATCTGGTTGACTGCACCTTTAGCCATTATTGGGGTGACCGTTGGTTTGGTTATTTTCCAAGTGCCGTTTGAATTTATGGCAATCTTAGGCTGCTTAAGCTTGGTGGGGATGTTGGTGAAAAACTCCATTGTTTTGGTGGATCAGGCCGATGAAGAAATACGTGAGGGTAAGCCCGGTTTCATTGCTGTGATTGATGCTGCAGTGAGTCGGGCGCGGCCTGTTTTTCTAGGCGCTTTAACCACCATTTTAGGGGTCGCCCCCTTACTTTGGGAACCATTCTTTAAGAGTATGGCAGTGGTAATTATGTTTGGTTTGGCCTTCGCCACAGTATTGACTTTGGTGGTGGTGCCGTTGCTCTATGTGGTGATTTTCCGCATTCCAGCGGAGGCTGTGGAAGCGGCAAAGCGCTAATGCTGCTTGAGCGTAGGTTTGAGCCTGCTAGGAAATTGTGTTTGCAACAGTATGGTTTAGTGCGTGTTGCGCTAAGTCTGTTCTTCCCTTAACGAGTTCATCCTGGGCTCGATTCGGGGCTGCGCCGGAGTTGAGCCCAGGATGGGTTCATCGACGGACAAACACCTGCCCCAGAGTGCGGCATGCACCGCACTCATTTCAGCACTCTAGAAACTAAACAGACAGTGTTAGATATAGCTGCGTAAAGACGCCGCAAGTACCTCTCCGTAGACTCCACACCGCCATCCATGGCGGTGCAGGCTTTACTTCGCTATACCTGATACTGCGCAAGCGCCATCGTAAAGAAGTATCGCCTTAGCGTCCTGTAAAAACTGCCGCACGACGTTCCATAAATGAGCGTACACCTTCGGCGGCGTCCTCGCTGGCCATGACCTTGGCCAAATCCTCAAATACCTCGGATAACGCTGCGCTATCGCCATGTAGACGCGCGAGTTTTGAGGATTTTAGGGCAGCTTGAACACCTAATGGTGCGGCAGCTGCAACCTTAAGGGCAAGCTCACGGGCACGCTGCTGCAATTGTTCAGGCTCGCACAGCTCAGTAATCATGCCCCAGTCATAGGCTTGCTGACCGCTGAACTCATCACCGGTGAGTAAGTAATGTTGCGCACGGGCCCAGCCAATCTCTTCCGGTAAACGTACGGTGCCACCACCACAAGGGTAAATACCGCGCTGCACTTCCAGTTGCGCAAAGCGTGTTTCTGCTGTGGCTAAACGGATCTCAGTATTGAGCAATAACTCTAAACCCGAGGTGTAACACAAACCTTGCGCGGCAATAATTAAGGGTTTAGTTAAAACTTCACCTGTTATGCCAAAGGGATCAATTTCACCTTGGGCAATTGTTGGCGCTTGGCCTTGGGCAAAAATCGGTGCCCACTTATCCAGCTCTAAGCCTGAGGTAAAATGTTTACCGTTGGCTTGGATAATTGCCACCCGCAGCTCGCTATCATGCTGTAAGCGGTACAGTGCTTGTGCCAGCAGATGATAACTGTCTGGATCCAGCGCATTAAGCTTGTCTGGGCGGTTAAAAGTAATAGTGAGAATATGCTCACTGACTTCAACCAGCACTTTAGTTGCAGTATCCATAACAACTCCTTAATCATTGGCTGTGCATTCGAACATAGCCTAGCAGCAGTCACTTTGCATATCTCAGCAGTTGTAATTTAGTGAATCAGACTTAAACACTTAGTGCGATAGTCGTGTGCCAGTAGCCTGCTAGTCCTGATCTACAGTCAGTGGCTACTGAAGCGGGGCCAAGCTGCTAAGAAAAAGCCCAGTTGACTGTGGCTGCAGTGATGGTTCAAAACCGTTATAAAGATACCCATTTATTTTGACAGCTATTTCGCAGTAAAACCTGAGTGACGCCCACTGAATACCGCCGCTGCTTTAGTCGAGGTTAAGCTTGGGCTGCTTAAATTTAAAATCAGAGGACGGTTTGCTCTTTTGCTCAGCGATCTGCGACCATGGCGTCAATTGAGACGGTGCGGGTATTTAACGGGTTTGGTTTAATGGCTGGAAACTTGGCACACTCAATCGATTGCTTCAATGCAGGAGCGTTAAGGCCGAAGTTTAATTTTGAAAGAGGTAATTGCTGTGCCGTATCTATTGCTAGGGTTGGCTGCGGTTATGTTTGGCTTGTACAACGTCTTTATCAAGTTGTCTGCTGATCATATTCAAGCGGTATTGGGCGCAGTTATTTTGCAGTTTGTGGCTGCTTTTTTAGGTTTGGGCTTACTCATTTACTTTAAATATACCGATAATATTACCCTGCATATCAGTCCCCGTGGCGTGACTTTAGCGGTGTTAGCTGGTGCTGCTATTGGGGTGGTGGAAATTCTGACCTTTATTATTTATGGACGTGGCGTTGATGTTGCCGTGGGCAATCCAATTATTGTTGGCGGGTCTTTAATTGTGACCACAGGTGTAGGTTGGCTGTTTTTGCGTGAGATGCTCAACCCTTGGCAAGTGGCTGCGGTGGTGTGCATTATTGCTGGAGTTGCGATGTTGGCTTGGCAGGCGGGGCGTTAAGAATGACCAATAACAAACAAACACCAGCGCAGGCCTATGCGCAAGCGCTTGCTGCGGGTTTTATTGATGATCCGGCACAACGCCAAGCGGTTGACGCACTAGAGGCTTGCTACCAGGCAGTGGAGCAGGGTTCAGCTGTGGTGCAAGGGGTCTATTTATATGGGCGTGTGGGGCGCGGCAAAACTTGGTTGATGGATCAGTTTTACCGCAATTTAACCGTTTCTGCGCGGCGGCAGCATTTTCACCACTTTGTGCAAGATATACACCAGCGTTTATTTCGCTTAATGGGCACGGCAGATCCACTAGCGGTCATTGCTGAGCAGCTCAGCGCTGAAATTCAAGTGCTGTGCTTTGATGAATTATTTGTCAGCGATATTGCCGATGCAATGATTCTTGGTGGTTTATTTCAGAAGCTATTTGCTCGCGGCTTAGTGATTGTCGCAACCTCCAATCAGCCGCCAGCAGAGCTCTACAGCGATGGCTATAATCGTGCGCGTTTTTTACCGGCAATTGCAGCGCTGGAGCAGCATATGCAGTTAGTCAGTGTCGATGGTGAGCAGGATCACCGTTTGCACAGCGGGGTAACAGTGCAGCGCTATTGGTGTAAAGAGCCAGACCAGGTCAGCATTATGCCCAAGGTATTTGCGCAACTCAGTGCAGGACAAGAGGCTCAGCACGGTCATGTGTCTTTAGGCGCGCGCACTTTAATGACTCAGGCGTACAGTGATAACGTACTTTGGTGTGACTTTGCGGCGCTGTGCGATGAACCTTTTGCCGCGCTGGATTTTATGGCGTTATGTGACCGCTTCCAAACACTGCTGCTCAGTGCAGTGCCAGCCTTAGGTGGGCAGCAGCACAGCGCGAAAATCGCCCGCGGTACGGAAGATGCGGTGCTGCGAGTGGATGCGGGTGATCGTCAATTGCCCTCGCTGGCTAAGAGTGATGACAGTGTACGGCGCTTTATTGCGCTGATTGATGAGTGTTATGACCGCGGTGTGCCTGTGTATATTGAAGCTGCGGTGCCCATGGAAGCACTTTACAGTGGTGGCTATTTAGCGTTTGCTTTTCGTCGCACTTACAGTCGTTTAAAAGCCATGCAGCTGGAAAGTTTTGCAAAATAGCGCATTTTGCTTTGTTATAGTGCTATTTATATATTTTTAAGGAGAAGTGCCGCATGTATGCCAGCCTTCGTGTATTTGGTTTAGCCAGTCTTGTATTTTTAACTGCGTGCTCCACCCAGACAACAGTCAATGGTCCTATGACTGCGCCGCGCTCCACAGCATCTGCGTCATTTAATCCAGTCGCTGATGATGTGTTGTTTCGTGCCATCGGTTTGGTCGGCACACCTTATATTTGGGGTGGCAATACACCCTCTTCGGGCTTTGATTGCAGTGGTTTAATTGGCTTTGTTTATAACGATGCTGCAGGTATCAATTTGCCACGCACCACGCAACAAATGGCCAAAATGCAAGGCCAGCATGTGCCGCGCAATCAGTTACGCAGTGGTGATCTGGTTTTCTTTAGCACGGCTGGTAATGGGCGAGTCAGTCATGCCGGTATTTATGTGGGCAATGGGCGCTTTGTCCATGCACCATCCTCTGGCGGTACCGTGCGTTTAGACAGTGTTGATGCTACCTATTGGGATAAAGCTTATTTACAGGCTAAACGTGTTCTAGATAATCAGACCACTATGGTTGCAAACCCATAAGCTGCAGCAGTTAAAAATTGATGCAGAGTTGAGCCTAGAGCTAAGACCCGATTAAAGATGAAGAGAGACACATATGAGTGAACAACAGCAGCCACGTATTGGCATTATTGGTACCGGTGCCATTGGTGGGTTTTATGGCTTAATGCTGGCCCGGGCTGGCTTTGAAGTACACTTTTTATTACGCAGTGAGTATGACGCAGTCAGTCGCAATGGCTTGCGTGTCAATAGTGCACTGCATGGTGAGCTGGTGTTGCCGAAGGTGCATGCTTGGCATGATGTCGCGCAGATGCCAACCTGTGATTGGCTATTGGTCTGTAGCAAAACCAATGCTAATGCTGAGCTTGCGCCCCTAATCAATCGCATCGCAGTGCCGGGTACTAAAGTGATGCTGTTGCAAAATGGTTTCGCCGTTGAACAGCAACTGCGGCCGCTACTGAGTAAGCAGGTGCATTTATTAGGCGGACTATGTTTTATCTGGGTGCATCGCAGTGGGCCAGGGGTGGTTGAACATCAAGCGCAAGGTCGGATTAATCCGGGTTATCACAGCGGTCCTGCTTCAACAGAAGAAGGTTATATCATCGCTCAGCAAGGGGCAGCACTGTTTCAGCAGGCTGGCTTAGACTCTAAAGCCGTAGTGGATTTACAGGATGCGCGTTGGCAAAAGTTGGTGTGGAACATTCCCTATAATGGCTTGTCTGTGCTACTTGATAGTAATACCAAACAATTAATGGATGAGCCCCACAGTCGCGAGCTGGTGATCGATTTAATGCAGGAAGTGGTTGCTGGTGCAGCGGCCTGTGGCTATAACTTGGCCGATAGTTTAGTGCAAGGCATGCTTAAATTTACTGAGACTATGCCTGCCTATCTTCCCAGTATGTACCATGATTTTACCGGGCAGCGGCCGATGGAGTTAGAAGCCATTTACCAAGCCCCGCTAGAGGCTGCGCACGCCGCTGGTTGTGTGATGCCAAAAACACAGATGCTGTTGCAGACCTTAAAATATTTATCCGCTCAGTAGGGGGCTATTCAACTCAGTCAGTGCAGTTGTTGTGCGGTGGCTTGAGTACGAGACTGGACTCGGTATGGATAAAGCTGTGGTAATTAAGAATTATTAGAAGGCTTTGATGCAGTAGAATTTTGAAGTTTTAAACTGACATTATTAAAGGGAAATAAAGATGCATAAATTGATTAAATCAGCGGTTGTTCTTTCAGCATGCTTGAGCGCTCCTTGGGCGCTGGCTGAAACCGGCGACTCAGTGCAACAAGTACATTATCAGTGTGAGCGCGGTGTGGCTGTGCCTGTGACCTACTTAAACACCAGCAGTGGTGGTTCTTATGCAGTGTTGCAGGTGGATGGCCAACAGGTGCCAATGGAAATCACCATCAGTGCCTCGGGTGCACGTTATGCCTCCATTGATGCTGAGCGAGGTTATACTTGGGACACTAAGGGCGACAGCGGTTCTTTGTACTGGCAGCCAGTTGACTCCACAGAAGACAGCGACAGTGTCACTGTGTTGGCAGACTGCTCATCCAATGCTGAGATGTTAGCGAGCAATACGCAGTAAGTTACAAGACACTGCTAGGGTTTGTTGAATGTAACAGGTAAAATAGTCGTTTTATCTGTTACGGATCATGTCATGAGTAGTGTGTCAGTCAATCGGAAGAAATTACAGAAACGTCTACAGCGTCAGACCGGTGCAGCTGTGACTGATTTCAAGATGATCGAAGACGGCGACAAAATCATGGTCTGCTTGTCCGGCGGCAAAGACAGCTATGCCATGTTGGAGATGCCGTTGCACTTGCAGAAAGTGGCACCCATTCAGTTTTCTTTAGTTGCAGTCAATATGGACCAAAAACAGCCGGGCTTTCCAGAGCATGTGTTACCGGCTTATTTAGAGTCGGTCGGTGTTGAATACCACATTATCGAAGAAGACACTTACTCTGTGGTGCAAGAAAAGCTCACCGCAGGCAAGAGTACCTGCTCGCTGTGTTCACGTTTGCGCCGGGGTACTTTGTATACTTACGCAGATGAGATTGGCGCAACAAAGATGGCGCTGGGGCATCATCGCGATGATATTTTAGAAACGTTTTTTTTGAATATGTTTTATGGCGGTACGCTTAAAGCCATGCCACCTAAGTTGCTGTCTGATGACGGACGCAATGTGGTGATCCGTCCTTTAGCTTATTGCAACGAAAGTGATATCGCTGAGTATGCGCAGCTGCAAGGTTATCCAATTATTCCGTGTAACCTGTGTGGTTCCCAAGAAAATCTACAGCGCCAAGTGGTTAAGGGGATGCTGCAGGAGTGGGAGCAGAAAACCCCAGGGCGTTTGGATATTATGTTCCGCTCCTTACAAAATGTAGCCCCTTCACAATTAGCCGATCGGAAGCTGTTTGATTTCGCTAGTTTGGCCATCGATAATCAAGCTGAATCACGTTTTTTAGATGTGATGAATTTGTAATAGCCGCGCCATTATTGTGACTCGGCATAGGTCTGTGATGAATGTTATGGAGCAAACTACGGTGACAACAATATCGATAGTGCGTAGCCCCAACCAATGAGTGCGCAGACAACAGCCGGTATGTAAATATATCGAGCCATACAGGGGCCGCTCAACTGCAGTCATGCAATAAGATCCTCTGCTGTATAGTGATATTTTAGTCAGCCAGTTATCTATATTTAAGGATCAAATATGAAGCTATTAGTCGTTGAAGATGAAGCGTTATTGCGCCACCACCTTTACACACGACTGGGCGAACATGGTCATGTGGTTGATGCTGTGGCTGACGCTGAAGAAGCCTTGTACCGAGTCAGTGAGTACAACCATGATTTAGCGATTATTGATTTAGGCTTGCCGGGCATGGATGGTTTAGAGCTTATTCGTCAATTGCGTGAGCAAGGCAAACAGTTTCCCATTTTAATTCTAACCGCGCGGGAAAACTGGCAAGACAAGGTAGAAGGCTTGGCGGCTGGCGCCGATGACTATGTGGTGAAACCTTTTCAGTTTGAAGAGCTGGAGGCACGGCTCAACGCATTACTGCGCCGCTCCTCGGGCTTTGTGCAGTCGACTATTGGCGCTGGGCCTTTGTTACTGGATTTAAACCGTAAACAAGCGACACTTTGCGATAAGACGTTAGCCTTGACTGCTTATGAGTACCGTATTCTTGAGTACTTAATGCTCCATCACCAGCAAGTGATCTCCAAAGACCGTTTAATCGAACAGCTGTATCCAGATGATGAAGAGCGTGACCCTAATGTCATCGAAGTATTAGTCGGGCGTTTGCGCCGTAAGCTGGAGGGGGACTCCGGTTTTAAACCCATTGAAACCGTGCGCGGGCAAGGGTATTTATTCACTGAGGCATGCGGTTAAAGGAATTGAGTAGCAGTATGCACATGGGTAGAAACACTAAAACCACCTCGTTACGCATGCGCTTAATGCTCGGTGCTGCGGTAACTGTCTCCCTGTTTATGTTGGCTTTATTTCCAGCTTTACAACAGGTTTTTACTGCTGCTTTGCAAGAGTCAATCGAACAACGATTGGCTGCAGATGCCAGTGCGCTGATTTCGGCAGCACGGATTTATAACGGTGAGTTGCGCATGCCGGAAAAATTGCCGGATGAAGAGTTCGATATTCTGCCTGCTCGCCAATTGGGTGTTATTTACGACAGTAACGGCACATTATTGTGGAACTCACGCAGTTTAAATAATGTAAAAATCGACTATACACCAAAATACGATGGCCGCGGCCATGAGTTTTTGCGGGCAACGGATACAGAAGGTCGTGAGTTTTTTGTCTATGACGTAGAAGTCAATTTGCTACGGGGACAGAACGCTGCTTTCAGTATCGTGACCATGCAGCCAGTGAGTGATTATCAGGGGATGTATGACAACTTACGGCGGCAGCTCTATATTTGGTTGGGTTTAGCCTTGCTGCTGTTGTTAGGTTTTTTGTGGCTCGGTCTAGGTTGGGGTATTCGGAGTTTGCGCAGTTTAAGTGCTGAGCTGGATGATGTTGAGACAGGTAAGCGGGCTGGCTTAAGTGATGAGCACCCGCGCGAGTTATTACGTTTAACCCGCTCATTAAACCGCTTGTTAGAAAGTGAGCGCCAACAAAGTGAGCGCTACCGTCACTTGCTGGATGACTTGGCCCACAGTTTAAAAACCCCGCTTGCGGTGCTGCAGGGCGTTGCTGAGGTGATTTCAGCACAGCCAGATAATGTTGAGCAGGCACGCACTTTGCAAGGCCAAGTGAAGCGGATGAGCCAGCAAATCAGCTATCAGTTACAGCGTGCCAGCTTACGCAAAAGTGGTTTATTGCGCTATCAAGTAAAACTTAAGCCTTTGTTGAACAGCCTGCTGGAAGCCTTGGATAAAGTGCATCGCGATAAGCAGGTGACAGTGACGCGCAATTTTTCCGCTGAGTTACGCGTGCCAGTTGAGCAAGGAGCGCTGTTAGAGTTGCTGGGGAATATTCTGGAAAATGCCTATCGCTTATGCATGCATGAAGTACGCATTACTGCAAAACTGAGTGACACAGGTTGCGAGCTGATAATTGAGGATGATGGCCCAGGTGTGCCCAAGCATCAGCGTGAACGCATTGTACAGCGTGGTGAACGTCTGGATACCCAGTACCCAGGGCAGGGTATAGGAATTGCTGTGGTCAAGGATATTATTGACAGTTACAGTGGCGAACTCTTTGTCGAAGACTCAGATTTGGGTGGTGCGCAATTCCGAGTTGTTTTTCCTGTAAATTAGCTATGGGCAACAAACTCACCTCCTAACGTTGCACCTGTTGATTGGTGTAACTCAGTCTGCTGTGGCAGTCTTTACACAAATAATGCAGCCCTTTGTTAACCCTTGCATGACGCTGTGCGCTAAGCGCAAATGGCTCGCGCCCAGCACATTGACAGCGATACAAATAGTGCGTTCGCGGCTTACGCTTGACCGCGTAGTTGTGGCAGCGGTCAGGCGGCAATTGATAGACATTTTGCATCACAGCTTGCCACTCGCGGCCATGGGCGCGGATATTGTTGCCATAGACTTGATGCGAAATCAGATGTGCCACTTCATGGGCCACGGTGTGCAGCAAAAAATGCTCAGAATTTTCTTTATAGAGCACAGGGTTAAAACGCAGGCGATTCTCGCAAATATGCGCGACCCCAGCTTTTTGACCGCGTAACTGGAAACTGATCTCTGGTCGCTTAAATGAACAATTAAAATAGCGTTCAGCTTTGCGGTAGCAGGCCTCAACCCGCTCGGTAAGACGTTCAGGCATAGTTAAATCAAGATATATATTGAGTGAATTGTGCTGTGGAATGGGTAAATCTTAACAGAGTTAATATTTTATACTTGTCTAAGCGGTGGCTATGGCACTTTTATTGCTGGGTTCAGCTCGCTCCTTAAAATTAATTAACAGTGAAAAAAACGCTGTTCAAAGGTAAGATGCCCAACTTTCTTTATCTCAATGGGCATGGAACAGAATATTATGGACATTTGGTTAGCTTTACAGGCGTTTATATTGGGGGTGGTTGAAGGGCTAACCGAGTTTTTACCCGTGTCGAGTACTGGGCACCAGATCATTGTTGCTGATGCGATTGATTTTGGTGGTCAGCGCGCTAAAGCGTTTAATATTATTATTCAGTTGGGCGCCATTTTAGCGGTGATGTGGGAATATCGGCGCAAAATCATCGAGATTGTTGTTGGTTTGCCCCGAGAAAAGCCCGCACAGCGTTTTACAATTAACTTATTAGTGGCGTTCTTTCCTGCAGTGATCCTCGGCTTAAGTTTTGCTGACTTAATTGAGCAGTGGTTGTTTAACCCCATTACCGTGGCTACAGCCTTAGTGATTGGTGGTTTGGTCATGCTGTGGGCGGAAAAACGGCCACATAAAATTGCTGCTGAAACTGTCGATGATGTGAACTGGAAGCAAGCGTTAAAGATTGGTTGTGCACAATGCTTAGCTTTAATCCCAGGCACTTCGCGCTCAGCTTCAACTATTATTGGTGGCTTATATTTTGGTTTATCGCGCAAGGCCGCCACAGAGTTTTCGTTTTTCTTAGCCATGCCGACGATGATTGGAGCAACGGTGTATTCTGTTTACAAGCACCGTGAACTCTTTGCTGGTGGTGAGGATATCTGGGTTTTTGTCATTGGATTTGTCACCTCTTTTATCTTTGCCATGTTGGCTGTACGTGCATTGCTAAAATTTATTGCCAATAACAGCTATGCAGTGTTTGCTTGGTACCGTATTGCTTTTGGCTTACTGATTTTAGCCACTTGGCAGTTAGGCTTTATTGACTGGAGCTCCATTGGCGAATAAGTGCATCCGCGACTATGTCGGGGGTCAGGTGAAAGGCGTTGATTTTACTGCGACGGACTGGAACAGCAGTTAATCTGCTTGACAGTAATTGTGTTTAAAACGTATGTTCGAATTCTTTATCTAACGTGGAAAGGC
Organism: uncultured Thiopseudomonas sp.; assembly: GCA_964516465.1. Lineage (GTDB taxonomy): Bacteria > Pseudomonadota > Gammaproteobacteria > Pseudomonadales > Pseudomonadaceae > Denitrificimonas. Next base: position 20,936 of record CAZEZR010000008.1, on the reverse strand, counting down.
TATGGCTCAGTCAGATACTGTAGAGCGTATTTTAGACGCGGCAGAAATCCTGTTTGCGGAAAAGGGCTTTGCAGAAACATCCTTAAGGCTTATCACCAGCAAGGCTAAGGTTAACTTAGCCGCGGTGAATTATCATTTCGGCTCTAAGAAATCTTTGATCCAAGCAGTGTTCTCAAGATTTCTGGAGCCATTGTGCCTGAGCTTAGATGAGGAGCTGGATCGGCGTTCTGCTGAAGGTCAGCCTGATTGGACCGTTGAAACACTGTTAAACCTCTTGGTTGAGCAAGTGTTATCAGTCAAGCCTCGCAGTGGCAATGATCTGTCTATTTTTATGCGTTTACTGGGCTTGGCCTTTAGTCAGAGTCAAGGGCACTTACGCCGTTACCTCAATGAGGTGTATGGCAAGGTATTCCATCGTTATATGCGGTTGTTGCATGAAGCAGCTCCAGAAATTCGCCCGGTGGAAATGTTTTGGCGTGTACACTTTATGTTGGGTGCTGCAGCCTTTACTATGTCTGGAATTAAAGCCCTGCGCGCTATTGTTGAAGCAGAATATGAGGTGCATATGACCACTGAGCAAGTGCTGCGTTTAATGGTGCCTGTTTTGGCTGCCGGTGTGCGCAGCGAAAGTGTGATTGAGGCTGTGGGTATGCAGCCAGCGCTTAAACACAAAGCCCCTTAATGTTAGTCAAGGATGGTGAAGCCATGATTGATTATCTGCATGTCTGTATTGCCGAGCAGCGTCTTTATGCGTTTTCCCAGCAGCAATTACAGCGCGTTTATACCGTGTCTACTGCGTTAAATGGCCCCAGTGAACAAAATGGTTCGGGTGGTACTCCCCGCGGTCGTCACTATATCCGCGCCAAAATAGGTGGTGAACTGCCACCTATGGCAGTATTGCGCGGGCGCCGCTGGACTGGCGAGATTTGGACCCCAGAGCTGCACCAAGCGCACCCTGAGCGTGATTGGATACTGAGCCGCATTCTGTGGTTAAGCGGGTGCGAGCTTGGCCGCAACCGCTTAGGCAACACTGATACTTTCCGACGCTATATTTATATTCATGGCACTGCCGATGAGGAATTACTGGGGCAGCCATATTCCCATGGCTGTATCCGTATGGCCAATCAGGATTTAATTGAGCTTTATGCGCAGTTGGGCGAGGCATGCCCAGTTGAAATCAGCGAAGATGCGACACAAGCGCAGATTGTGCAGGCCATCACTAAGGAATAATCATGCAAGGCTCATTGATGTTGGATATTGGCGGCACCTACTTAACCGCTGAAGACCGTCACTTATTACGTCAGCCGCAAGTCTGCGGAATAATTTTATTTGCCCGCAATATCGAGCACCCACAGCAGGTGCGCGAGTTGTGTCGCGCTATTCGAGCAGTACGCAGTGATCTGTTAATTGCTGTTGATCAAGAGGGTGGGCGCGTACAGCGTTTGCGGCAAGGTTTTGTGAAGTTGCCGGCCATGGGTTTGCTACAAACTGCAGAGGACCCAGTGCAGCTTGCCCAGGAGTGTGGCTGGTTGATGGCGTGGGAAGTGCTAGCCATGGGCATCGACTTTAGTTTTGCCCCTGTTTTAGATTTGGATTATGGCCGCAGTACGGTGATTGGTTTGCGTTCTTTTGGCCAGGATGCGCAGGCAGTTGCAACCTTGGCCGGTGCATTTTTACAAGGCATGAGCAGTGCAGGTATGCCCGGTGTCGGCAAGCACTTTCCTGGTCATGGCTGGGTAATAGCTGACTCCCATGTGGCCATACCTGTTGATGAGCGCAGCTTAGCCCAGATTAGGCGCACAGATTTACTGCCCTTTAAGCATTTACAACATCAGCTTGCCGGGATGATGCCGGCCCATGTGATTTATCCGCAGGTGGATTCGCTACCGGCTGGCTTTTCAAAAGTCTGGTTGCAGGATATCTTACGCAAAGAATTAAACTATCAAGGTGTGTTGTTTAGTGATGATTTATCCATGGCTGGGGCTCATGTAGCCGGTGATGCGGCCGAGCGTGTACTTGCTGCCCTGAGTGCTGGTTGCAATGTTGGGTTAGTATGCAATGATCGAGCCGCCGCAGAACAGGGCTTAATTGCCTTACAAGCCGAACGGGTTGCACCCTGCACACAATTATCTACTATGTATGGACATTATTTAGCGCAGCATGATTTTCAACAGCACCCACGCTGGCAAGCTGCACGGCAGGCACTTAAACGCTTATAACCAACGAGTAAGAGGTGGTAAATGAATAAATACGCGATTATTGGTGGTACTGGATTAACTCGTTTGGAAGGTCTGATTATTCGCAACGCGATGTTTATTGAAACCCCTTACGGTGCACCCTCTGCAGAAGTGATACGCGGTGAGTATGCTGGCCGTGAGGTGTTGTTTTTAGCGCGCCACGGACAACCACACCGTATTCCACCCCATCAAGTGAATTACCGTGCGAACTTGTGGGCCTTGCGCAAGGCCGGAGCAACACATGTTATAGCGGTTAACGCTGTGGGTGGCATCACTAAGAATCTAAAAACCGGTTGTTTTTGTATTCCTGACCAAGTGATCGATTATACCTCCGGTCGCGCCCATACTTTGTATGAAGGTGAGCTTGACCATGTGACTCACGTTGACTTTAGCTACCCCTATGATGAGACGTTGCGCCGACGTTTAATCGCCGCAGTGGCGGCTTGTGGTTACAGTTGTAACAATCACGGTGTGTACGGCTGCACCCAAGGCCCACGCCTCGAAACTGTGGCTGAAATTGAGCGCATGGAGCGTGATGGTTGTGATGTGGTGGGTATGACGGGAATGCCAGAAACCGTGCTGGCGCGGGAGTTGGGCTTAAGCTACGCGTGCTTGGCGTTGGTGGTCAACCGTGCTGCGGGCAAATCCAATAGTGTTATTACCATGGCGCAAATTGATGCCGCTTTAAATGTTGGCATGTCAAAAATGAAGATTATTTTAGCGCGCATGCTCAGTGTTGCTGATTAGTCATCGAGCAACCGCATAGGTTATGCCAGCTTATGCGGTGTTATGCCGAATTAATGCTTATATTAACGGGCAACGCTGACTAAGGTGAGCACGCTGCCATGCAACTGTGCAAACTGCCCTTGTAGTTCACATCCTACCTGCCACTGCTCTGATAAATTCTTAGCCAATCGTAGCCGCACTCGGCCCTGATGAGCCGGCTCTAAATCCAACACCTGTGCATCATAAAAGCCAAAATAGCTGTTGGTCAGCGGATTAAGCGCTTTAAATAAACTTTCTTTCAGTGAAAAAGCCAAGGTTAAATAGAGTGCTCGCTGCTGGGGATCGAAGCTGTGGTAAACACTGTATTCACCCGGCGTTAAAATGGTTTTGGCTAACCGTTGTGCCCGCTCTATTTGAATAGGTTTCTCGATATCCAACCCCAAGCTTTGCCAGTGCTGGCTGTCGCCGACAATAGTGGCGCAAATATTATGACTGTGGGACATGGAGCCGCAACTGTGTTTAGGCCAGAGCGGTGCGCGACTATGGGCTTGTTGAGTGGGAGTCTGTGCTTGACCGGTTTGCAAACGCAGCGCTTCACGGGCGCACAAACGGGCAGCTAAAAATTCAGCTTGGCGTTTTAGCACAGCCTGCGGGATGGGTATTGCGTATCTGTTAAACAGCTCAGGGCTGACTGCGCTTTCGCTGAACTGAGCTGAGACCAAAGTGCAGCCAACCAGGCGCGCTGGAAAGGGCCAGTGGGATTGTACATGAGTTAAAAAATCCGCAGTGGGAGTAGCATAAAGCATTTGGCATATCCGTTTTAATGCACCTATCCTTAGGTGAACTGTTATAAATCTGGAGTACATGCAACGATACAGTTATAAGGGCATAATACTTTAATATGAGCTGGTATTTAACTGCTGGGGTGCTTAATGAAATTACAACAATTGCGCTATATCTGGGAAGTCGCACGAAACGGCTTAAACGTTTCTGCCACTGCTAAAGTTCTTTATACCTCGCAGCCCGGCATAAGCAAACAAATACGTTTACTTGAAGATGAGTTGGGGGTAGAGATATTTGCCCGCAGCGGCAAGCATTTAACCCGTGTGACTGCAGCGGGTGAGCATATTATTAAAATGGCCGGGGAGATACTCAGCAAGTGCGAAAATATTAAGCAAATCGGTCAAGAGTTTTCTAATGAGCGTGCAGGTACTTTATCCATTGCCACCACTCACACTCAAGCGCGTTATGCACTGCCGCCAGTGATAGGTCGTTTTATGCAGGAGTACCCTGATGTGGCGCTGCATATGCATCAAGGTACGCCGGCGCAAATTGCCGAGATGGCCGCTGACGGTACGGTCGACTTTGCTATAGCAACTGAAGGGATGGAGGAGTTTGGCGACTTAATTATGATGCCTTGCTACCGCTGGAACCGTTCTGTGGTTGTGCCCAAAGAACACCCGTTGACTAAAGTGACACAGCTGACATTGGAGGATTTAGCTGAATACCCGATTGTCACCTATGTTTTTGGCTTTACTGGGCGCTCCAAGTTGGATGAAGCCTTTAGTAAAGTGAGTTTAGAGCCGAAAGTGATTTTTACCGCAGCGGATGCGGATGTGATTAAAACCTATGTACGCTTAGGCTTAGGCGTTGGGATTGTAGCGGGGATGGCAGTGGACAAGTTGCAGGATCAAGACTTAGTCGCACTGGATGCCAGTCATCTGTTTGAATCCAGTGTCACTAAAATTGGTTTTCGTCGTGGGACCTTCTTGCGCGGTTTTATGAGTGATTTTATTGAGCGCTTTGCACCACATTTAGATAGCGATACCCAAGCTAAGGTCATTCAAGCTCGCAGCCGGGATGAGGTGGAAGCATTGTTCGAAAATATACAGTTACCGGTGTATTAAGCAACAGGTGCTGTATCTGCGCTGCAATAGCAGTGGACACAGGGACTCACTGCAGACTTTTTGCAAACTGCTTGCCGTATACTTAGCTTATTTTAACCACAGACTTTGAGGACCACTATGACCACCGATTACCGTGAGACGCTGTATAAAAATTATGGGCAGTTTTTTACTGTGGACAAAATGCTGCACGAGGTGCGCACCGAGCATCAGCACTTGGTGATTTTTGAAAATGCCAAAATGGGCCGAGTGATGGCGCTCGATGGTGCCATTCAAACCACTGAGGCCGATGAGTTTATTTATCATGAAATGCTCACCCATGTACCCATTATTGCTCACGGCACTGCGCGAAATATTTTAATTATTGGCGGCGGTGACGGTGCCATGCTGCGTGAGGTGTGCCGTCACTCCAGCGTTGATCGCATCACTATGGTGGAAATCGACCAAACTGTAGTGGATATGTGCAAAGAGTACTTACCCAACCACTCCAGTGGTGCTTACGATGATCCGCGAGTTAATTTAGTCATCAATGATGGCATGAGCTTTGTGGCCAATTGCACTGAAAAATTTGATGTGATTATCAGTGACTGCCCAGATCCCACAGGTCCGGCAGAAGTGTTATTTTCGGAAGGCTTCTACCAAGCCTGTCACCGTTGCTTAAGCGATGATGGTATTTTTGTGGCGCAAAATGGCACGCCTTTTTTGCAGCTCGATGAAGTGAAAACCACCGCTAAAAATATCCAAGGTCTGTTTGCTGATTGGCATTTTTACCATGCCGCAGTACCCACTTATATTGGTGGCAGTATGACCTTTGCTTGGGCAGCGAAAAACCGGCGGTTACGTCAACTGCCAATCGACACATTACGTAAACGCTTTGCTGGCAGTGGTGTGGTGACCCGTTACTACAATGCTGATATTCATCAGGCAGCGTTTGCCTTACCGCAATATGTCTTACAGGCGGTTGGCAAATCAACTAATGATTAACCGTGATCTGCTATCCAGCGGTCGGCCTTGGTAAGAGGGCGATCCGCTGCCAGTAGGTACAATTAAAGACTGATGCCTGGGGTGACATCCAACTTAATTGGGCTGCTCAGCAGTAGCTTCAGTTGTTTTTTTAGAGCAGTTAAATCAACGATGGTGATTTTTGAGCTTGAGCTTGAGCTGAATTTTAGCTTCAACAAGGTCGAAGAGTTGCGCTAGGTGGGTGTCGCTGCACAAAGCCACCACGTGCTAAGCAAAGTCCAGTGGACGACCAGGCTGTTCTAGAACAGCGCTGAGCGACAGCTTGGTTAGGCTGATGCTTAGGCTTTGCGCGTACTCAATAACTTCTTGGACTCGTGGGTTGTTGGCGTCTTTATAAACAAAGCCTTGCTCAGTAGCATCGGTTCTCTCTTAACTACTTGACCATAAAAAAAGCCGGATGTTCATCCGGCTTTTCCATTCGACATATTACTGCATCTTAGACTGGGAACAGCTCGCTCAGCTTCATGGCTAACATCATGTCGCCTTCGGTGCGTAGCTTGCCGCCCATAAATGCTTGCATACCGTCTGTTTCGCCGGTTGCAATGCCTTTAAAGGTTTCGCTGTCCATAATCAAAGTTACGTTGGCATCATCATTGTCGCCAGCCTGCACGTCACAGGTGCCATCTTTAACAACCACATAGTAGTTTTCCGCATCTTCGATGTTGAACTGGAATACTAAATCCAAACCAGCAGCTGCGTCAGCGTTAAATTTAGCGGTTAGAGTTTTAATGATTTCTGCGGTAGAAGACATAATAGATCCTTTTTAAAGTTGTTGTGCGGTCTGTGCCGCGTGCTTTCACAGCTCATCGATAAGTGATGAGATTTTTATTCTTTAACAGATCAAGGTGTGGGTGACCGTTAAAAGAAGAGAGAACCACAGAGTCGTTATGAAACTTTAAGCGACTCAATGATGTGTTGACGATTTGCCAGTTCAGTTCAAATGCCTGTTGTGGCGTAATTCCGGTGAGCAAGTGTAAACAAGCGGTAATGGTGCCACCGGAAGTGAAAATGCCAATGTGCTGATGATTTTCAGCAGTTTGTAAAATGCGCTGCAGCCCATCATTAACTGTGCTGACAAAGGTAGACCAGCGTAAATGTTTAGGAATATCATCCACCTCTGTGGCCCAACGTTGCATAAGCATGGCGAATAAACGCTGAAACTCTTTGCGATCCTGTAAAGGGTTGCGCAAGCTTTCGACGGCATTGGGTTCTTGCTCGGTAATATGCGGCAGCATTAAACGAATCACTGCGTCAGCATCAATTTCATTAAATGCACGGTCGATGCTGAGCTGTGGGGCTGAGAGTTTAGCTGCGCTATAGCGGTTTAAGGCCGCCAATGCGGTATCTTGCTGGCGACGCATATCACCACTAAAACAAGCTGTCAGATTCACCTCGGTGTCAATTAAATAATCGCCGAGAATCTCTGCTTGTTGTAGGCCAAGGGGTGATAGCACATCATAATTTTGTGCACCAAATGACGCTTGCCCATGACGAATTAAATAGATGCTGCCCAATTCACTGCTCACCTGCCAATCGATCAACTATGGAGGTTATTGCGAACCGGCGAGGCTGTCAATTGAAATTCATACGATTGTTTGAAAAGAATGCTTTTGCTCGGCGAGGTGACCAGTAAACAGGGCAGGGCTTATGCACCAAGCAGCTTTGATTAAGGTCTGCTTGGTGGACTAAGAGGCGGGTTTAGGACTCGTCGGGCTCGACGCTGTATTTACTTTTCAGGTTCACTTTAACCACTAGCGGCTCCAGTACCCGGCAGCAGCAAGGAAGAATTTCATCTTGCCGTAAGAAGGCTAAAGGCGGTTTTTCATAGTCAACACTGCCAGCGCTGAGGGTTACGCGGCAAGCGCCGCAGTAACCGCTGCGGCACTGATACTCCACTTGATGACCGGTGCGTTCCAAGCCTTCAAGCAGGGTTTCTGTATCGTCTAATTTGAAAATCAGGTCTTCAGTGATTACTTGCACAAGATTAACCATTTAAAGCTCGAAATCGCCTAAGTCGTCAGCAGACACCGCTGAGTTAATTTGCCCCACTAAGTAGGAACTGACTTCAACTTCTTGTGGTGCAACTTGAACGTTATCGGATACCAGCCACGCATTAATCCAAGGGATGGGGTTATGCGAAGCATTGCTAAAGATCGGCTCAAGACCCACAGCATGCATGCGTAGGTTGGTGATGTACTCAATGTATTGGTTAAGAATATCTTGGTTTAAACCAATCATTGAACCGTCTTTAAATAAATACGCGGCCCATTCTTTTTCTTGCTGGGCGGCATGCCTAAAAATTTCCACGCTTTCTGCATGGCAGGAGCGGGCCACTTCAGCCATTTCTGGGTCATCGACTCCAGCCTGCATGATATTGAGAATGTGCTGGGTACCGGTCATATGCAGTGCTTCATCGCGGGCAATCAGGCGGATAATTTTTGCATTACCTTCCATCAGGCGGCGCTCAGCAAAGGCAAATGAGCAGGCAAAACTGACATAAAAGCGAATCGCCTCCAGCACATTGACGCTCATCATGCACAGGTACAGCTTGCGCTTGAGCTCAAACAAGTCAATCTCATAAGTTTTGCCATTCAGTGTATGGGTACCTGGGCCGCACTTGCTGTAGAGCATGCTGTAGTGAATCAGGTCATCATAGTACTTGGAAATATCACCGGCACGTTCAATAATGTGCTGGTTGCGCATAATGTCGTCAAACACCACCGCCGGATCATTGACGATATTGCGAATGATATGGGTATAGGAGCGCGAGTGGATGGTCTCTGAAAAGGACCAGGTTTCAATCCAGGTCTCCAGCTCTGGGATGGAGACTATGGGCAAAAACGCCACGTTCGGGCTACGACCCTGAATGGAGTCCAGTAGCGTTTGATACTTTAAGTTGCTGATGAAAATATGCTTTTCATGCTCAGGCAGATTGCGGTAGTCAGAACGGTCTTGCGACACATCCACTTCTTCTGGGCGCCAGAAAAATGACAATTGTTTTTCAATCAACTGTTCAAAAATTGGATATTTTTGTTGATCGTAACGGGCCACGTTAACTGGCTGACCAAAGAACATCGGTTCTTTGAGCTGATCATTATCTATTAAAGAGAAAGTACTGTATTTCATCGGTATTTATCCTTAAATTTTGCAGGCGCCACCAGCGCAATCATCGTCCATATCGCTTTGACTATCATCAGCGCCATCACGGGTGTTTTGGTAGTACAGGGTCTTCAAACCAAACTTGTACGCCGTTAACAAATCTTTTAACAGCTGCTGCATGGGCACACGACCGCCTTCAAAGCGCTGTGGATCGTAGTTGGTGTTGGCTGAAATCGCTTGGTCAACAAACTTCTGCATAATGCCCACCAGATGCAGATAGCCTTCGTTATTGGGCATGCTCCAAAGCAGTTCATAGTTGTCTTTAAACTCGTCATACCCCGGTACAACCTGCTTAAGAATGCCATCTTTAGATTGCTTAATAGTCACTAAGCCACGGGGTGGCTCAATGCCATTAGTGGCGTTAGAGATTTGGCTTGAGGTCTCTGAAGGCATCAGGGATGACAGGGTGGAGTTACGCAGGCCATGTTTAACAATATCGCTACGCAAGCTTTCCCAGTCTAAATGCAGCGGCTCATTACAGATGGCATCCAAATCCTTTTTATAGGTATCAATCGGCAAAATACCCTGCGCATAGGTGGTTTCATTAAACGCCGTACATGGACCAAATTCTTTAGACAGATTGTTCGAAGCTTTCAGTAAGTAGTATTGCATCGCCTCAAAGGTTCTGTGAGTCAGCGCTTTAGCTGAGCCGTCGGAATACTTGACGCCATTTTTAGCTAAGTAGTAAGCGTAGTTAATCACCCCGACACCCAAGGTACGACGCTTCATAGTGGCGTTACGTGCCGCCTCTAGAGGGTAGTCTTGGTAGGTCAGCAGTGAGTCCAGTGCGCGCACCACTAAATCGGATAGCTCTTCCAGTTCATCTAGATTTTCAATGGCGCCGAGGTTAAAGGCCGACAGGGTGCACAGAGCAATTTCTTTGTGAGCTTCGTTGATGTTTTCCAGTGGACTGGTTGGCAAGGCAATTTCCAAGCACAGGTTGGACTGGCGAATCGGTGCCACTGCTGGGTCAAATGGACTGTGGGTGTTGCAGTGGTCAACGTTTTGGATGTAAATACGACCGGTGCTGGCACGCTCTTGCATCATCAGGGAGAACAGTTCAACTGCTGGCATACTGCGTTTACGAATGCTTTCATCTTGCTCGTATTGCACATACAGGCGCTCAAACTCTGCTTGGTCTGCGAAGAATGCTTCATACAAACCCGGCACATCATGGGGTGAGAACAAGGTGATATTGCCACCTTGAATCAAGCGCTGATACATCAGTTTATTCAGCTGCACACCGTAGTCCATGTGGCGCACACGGTTTTCTTCGACACCGCGGTTGTTCTTCAACACCAACAGTGATTCCACTTCAAGGTGCCACATGGGGTAGAACAAAGTGGCTGCGCCACCACGCACCCCACCTTGGGAGCAGGATTTAACCGCCGCTTGGAATAACTTAAAGAATGGAATGCAACCGGTGTGCTGTGCTTCACCGCCACGAATTGGACTCCCAACCGCACGGATGCGTCCAGCGTTAATGCCAATGCCGGCCCGTAATGAAACATATTTAACAATGGCTGAGGTGGTGGCGCTAATGGAATCTAAGCTGTCGCCGCACTCAATCAGAACGCAGGAGCTGAATTGACGTGACGGTGTACGAACCCCGGCCATAATGGGCGTGGGTAAGGAAATCTTAAACAGAGAAATCGCATCGTAAAAGCGCTTGATATAATCTAAGCGTGTTGCTTTTGGATAATCTGCAAATAAGCACATGCCAATTAAAATATAAAGCATCTGCGGGCTTTCGTAGACTTCTTTGGTCACGCGGTTTTGCACTAAGTACTTGCCTTCAAGCTGTTTGACTGCCGCGTAGGAAAAACTCATATCGCGACCATGATCAATATAGTCATTGAGCTCATCAAAATCAGCACGATCAAAGTCGCGCAAAATATGGCTGTCGTAACGTTCTTCGTTGGTCAGTTTGGTGACATGATCAAACAGGTGTGGCGGCTCAAACTCACCATAGGCAATTTTACGTAAGTGGAAAATTGCTAAGCGGGCAGCCAAATACTGATAGTCGGGGGTGTCTTCAGAGATTAAATCTGCCGCGGCTTTAATAATAGTTTCGTGGATATCTCTGGTGCGGATGCCATCGTAGAATTGGATATGTGATTTGAGTTCCACTTGAGAGACTGAGACATTCTTTAAACCCATCGCAGCCCAATCAAGTACGCGATGGATTTTGTCCAGATCGATCGGCTCTTGGCGACCATCGCGCTTGGTTACTTTAATGGCTTTAAAGTCTGACATGGTGGGGATCCTTTTGGTATTTGGTCGCGATAGGGCTGGATAACTTACGAGCACTGTCGCAAAGCATGTTTTTGTGGCAAGCACAATATATGGTGTTTTTTAACTGTGGGTGACGCTATATGTAGCGGATGCTACCGATATCAGCCGTTGATATCAACTGATATTCGAGGCTTAGCTGGCTTGATTATTTACCAGCACTGATGTATTGCGATGTGGCTGGGCTAAACACATCATCTAGTGCTTTTGCCTAAGCGGTGGCGCAATATAGGGTAAATACCGAGCGAGATCAACATGGTTTGAGTGAGGTTATTTGCCTTTATTACGCTGTAACCCTGATGTCTTGCGCACTTGCTCAAGCGGTAAATTTATTCAATTATTTTTCTTGCGTTTTTGATTTTTAGCAGTTCTTTAACACAGCTGTTAAAGTTGCTTAATAAAGCAACAATTGACGCAAAGGTTGGCTGCTCTGTTAGCTATTAAATGTTTTTTAAAGGCCGTGTTATGCAGCAGTTAGAGTTTTTTGCAATTCCCAGTCCCTGTATTGGTGTCTGTGAGGCGAACAATAGAGGGTACTGCAAAGGCTGTTTTCGCTCCCGCGATGAGCGACTGTATTGGTTAAAGTTGACTGAAGCGGATAAGCGTCAGGTGGTGCGTTTATGTCTGCAGCGTAAAGCCCGAGTCTTGCGGGCTAAAGAGGCAGCCGTACAAGCTGCTAGTGAGGAAAGCGACAAACCTGACCAGTCGAGTATGTTTTAGCAGTCAAGCCAATACGCAGAAAGTACTAGTCCAAGGGTAGGTCGTCCCTTCAGGGGCGACAAATCTAGAGTAGCGTATACCTCTGTCGCCCTTAAAAGGACGACCTACGAAATGAGTCAATTACCTAAATTGTCAGGAAAGATGTAAGCGCTGTACATCGGCTATATCCAGCCCGTGGTGACTGACAATAATAAGTAAACCCTGGGCTTGGCGTTGGCGCAAAGCGGTCAATACTTGCAAGCTGCTAGCACTGTCGAGCCCGGCAAAAGGCTCATCCACTAAGAGTATGGGGCGCTCGGCAAGTAGGAGTCGCGCTAAGGCAATGCGCCGTGCTTGGCCACCGGAAATTTGTGCACCGTACTCACCTAATGCCGTATCTAAGCCATTTTGTTGTTGTGCCCAGTCCGCCAGTGCGACATCGGCCAAAACTTGCCAAAGCTGCTTATCACTGGCCTGTGGGTCAGCTAAGCGTAGGTTATTGGCTAAGCTGTTATCGAAGATATCGAATTGCTGCGGTAAGTAACCAATGCATTCATCCAGCTCCCAAGTGTCTGCTGGACGTTGATTGATCAGGTACTGACCTTGCCTGGGGGCAAGTGTGTTGGCTAAGACCTTGAGCAGGGTGGTTTTACCAATCCCAGAGGCACCGGTAATAAGCAGTACCTGTCCACCGTGCAGATCAATATTGATATTTTCTGGACCAATTAAAGCCCCGGGGATACGGGCGCTAAGTTGCTGGGTTTGCAGTTGAAAAGGAGCGGTGGGACGCGGCTTATCAACAGCGACTGGCGCAGGCTGTGTGGCTAGATCAACTTGCATCAATTGATTGATACGGTCACGGGCGGCCTGACTTTGCCCCAAACCAATAAAACTACCCGCCAGTGGCACCAGCGCTTCGTGAATACCCAGGAGCGCCAGTGCCGCCGCCAGCAGCCAAGGTACATTGATCAGATTTTCTGCAACTAAAGGCACGCCAAACCAAAGTAGGCAACCAAGGCTCAGGACTAAGGCTAACTGTTGCAGCAGTGCCAGCAGGCTAATCAGCTGTTGCTGTTGATGGTGCTGTGCTTGGTAATGCTCATCGGCACTTAAGGTGTCCTGTTGTTGCTGCTGCCAGCTTTGCCAAAGGGTCAGGGAGGTGAGCAGCGATAAGGATTCAAGCAAGTGTTCACGGCGCAGCTCAGCGGCTTGCACATCATGTAGCGCAAGTTTACGGCCGCGCCAAAAACCCAATGCTGGGACGATCAGCCAAGCTGTGACTAAGCCAACACTTGCAGCCAAGGCCAATTGCGGTTGCAGCCAATAGGCAAACAACAGATAGAGCAGCACAATAAAACTGGCCCACAGCCAAGGGGCTAAAAACTGCAGAGGAAAGCGGTCGAGGCGGTCAATATCAGCCACTAAACGGTGCATGGTGGCTGCTGAACCGGTGCTGTCCAAATCCATTGCTGTGTTGCCTAAGGTAAGCGCGCGAAACACTTGGCTGCGTAAGTCTTTCAGCAGCGATAAGGTGGCATGGTGTGAAGTCAGACGTTCACCATAACGGCCCGCGGTGCGCACAATGGCGAATAAACGAATAAATGCCGCAGGACGAAAGTAATCAAAAGTAAAGGTGCTGGCCAAGGTTAAGCCGGCAATGGCGGCTGCGGTTATAAACCAGCCTGACGTGGCGAGCAAAGCAATGGCTGAAAACAGGGTGAGTGCGCCCAAAAGCAAAGCTAAATTCCAGCTGGCCTGCCGGCTGCGCAATAAACTGCGTAAACGAATGGGTTTAAGCATTAGCTAAGCTCCTGTTGAGTGTGCAGAGCGGTTAAATCAAGATGGCGATCCAGCCATTGCAAGCCTTGCCATTGGTGGCTTACCAGCACTAAGGTTTTGCCTATGCTGAGTTTCTCCAGCAAGCTATGAATAGTGGCACTGGTATCGGGATCCAAGTGTGCAGTAGGTTCATCGAGCAGCCACACATGGGCATCGCGCAGCAGTAATTGGGCAATGGCTAAACGACTGAGCTGTCCGCCGGATAGGCCTAAGCCACGTTCACCCAGCGCAGTGTTCAAACCTTGAGGTAACTGTTCCACCAGGGGCAGCAAATCAACATCCGCCAATACCGTTAACAGCTGTTGATCAGTGGCATCCGGCTTGGCCAAGCGTAAGTTTTCAGCAAGACTGCCGCGTTTAAAACTCGGTTGTTGGGCTAAGTAGCCCAATTGGCGGTGCCAGTCACTGCGTCGCACCGCAAGCAGGGAGTGTTGATTGACCTCAATCCGGCCCTGGTAAGGTACAAAGCCCAGTAAGGCCAGCAACAAGCTGGACTTGCCGCTGCCACTGGCACCGTGCAGGCCGACGCGCTCACCGGCAGCAAGCTGTAAATAAGTACTGGGCAGGCGTATTCGCCCATTCTGGGCGGTGATACTGACATTGTGTAATAAGAGCGAAGGGGCAGCATTCAATGCTAAAGGCTGTTGGCCTGGATGTTGCCAAGTGTGCTGCTCGAGCAGTGGCAACAACTCTTCAATCGCGCCTTCTGCTTCTGCCTTGGCATGATAATCACTGCCGAGCTGGCGCAGCGGAGCATAAAACTCTGGTGCCAGCAATAAAATAAACAAAGCGCCGGCGTAAGGCACCGGTACCACACCTTTAGCCCAAGGTAAGATGCCCAGCAAGCCTAAACCTAAATACAGCGCCACCAAAGCAATGGCTAACGAGGAAAAAAGTTCGAGTACCGCCCCCGATAGGAACGCTAAGCGTAATACTTTCATGGTTGAATCACGGTACTGAGCCGCTGAATTGTCCACATCCTGTTGTGCTTGTGGTGTGGCTTTAAGGTGTTGCAAGGTTGGCATACCCCGTACCCAATCTAAAAAACGACTGCTCAGCTGACTCATGGCGGCCATTTGTTGCTGACTGCTACGGCTGGCGGCGCCACCGACTAAGATCATAAATAGCGGCACTAAAGGTGCGGTTAAGAGCATTAAACTTGCCGCTAAAGGACTGTAATAAAATGCGGCAATACTGATCAACACGGGGGTAATCAAAACTAAGTACAGCTGCACATAATAACGACTGATATAGCCATCCAACGCATCCACTTGCTCCAGCAATTGTGTGCTTAAAGCGCCGTCGGCTCCTAATGTTTGTCGTTCCGGACCTAGGTTGGCTAAAGTGTTGAGCAGCCGTTTGCGTAAGGCACGGCGTGCATTAAGACTGGCGGTTTGTGAAAGCCGCTCGCGGATATATTGGGCAGTGGGTCTTAGGGTAAAACACAGCACCAGCAGTAGCGCATAACGCAGATCAAAAGCTGTACTGAGTTCAGCACCCGACTGGCTATTATCAAGTAAGCCAATAAACAGCTGTGCCAGTAACCAGCTTTGCCCAATAAAGAGCAGGGCGCCGAGTACGGCAAACAACAGCGCCCAACGTAAGCGTGGTGTTTCTGGGGCAATAATATCTTTTAGTTGCTGGCGTAAGCTGCGTTTTAGCTGTTTTTCCGAGTGTTCTAGAGCATTATTCACTGATTAAACCGTGCCTATGTAAAATGATGCTCGAAAGCCGCTGTATAATTAGCAACTGTCGAATGAATGTGAAACTGTACATATGTTCGCATAACAGCTGTGGTTTGCTGTGCGGCATGTTGTCCTGTGGTGTTTTTAGCTAAGGTAATAAAGCTATAACCAATGTACTGTTTTGCAGCACAACCCCCTGATGCCACGGGGTGGTGCATTGAGTGCAAAAGCGTCAGTTAGTGATTAATGTAATTGTATAGCATTTTAAAAGAGCACAGCGGCTTGATTTATAAATCTCTGCAGATGATAATCATTTTCATTAAGAGGCTCGTGCAAATTAAGGAATTCCCACCCATGCAAGCAACAACTTTGCGCTCACTGCTATTGTGCAGTGCGCTAGTGAGTCCATTTATCAGCGCAGCGACGCTAGAACAGTCGCTCAAAGAAAGCGAAAAACTCAGTCAAATCGCACAAAACTCTCAACAGCGTATTGAAAACCTTGATGATGCCAGTCAAGCGATGTTGGCAGAGTACAGCAGCACTTTAGCTAAAACCAAAGCATTGCAAGGCTACAATGAACAGGTTAGTGAGTTGGTTGCTGCGCAGCATCAGGAATTGTTGAGTTATCAGGAGCAACTGGTTCAGTTGCAAGAAACTGAAGCCGCAGTGATGCCACAAATGCGTCGTATGGTGGAAGTGTTGGCTGAGTTTATTGCCGCTGATGTGCCTTTTTTGCCCTATGAACGCACTGACCGTTTGGAAACCTTACAAGAACTGATGCCCCGCGCGGATGTGAGCATGGCAGAAAAATACCGCCGCATCTTGGAGGCGTATCAGATCGAGAGTGACTACGGTTATACCCTTGAAGCATGGCGTGGCGAGCTGGGTGAGGGTGACGATGAGCGCAGTGTCGAGTTCTTGCGTCTGGGTCGAGTGATGCTTTATTACCAAACCCCCAATGGCCATGAAAGCGGCTATTGGAATGCGCAGTCCAGTCGTTGGGAGACATTGGCCAGCAGTGCACGTCGCCCTTTGCAACAAGCCATTGCCATTGCCCGCCAGCAAAAATCTGCAGACTGGCTCGAGCTGCCGATTAAAACTTTAGCGCTTGAGGTGCAACCATGAAGCGTTTGTTAGGCCTAGCCAGCGCTGTGCTCTTAAGTGTCTCAGTGCAGGCCAGTGTGTTAACCCCGGATCAATTGCTTGAACGCATCCGCAGTGAAAAAAGTACTGAAGAGCAATTGATGCACGAGCGCGAGCAAACTTTCTTGCAGTCGCGTAATCAACAAGCGCAGTTGTTAGCTGAGGCCAAGCAAGCGTTGGCCGAGGAAGAATCCCGTGCTGCCGCTTTAAAGTCGACTTTTACGGCCAATGAGCAAAAATTAGCCGATCAAGAGGCCTTACTTAAGCAGCAAGTGGGTGATTTGGGTGAGTTGTTTGCGGTGGTACGGCAAAGCGCCGGTGATTTAGCGGGACAGTGGCGCAGCAGTTTATTGAATGTGCAATTTCCCCAGCGCCTTGAACAACTTGAGCGTTTAGCGACAGGCCGAGTCCTACCCAATACTGAGCAAATAGAGAGTTTCTGGCTGACTGTGCTGGAAGATATGACTGCAACTGGGCGTGTTGAGCGGATAGTGGCTCCAGTAATTGCGGCCGATGGCCAGCGCGACAGGCAAGATGTATTGCGGGTTGGACCCTTCTCTGCTTACAGCAATGCTGCCTTTTTAACTTTCAGTGAGGGGGAAAGCGCGTTTCGTGCGTTACCCAAACAACCCTCGGGTATCAGTCAGGTCAAAACCTGGTCAAACAGTCAGGATGCTTTAGTTGCTATTCCAGTGGATCCAACCCGTGGCTCATTGATTGAGCAGTTGCAGCGTAAGCCTTCACTGATGGATCGTTTGCGTCAAGGTGGCTTAGTCGGTTGGGTGATTGTTGCGCTGGGTATCTTGGGTTTTTTGTTAGCAGCTTGGCGTTTGTTTGGTTTACTGCGCGTGGTACGCAGTGTTCGAGTGCAAATGACTAACTTGTCTCAGCCCACCTTGGATAATCCACTGGGTCGAGTGTTAAGCGTACTGGGTCCCAATCCGCAATTATCAGATTTAGAAACCCTTGAGCTCAAGCTGGATGAGGCAGTGATGCAGGAAGTGCCGCAGTTAGAGAAGGGGCAGGGGCTATTGAAACTTTTGGCCGCGGTGGCGCCTTTACTCGGGCTGTTGGGTACCGTGACGGGGATGATTGTGACTTTCCAAGCCATTACTCAAAGCGGCGGTGGTGATTCGCGCTTAATGGCCGATGGTATCTCGCAAGCCTTGGTGACCACCGTGGAAGGCTTGGTGGTAGCGATTCCCTTGCTGTTTTTACACAGTGTGCTTAGCGCACGCAGCAAAGGTGTAGTGCAGTTGTTGGAACAACAATGCGTGGGCTTATTAGCGCTACATATGTCAGGAAAAAAGCACAGTGAGTAATGGGCAGAGCATCTGGTTCTGGCTGATTGACAGCAGCTATGCCTTGCTGGACTTAATGAGTGCCGGCGGTATGGTGATGTGGCTGTTAGCAGCATTGTGTGTGCTGTTTTGGACGCTGGTGTTAGAGCGTTTTTGGTACGCCCATCACCATTTTCCGCGCTGGGCAAAAGAGCGGCGCGCTGCTTGGCAGGCATTAAATCTAGACGCTGGAGCACAGAGTTATTGGCCCCATGCCGTGCGTGCAGCCTGGTTGGCACAAGCTCGTGAGCAGTTAATCACCCCTTTGTCCGTGACCCGCACCTTAGTCGCAATGTTTCCGCTGCTGGGTCTGCTGGGTACGGTAACTGGCATGGTTGCGGTGTTTGAAGTGCTTGCCGTTAGCGGTGGCGGTAATCCACGGGCGATGGCGGGCGGTGTTTGGCAGGCTACATTACCCACGTTAGCCGGCATGGTGTTAGCCATTGGTGGTTTATTTAGCTTGGCCCGTTTAGAGCGTAATGCGCGGCGAGCAATAGGGCAGTTGGCTGATCAACTGCGCCATGAATAAGGATTAGACGGTGAGAATGCGTCGTTACAGTTATCAAACTGAAGAAGAGCCTGGCATTGATTTAACCCCAATGCTGGATGTGGTGTTTATTATGCTGATCTTCTTTATTGTGACCAGCTCATTTATTAAAGAGTCGGGGGTGGAAGTGAATCGCCCGCAAGCCGACAGTGCTGCGGCGCAAGACCAGGGCAATATATTAATTGCGGTGACTGCCGATGGGCAGGTCTGGTTGGATAAACAAGTGGTGGATGTGCGCAGCGTGCGCGCTCATGTAGAGCGTATGCGCCAAGAGCAACCTGAAGGCGTGGTTGTGGTGCAAGCGGATCAAGATGCGCGCACCGGATTGGTGGTGAAAGTGATGGACCAAGCGCGCTTAGCCGGTGTGACTGATGTGGTCTTAGCGGCTTCTACGGAGTCGCGCTGATGCGGTGGTTGTGGTCTTTATTAGCGGCGATTGTGATTGTTGTGGCGAGCTTTGTGTTAATGCTGGTGATGATTTTTCCACCGAAAAGTCAAACCGCTGAGCCCGCTTTGCAAGTGGGCCACTTTGTGCCAAAACTGCAGCAGGAGTCCAGTGATCCCAGCCGTTCACGGCAAAAGCTACCTGAGCAACCGGTAGAGCCGCAGCCGGAAACCCCACCGGTCCAACAAGCACCGCAGCCACCCAGCACACCGCAAATGGCCAGCTTAGATCTGACTGCACCGCAATTGTCGAGCACGATTAATCTTGCGGCTGCAGCGGCGCCGAGCTTACAGGGTTTAACCGCGCAAGCTGTAGCACCTGCCGCACTAGCAGCCCCAGCAGCCCCAGCGGCTCCAGTTGCAGCTCCGGCGCAGAGCGCCCAAAGTTCGCCAAGTGCCCCAAGCTCGTCAGGCAGCGATGCTGATGTGATTCCGTTAAATGAAGTATTGCCAGTCTATCCCGATAGCGCACGCCGGCGGGGTATTGAAGGCTATGTTCAGTTGGCTTTTACCATTACGGCGGAGGGTAGAGTGGAGAATGTTCGGGTGCTAGAGTCATCGCCAACTCGGGTGTTTGACCGTGAGGCACGTCGTGCCGCCCTACGTTGGCGCTTTGCACCGCGCACGGAAAACGGTCAGTTGGTGGCCCGTGAAGCGGTAAAAAAATTAGAGTTTCGTCTGGAAAAGAGGGGGCGCTAAAAATGCGGCATTTATTATTAGCGGCCTGTCTAAGCCTGGTCACTCCGGTGCTCTTTGCGCAAAGCATTGCGCCTGATGTGTTTCGTGCACTCCAGAGTGCGCAAGCAGCGCAGCAAGCGGGCAATTATGCTGCAGCTGACAAAACGTTGCGCAGCGTAACGGCTAAACAAGACAGTCTAGAGCAAGCGTTGCTGTGGCGCAGTCAGGGTTACTTGGCCTGGGCGCAAGAGCAATCTAAGACTGCCCTTGAGTTGCTTGATAAAGCAGTTAAAAGTGGTCATTTAAGTGCTGAGCAAGTTGCCGAAGACCGGCTTAATTTAGCTAAGTTGAGCTTTTCCATTAAAAACTATAATCAGGTTTTGCAGTACTTGCAGGGTGTTGCAGTAACCGATGAAATCTTAGAGATGCAGATCCAAGCTTGGCAAGGGTTGGGGCGCTTAGATCAAGCTTTGCCTTTGGCAGAGCGCTATTTGAAAAACAAAAGCACAATCAGTGACAGTTGGCTACAGTTTATGGTTGGCGCCAATGCTGAACTTAAGCGTTATGCGCAGGCTGAACAGTGGCAAAAACGTATTTTGCAACGTGATCCTGACCAGCTCAGTGCGTGGCAGCAATTAGCGGCTCTGCAACAAATGGCCGGTCAGCACGGTAAATCCTTAGCCACATTGCGCACGGCTTACAGTCGCGGCATGACTTTTCAGCAAGCGGATCTGGAGCGATTAATTTCCCTTGCCGCAGCATCAGATCAGCCTTGGCAGGCAGCGCGTTTAATGCAAGGGATGTTGGCAAGCGACTTATTAACTGCAAGCATCAGCAATCAAGAGCGTTTAGCGCAACTGCATTGGCAGGCTCGAGACTATGCCAGTGCGGCACAGCAATTTTCTCAGCTGGCGCAGCAAACCAGTAAAGGGCAGCACTGGCTCAGTCTGGCTCAGTTAGAGATTCAGCAAGGGCGCTGGGAAGCAGGTTTGCAAGCGTTGAACTCCGCTGAACAAGCCGGTGCCAATCAGCAGCAAATCGATGCTTGGCGCGATTGGGCGCACAGTCACATTGAGCTCGAGTAACGATGCAGTAGAAGGTACAAAATTTGCTAGGCTGTATCAATTGCAGTGCAGTAAAGCCCCTACCGCCATGGATGGCGGTATGGAGCCTACAGGGAGGTATTTACGGCGTCTTTACGGAGCAGTAACTGATAGAGC
>CAZEZR010000007.1:0-55198 GCA_964516465.1 uncultured Thiopseudomonas sp. | reverse complement strand
CACCATTGCGACTGTTGTCTGAGCTGGACTGCTCGTGCTTGCGATAGCCTAAATGATCATCAAGTTCAACGCTAAGAGCTGCTTCAACCATCACTTTGGTCAGCATGGCTCGCATGTCTGTCAGGTCTTTTTCAGTTTTGATACCTTTTGCCGCTTCGCGTGCAAAGTCTTCGAGGTCTTTTTTGTTCATCGTCTGTCTATCCTTCCCGTTAGGGGGTAATGATAAACAGTTACACAGATTTAATTACAGTCTCCCAGCCAAGTTTAACCTCTTCAGCTCCCTTAACCGATCCAGTCCCGCCTTTGCTATCCCATCTTGTTTCCCCGCTTGAGAAAGGTTTATCCGCACCCAGGTAGAGTTTCCCCTTAACTATCCAAGCAGTCATGAGTACGTCTTCAGTTATACTTCTTAGTTCAAGATCCCTCACCCTATGAGCTTGTGCGTCTATGATGTCTGGATGTTTATTAACTCTATTTGGTAGGTAATGCATGGCTTTTGATTTGAGTCGCCGTTTAGTGATTGGTTTGGCCTCCAGTGCCTTATTTGATTTAGCAGAGTCAGATGCGGTGTTTAGAACCAAAGGGGCGCAAATTTATCGTGAATATCAGCGCGACAATCAAGATAATCCTCTTGAGCGTGGTGTTGCCTTTCCTTTTATCCGCCGGGTTTTATCATTGAATCAGCTCAATCTCGATGATCCGCCCGTCGAAGTGATTTTATTGTCGCGCAACGACCCTGATACAGGCTTGCGAGTGATGAATTCCATTCAGCATTATGGCTTGCCGATTACCCGAGCAGTATTTATGCAGGGCCAGTCGCCTCATCCGTATATTCCAGCATTTGATATTGAGCTGTTTTTGTCAGCCAATGCCGAGGTTGTGCGAAGTGCAGTGCAGGCTGGCTATCCAGCGGGGCAAATTTTAACAGGGGTGATTGATGACGATAGCAGCGATCAACAGCTTAGAATTGCTTTCGACTTTGATGGGGTCTTAATGGATGACGAAGCTGAGACTGTTTACCAAGAACATGACCTAGGCGAGTTTCATCAACATGAAACATTGCGTCAAGATATCCCCCATACACCAGGGCCGCTCAAAGCATTTTTAAAGCGTATCGCAGCAATTCAGCAGCTTGAGGAAGAGAAGCGAGCGTTAGAGCCTGATTATCAGCCTATTTTGCGTGTTTCAATCGTGACCGCACGCAATGCCCCAGCCCATAAGCGGGTGATCAATACCATGCGTCATTGGGGCATCACGGTGAACGAGGCGTTTTTTATGGGTGGAGTAGAAAAGGCCAAAGTGCTGGATATTATGCAACCGCATATTTTCTTTGATGATCAAAAATTGCATTTAGAGCCTGCAGCAGCACGTTTGCCCTCGGTGCATATTCCTTTTGGCATTGCCAATCTTAAGTTGGATGCGTTAGACGAGTAGTGTGCTTTTACCTGAATGTATTGTGCTGCTGACTCAAATCAATACATGTTTTACTCAGCAATATATCGAGTGTCCTGTTGAAAAAGTAAGCGTATGATATTACATATCAAGTAGGTTTGCAGGAGCTTAGGATGTGGATTGATCGTGCTATAGATGCACTGCGTTCGCTTAGAACAGTTTTTTTATCTTAGGATTCGCTTTAGGTTGGCTGCTTTTTGCTGACCACCGTGATGCGGATATTCTCTATGTGACTGTGCATAATACCGATGACATTATGTTGGAGTCAGTGCGCTTTGAGTTTGGCTTTGGGCTAACTCAATCGGATATTTTAATTCTGCAGATTAAACCCGGTGAGAAGCGTCTGGTTGCGCTCAATCATCCGCTGAATAAGGGTTATAACATTGAGGCACGCTTTGCTGATGGTGAGGTACGCAGCTTTTGTGCCAACCGTACTTACCCTGATCGTCAGCAGTCACTGGCTTTGCAGCGATAACAAACACTGGGTTGCTTTGCGTCTCACTGCTGAGTGAACGAATTAACAACAAAAAACCTCAGGCATAAAAAAACCCTTGCAGTGCAAGGGTTTAGTATTAAATCTGGCGGTGAAGGAGAGATTCGAACTCTCGATACGATTTCTCGTATACACGCTTTCCAGGCGAGCTCCTTCAGCCACTCGGACACTTCACCGCAATTCCTAATTAAGCAATTGCCTAATCAAGGTGCGCTAATATAGCCGAACAGTTCGCATAAGGCAAATATTTATTTATAAGCCTGTTTAGCTTGGGGCTGAGGGATCAATAAATACTCAAACTCAGCTGGATTGGAGTCGTTTATTGGTACTGCAACTGTGCGATAGGTTAAGCATGCAAATATTTTATTGCTGTGCAGAATTAACTTGTGTGACTAAAGCAGTTTGATGGCTTTGGCTAGACTACAATCACTGGGGTGGTGGTTCTGCTGACGGTTTTAGGCAAGGGGAGTAAGGCTGGGGGTTGCGCCTTATCAGTTGCCGTTATTCTTGTTAGCAGCAGCTTTGACGCGCTGGGCAAATGCATTAGCATGGTTAGCGTGGCTTGGGCTCACATACTGGCTTAAGCTTAATCATCATTTTTAGTGGCTAAGTTAAATCCAGCTGGGGTTGGCTTGTGTTTTATCCTAGGTTTGTGAGGCGTAAGTCATGTTAAGAGGCGGCATGGGCTATGATGACACTTTGGTTAAGTATGGGCTCAGCTGTGCTGGTTGCGGCGTACCATCTGTATCGTTACAGGCAAGTAGCTAAGGAAGAAGCGGTGTTAGTTGAGCAACAAGAGGTCAGGCAAGTTATTGCTGAAGAAACTGATCAGTACGGTGTGATTCGTGTGGTGGAAAAAAATGGCTATCGCTATTTAGAGTTTGGCGATCAGGCAGAGCAAAGTTGTGTGTTGTATGAAAACCCATTGTTTCTAAAGTACGATTACACGCGAGCAATGTTGCTTGCTGGGCTTTGCCATGAACATCCTGAGACAGCCTTGTTTTTAGGTTTAGGTGCGGGCAGTTTAACTGAAGTGTGTTTAGCCGTTATGCCGTTGCAGGATGTGGAAGTGCTAGAGTTGCGTGAACCATTACCACGGATGGCGATTGAGCATCTGGGCATGAGCGATGACCCACGCTTAACCATCCGCATCGGCGATGCCCTTGAGTTAATTGATAGTGCAGAAACAGCGGACTTAATTTACTTGGATATGTACACGGAAGTGGGGCCTTCGGTGGGGCATTTGGCTTGGGCATTTTTAGCCAAGTGTCAGGATAAACTCAACCCGGGTGGCTGGTTAATTATTAATCAGTGGGCGACATTAGATGGACGGCCCTTGGGTGCAGCTTTGTTTCGCGGTTTGTTTTATCGCCATTACTGGGAAATTCCAGTTAAAGAAGGCAATGTTATTTTATTGGTGCCGTACAGTTTTCAGCAATCGCCCCCCATGGACTTACTGCGGGAGCAAGCAGCGCTGATAGAGGCAGAGTTGGGTTACGAGCTCAGTTATTTAATTGATGCCATTCGTCCGGCCAGTGAGTGAAAGATTTCCGCATACTTAAGTCAGTGTGCGGAAATCTTTAGAGCGGTTACAGCGGAATGGTTTTATCCAACTCAATCGCTACATCCAGAGCTTCGAGTAACTCTTTACGGACTTTCAACTTGGTCTGACTGTGGGCGCGCATATTGATTTTTTTCATTGTGTGAGCCATGGCCACTGCCGTTTCCATCAACTGTTCAGCCGGCACAACGCAGTCTAGAAACCCCGCATTGACTGCAGCACTGGGGCTGAAAATTTCGCCATTAATCACTGAGCGTTGAAAAGCCGGTTTAGTTAAACGGTCTTTGGCCAGTTCAATGCCGGCATGGTGCATGGTCATGCCGATCAGCACTTCATTTAAAGCAATATTAAATGCGCCTTCAGTGCCGATTCGATAATCCGCGGCCAATAATAAAAATGCACCTTTGGCAATGGCATGACCTGAGCAGGCAACAATAATGGGGTAGGGGTGTGCTAACATGCGCCGAGTTAATGTGGAGCCCAACGCAACTAAACTAAAAGCACTTTCAGGGCTGGCAGTCATCACCTTTAAATCATAACCGCCGGACAAAATACCCGGTTGCCCGGTAACGATAACAATAGCGCGGTCTTGCTCAGCTTGATCTAAGCAGCGGTTAAATGCTGCAATAACATCAGGTGACAGAGCATTAACTTTACCGTTGTTTAGGGTTAAGGTAGCAATACCTTCATTGCAGCTGTAGTGAATCAGTTCACTCATGACGTGTGGTCCTTATTATTAATATTGAGATGCAGACTACCCAGCTCTGAATAATAGGTAAAGCACCAAGGCTGACCGCTAAGTCGAACTGTTAGATCATGGCCGGCAGTGGCGCTTAGGGATAATAAGTTAACATCGTTGGATTGGCTGATCGATTCATTTAAACCATAGGTAATATAAACGTGACAGACACACTTATACAGGTCGATGCAGAGTTGGATGCCACTGGTCTTTTTTGTCCAGAACCGGTGATGATGTTGCATACTAAGGTGCGCGAGTTAGCAGCAGGTGATGTGTTAAAAGTCACTGCAACCGACCCATCCACCCAACGCGACATACCCAAGTTCTGTACGTTTTTAGAGCATCAGCTATTAGACAGTAGCGAACAGGATGGTAGGTATATTTACTGGATACGCAAAAAACTTTAACGGCTATTGTGTCTCTTAAATAGTTTATAAACGCAGCTCAAGCGGAGTTTTTATGGAGCAGTTTCGCAATATTGGCATTATCGGACGTATGGGTAGTGCACGGGTCTTAGAAACCATTCGACGGCTGAAGCGCTACCTTACTGGACGGCATTTACATGTCATTCTTGAAGATAGAATTGCGGAAATGTTGCCTGGCCATAATTTACAAACCAGCTCACGTAAGTTTCTCGGTGAAGTTTGTGACTTGGTCATTGTCGTGGGTGGTGACGGTTCGATGTTGGGTGCTGCGCGGGCTTTAGCACAATACGACACCCCAGTACTGGGCATTAACCGCGGCAGCCTAGGGTTTTTGACCGATATTCTGCCCGAACACTTAGAATCGCAAATCTCTGAGGTGTTAGCGGGTAACTATACAGTTGAACAACGGTTTTTATTAGAAACTGAAGTGCGCCGTGAAGGTGCGCCCATCGGTCAAGGCGATGCATTGAATGATGTGGTGCTGCATCCGGGTAAATCAACCCGAATGATTGAATTTGAATTGTTTATTGATGGACAATTTGTCTACAGCCTGAAAGCCGACGGTTTAATTATTGCAACCCCCACCGGCTCAACCGCTTACGCCTTATCAGCTGGCGGCCCAATTATGCATCCACGACTGGATGCTATTGTAATTGTGCCGATGTACCCACATACCTTATCCAGCCGTCCCATTGTGGTGGATGCTGACAGTGAGCTGAAAGTGGTTATCTCGGAAAATATGACAATTTACCCATTGGTCTCTTGTGATGGTCAAAACCATGTCACTTGTACCCCAGGAGATACCTTGCATATTCAGCGTAAGCCACAAAGGTTGCGTTTGATCCACCCACTGGATCATAATTTTTATACTGTCTGTCGCGACAAACTCGGATGGGGGAGTCGGTTGGACCAAGGTAGTAAATAATGTGGCTTGATCCTGCGCGCAATTATGACCTGATTGGTGATGTGCATGGTTGCGCGCAATCCTTAGAGCATTTGTTGATGCTGATGGGGTATAAAAAACGTGCAGGAGTATGGCAGCACTCTGATCGCCAAGCGGTTTTTTTGGGCGACTTAATTGATCGAGGCCCGCAGATCCGTGAAACCTTGCATATTGTCCATGCCATGGTCGATGCAGGGCATGCCTATTGTATTATGGGCAACCATGAGTATTACGCCTTAGCCTGGGAGACACCCATTGAGCACGGTGGCCAGCAGACCTATGTGCGCGAGCGTAATATGCGCCATGCTCGCTTACAGCAGGAAACCCTAGAGCAGTTTGCCCACCACCCCTATGATTGGCAGGACTTTAACCAATGGTTTTTGCGTTTGCCGTTATTTATTGATGCGCAGCGCTTTCGGGCGGTACATGCTTGTTGGGATGAGCGCTTAATTAATGCCTTGCGCAGTCGTTTTCCGGATGGGCGGATTAATAGAGAGTTTATTCAGCAGTCAGCAGTGAGTGGTAGCTTTGCCGATCAAACATTCAACCGATTGTTGCGTGGGGTTAACTTACCACTGCCCTATGGAATGTCACTTATCGGCCAAGATGGTTATCAACGCTCTTCATTTCGCAGCAAGTTTTGGCATGAGGAACAATCGATTCTGACCTACGGCGACGTGGTTTTTCAGCCGGATGCCTTGCCCGAGCATATTGCGCAAAAGCCGTTGCCGCAGCAGTATTTAAGGCAAATCAGTGGGTATGATGAGCAGCAGCCGTTATTGTTTGTTGGACACTATTGGCGTCAAGGCCAACCCAATTTAATTCGTCCGAACTTAGCCTGCCTAGATTACAGTGCCGTCAGTGGTGGTAAATTGGTGGCCTATCGTTTGGAGCAAGAAGACCGCTTGTTGCCCAGTAATTTTGTTTGGGTGAATGCCTTAGAGCAAGGAAAAGACAATGAAATGGAGTAGCGCTTTACGAGTGCCACTGGACAATGATCTGGCAGGTTTTTTGCAATTATTGAGCCAGCAAAGCATTGCTCACCGAGTCACCGAGGACAGTGGTGAGCAAGTGCTTTGGGTGGGCAGTGCTGCGCAAGCAGAACAGGTGCACGAGCTCTATCAGCAGTTTCAACGCGGCGAGTGGGCCCTTGAACCAGTGACTTATCAAGCTTTGCCGCAGCGCACGGCTTACCAGTCAGCGGGGTTTGTCGAACAACTGCGGCGAAGCCCAATCACCGCAGGGGTGCTGCTCGCGTGTTTGTTGGTGGCTGTGATTACCCAGTTGGGTGATAACATCAGCACCGTGAGCTGGTTCACTTTTAATGATTTCAATATACAAGGCGACTATGTCTATTTTGTCTCTTTAGAGCAAAGTTTAGGCCAAGGACAGTGGTGGCGCTTATGGTCGCCGATGTTGCTGCACTTTGGTTTTTTGCACTTGGCGATGAATATGATGTGGTATTGGGAGATCGGGCGACGCATTGAGTACCAGCAAGGTGGTCTATTTCTCTTGCTGCTGACTTTAGGTTCAGCTCTAGTGTCCAATGGCAGCCAGGCGGTATTTAGTGGGCCGTCTTTATTTGGTGGTTTATCCGGAGTGCTGTATGCAGTGCTGGGTCATTGCTGGATTTATCAACGTATTTACCCGCAAGCCAGTTATGCGTTACCCAAGGGTATAGTGGCTATGATGCTGATTTGGCTGCTGTTATGCTTGTTTGGTGTGGTGACCGCGCTCGGCTTTGGGCAAATTGCTAACGCCGCCCATGTCAGTGGCTTGTTAGTGGGTTGTTTGACTGGCGCTATCTGTGCCGGGTTAGCGCGTCAGCGTGCACTCTAGCCTAGGATTTATTTTGTGTAGGAATTAATTATGAAAAGTTTTGCGGATTTAATCGAAAGAATTACCCCGGAAACATATAAAACCCTGAAGCTGGCCATGGAAATTGGTAAGTGGGGTGATGGGACAAAACTGACGCAAGAGCAAAAAGAGTTGACCATGCAGGCAATGATTGTATGGGAGAAAAACAATCTGCCAGAAGAACTGCGTACGGGTTATATGGGCGGTCAAGAATGCGCCAAACAAACTGAGAAAAAACTCACTGCTGAGCAGGCAGCGCTCTTTTCTGCAGCCAAGGGGACGCTTCATTGATGTTGGAATTGGGTCGTGGTGCCGTGAGTAAAATGCAGATCGAACTGGATGCGCCGGCACAGTACAGTTTTCGCTTAGATGATGAGCAGCATGCGCTCAATGCCTTGCTTGGCAAACAGTTGCGATTAGAGTTTTTGGGTGCAATCAATTGCGTCCACTGTGACCGCTCCATTAAGAAAAGCTTTGCCCAAGGCTACTGCTGGCCGTGCTTTAAATCGCTGGCCCGTTGCGACAGCTGCATTATGAGCCCTGAGAAGTGCCATTATGATGCTGGCACCTGCCGTGAGCCGGAGTGGGCGCAAGACTTTTGCATGACCGATCACTTTGTCTATTTGGCCAACTCAACTGGAGTTAAAGTGGGTATCACCCGCGGCACCCAGTTACCCACCCGTTGGTTGGATCAAGGCGCTATCCAAGCGGTACCTATTTTTCGCGTTGCCACGCGTCAACAGTCGGGTTTTGTTGAAGATGCATTACGCAGTCAAGTGGGCGATCGCACCAACTGGCGGACCCTGCTCAGAGGTGATGTGGAACCGGTGGATTTACTGCACATTCGTGAGCAATTGATGCAAAGCTGTGCTGAGCCTTTAGCTGCACTGCAGGAACGTTTTGGTTTACAAGCGATTCAGCCCATTACTGACGTTGAGGTGCTGGATATTGCTTACCCAGTAGAAGCTTATCCAGAAAAAATCAGCAGCTTTAATTTGGATAAAAACCCCATTGCCGAAGGCACCTTAATCGGCATTAAAGGCCAGTATCTATTATTTGATACGGGGGTGATTAATATCCGCAAGTACACCGCTTACCAACTCTCAGTCAGTGTCAGCAATAGCGCGGTCATTTAAGTTTTTCTTTAAGGTCAGAGATGTTTTTTAATCGAGGTTTTAACCATGCGTAGTGAACAGCCAACAATGATTAAGTTAAGTGAGTATCGATTGCCGGACTACTTAATTGATGAAACCCATCTGACCTTTGAGCTTTTTGAAGACTATGCATTGGTGCATGCGCGCTTGTTGATGCAGCGTAACCTTGGTTTAGACCACAGCTTGCCGCCGCTGGTACTCGACGGTCAGCAGCTTGAGTTGGTGGATATTGCCCTGGATGGTGAGCAGCTCTCTGCTGTTGAGTATACGGTGACTGCTAATCAGTTACAGTTGCAGCCCAAAACACAGACCTTTGAGTTGAGCACCACGGTGCGCATTGAACCGCAAAATAATACTGAGCTGGAAGGCTTATATAAGTCTTCAGGTATGTTCTGTACGCAGTGCGAAGCAGAAGGCTTCCGTAAAATCACCTATTACCTCGATCGTCCCGATGTGATGAGCCGTTTTACCACCACTATCCATGCACAAAAGCACAGTTATCCAATATTGCTGTCCAATGGTAACCCCATCGCTAAAGGCGAAGATGAGCAGGGGCGGCACTGGGTTACTTGGGAAGATCCATTTAAAAAGCCAGCTTACTTGTTTGCCATAGTCGCTGGTGATCTATGGTGCCTAGAAGACAGCTTTACCACCATGAGTGGCCGCGAGGTGGCACTGCGCATGTATGTCGAGCCGGAAAACCTCGATAAATGTCAATATGGCATGGACAGTCTAAAGAAATCCATGCGCTGGGATGAAGAAAAGTATGGCCGTGAATATGATTTAGACATCTTTATGGTGGTTGCGGTCAATGACTTCAATATGGGCGCTATGGAAAATAAAGGCTTAAATATCTTTAACTCCAGCTGCGTGTTGGCCACTGCAGAAACTGCCACTGATGCCGCGCACCAACGGATTGAAAGCATTGTTGCCCATGAGTACTTCCATAATTGGTCGGGTAACCGGGTCACCTGCCGCGATTGGTTTCAATTGTCGCTTAAAGAAGGTTTTACCGTCTTCCGCGATACGCAGTTTTCCGCTGAGATGAACTCGGCTGTGGTGAAACGCATTGAAGATGTGTCCTATTTGCGCACCCATCAGTTTGCTGAAGATGCCGGGCCCATGGCGCATCCTGTGCGCCCTGAAGCCTATATGGAAATTTCCAATTTCTACACCCTGACTATTTATGAGAAAGGCGCAGAGGTGGTGCGGATGCTGCACACTTTGCTTGGTGAAGAGATTTTCCGCAAAGGTGCAGATCTGTACTTTGAACGCCATGATGGGCAAGCGGTCACCTGCGATGATTTTATTGCCGCTATGGAAGCTGTCAGCGGGACTGATTTAACCCAATTTAAGCGTTGGTACAGCCAAGCCGGTACGCCCCAGTTGGCAGTGAGCGACAGCTATGATGCGGCCACCCAGACCTATAAGTTGATGGTTAAACAAAGCTGCCCTGATACCCCAGGTCAAACTAACAAACTCCCGTTCGTGATTCCATTGAGCGTGGCGTTACTCAGCCAGCAGGGCGAGGCGATACCTTTGCAGTTTGAAGGTCAAAGCATTGCCGTGGCTGATGAACGCGTGCTATCAGTGGTTGCTGCTGAGCAAACCTTTACCTTTATTAATGTTCCTGAGCGGCCATTGCCTTCTTTGCTGCGCGGGTTTTCTGCGCCAGTTGAGCTGGATTATGCTTACACTCGGGATGACTTGGTGTTTTTACTGCAGCATGACACCGACGGATTTAATCGCTGGGAAGCAGGGCAGCAGTTAGCTCTACAAGTGATTGAAGAAGTGGTTGGGCAGATTTACGAAACCGATGAGCCCATGCTAGATACCCGTTTAGTTGAGGTGTTTACTGCATTACTGGAACAAAGCGATTTAGATCCAGCGATGTTGGCAGAGTTTTTAGCGCTGCCGAGCGCTGGGTACATTATTGAACAATATGAACATGCCGATCCGCTAGCCATTCATCTGGCGCGCGAATTTGTCAGTAATCAGCTGGCGTTTGCTTTGAAAGAACCAATGCTGGCGCGCTACCAAGCGCTGCGTAAAGTATCTTTAGCAACCCCGTATGTTGCCCAAGCCAGCGACTTTGCCCGTCGTCGCTTACAAAATATGTTGCTGGCTTACTTGATGCGTACCGAAGATCTAGAAGTGATGGACGCTTGTGTCGATCAGTTTGGCGTGGCAGATAATATGACTGAGCGTTTAGCGGCTTTAGCCTGTTTGGTCAATTCACCCTTTACTGATGAAGCTGAAAAGGCTTTAGAGAGCTTTGCCGAGCGCTTTGCAGATGATCCTTTGGTTATGGATCAGTGGTTTAGCGTGCAAGCTGCGTCTGTATTGCCGAACGGTCTAGAGCGGGTTAAACATTTGTTGACTCATCCAGCGTTCAGCATTAAAAACCCCAATAAAGTACGCGCGGTAGTGGGCGCATTTAGCACACAGAATACGCCAAACTTCCATGCAGTCGATGGTTCTGGCTACGCGTTCTTAGCTGATAAGGTGATTGAGTTGGATGCTTTAAACCCGCAAATGGCCGCTCGCATGCTCTCGCCACTGACCCGCTGGCAGCGTTTTGATTTGCATCAGCAGGAAATGATGCAGGCGCAACTTAAACGCATTAAAAATAGCGGTAATTTATCCGCTGATTTGTTTGAAGTGCTGGAGAAAAGCTTGCCTGTTTAATGCTTAAAGCTGCTTCAGTGGTAGGTCTTAATGCCCGCCACTGAAGAGTTATATCTAATAGATGATCAAGAGTTGCTTAACTGCAGCACAGTCTGTGCAATATATGTTGTGCTATGGGTTTTCTAATAACCACTCAGTAGCCTTACTTAATCTGCCTGCGGCACAGGCCCAGCAAGCTCTATGGCCGGTGTGTGTTCATTGGTCATGAGCGCTGCTGGGTGTTAGGCTAATCCTATATGTTTCTATATAGGATTGGTAAAGCATGGAAAAACTAACTGAGGTAGAAATCAATGCCTTGCACGAGGCGTTGGAAGACGAGTATCAGGCTTGGTCAATCTACGATCAAGTGATAGCTGATTTTAGTGAGGTGCGGCCCTTTATTAACATCCGTGATGCTGAAGCACGCCATATTGAAGCATTACGTACTTTATATACGCGTTATGCAGTACCTATGCCAGAGAACACTTGGGTGGGTAAAGTTGAGCGCTACAGCAGTGTGCAAGCGGCTTGTGAAGCCAGTGTTGCGGCAGAGATTGCTAACGGTGATTTATACGAGAAATTGTTTGCCGAGCCCATGCGTGCTGACATTATGACCGTATTGCGCAATTTACAAGAAGCATCCCTAGAGCGTCATCTGCCGGCTTTCCAGCGTTGCGCAGAAGGCGGCGGCGCTGGCGGTGGGCGTGGTCCAGGTGGTGGTGCTGGTAAAGGTGGGCGACAGCGTCAGCGTGGGCGCGGTCAGGAATAAACATTAAACTTGTGGATATGTAAGTAGAATTACATTACTGCTTCACCGTGATGATAGCCAATCTACCTTTCCTTAAAAGCCGCTTAATTAAAGTGGCTTTTTTCTTGCTCTATTTAAAGCTTTACAATACTTAACAAAACTACACCCCATAATGATTGCGGGTATAGATGCTATTTCATAGGATTGCAGGGTATAACTATAGCCCGTTAAAGGCGTGTAACTATAAAAATAATGGGGAGAGTATGTATGCGTGAACCCTTATCGCAGGTAATAGATAAAAACATTGATGTAACCGGCTTGAGCAGATTTTTGCATTGGTCTGCTAATTTTCTGAAAGTCTCTCCCTTATGCGCAGCACTGCTGCTCTCAAGTATTTACGCGCTACCCGTCGCAGCAAAAACTGCAGTTGCTGCACCTGCATACTCCATTGAATCGCCCGCAGCAAAAGCAAGTCTGTTGCTGGATATTGAGCGCGCTGGCCAACGTTTGGTTGCAGTGGGTGATCGTGGGCATATTCTGTATTCCGATAACGAGGGGCAGGATTGGTTGCAAGCCCGGGTACCCACGCAACAGCTGCTAACTGCCGTGTATTTTGTTGATGATCGCCACGGCTGGGCGGTAGGGCATGATGCGTTGATTTTAGCCACCCGTGACGGCGGAGCGACTTGGACTCGGCAGTATGATGACATCACAGAAGAATCCCCTTTATTAGATATTTGGTTTAAAGACTTGGATCACGGCTATGCGGTGGGTGCGTACGGCATGCTGCTGGAAACCCGTGATGGTGGCCAAGATTGGCAGCGCATTGATGAGCAATTAGGTAATGAGGATGCTTTCCACTTAAATGCGATTAATGCAGTGGATGACTCAGGAATATTTATTGTCGGCGAAATGGGCGTTATGTTCCGCTCTGCAGATTGGGGTGAGTCATGGGAAGCCCTAGAGGGACCTTATCAAGGTTCACTGTTTGGTATTGTTGCTGGGTCAGAGCCTGATTTGTTAGTGGTCTATGGGTTACGCGGGCATGTTTTTCGTTCAGTCGATTTTGGTGAGAGATGGGAAGAGATTGACGTAGAAAGTGACGGTTCCAAGCTGAAGTTCGGCCTGGCCGGAAGCAGTGTAATGAGCAACGGCGATATGCTGATTGTGGGTCATGGTGGAACCCTGTTACGCAGCAGCGATAATGGCAAAAGCTTTAATGCTTTTAATCGCGCTGATCGTACTTCTTTAGCTGGTATAGCTGAGGGTAAAGCAGGACGTCTGATTCTAGTCGGTCAAAATGGTATTTATTTGACCGATGCCAACGGCCACGATGTGCTTGATAAATAATAAGACTGGAGAGCGTCAGAATGACATCTAAAGCAAGAAACAATCCAGCCGCAGTGCTTGAACGTTTGATTTTTAATAACCGTCCTGCGGTTATTGCTATTTGTGTATTGATCAGTGCTTTCTTATTTTGGAATGCGGCGCAAGTGCGTCCTGAAACCAGCTTTGAGAAGATGATTCCGCTGAAACACCCTTATATTGAAACCATGTTGGAGCATCGCGACGATCTGGCTAACCTCGGTAACAGCGTGCGCATCTCTGTGGAAAATACTAAAGGTGATATTTTCGATAAGGACTATATGGAAACCCTGCGCCAAATCAGTGATGAGGCGTTTTATATTCCAGGAGTCGAGCGTTCAGGCTTGCGCTCACTCTGGAGTCCTAACGTGCGCTGGACCGAGGTCACCGAGCAAGGGTTTGCCGGTGGTGAAGTGATTCCGCAAACCTATGACGGGTCGGACGAAAGCCTCGAAGAGCTGCGCAGCAATATCCTCAAGTCTGGGCAAGTAGGGCGCTTAGTTGGCAATAACTTTAAATCCAGTATTGTTGAAATACCCCTGCTGGAAGAGTTTCCTGACCCTAATGATCCGAGTGTGATGCTAAAACTGGATTATCAGGCGTTTTCGCACAGTCTCGAAGAAAAAATCCGTGAGAAATATGAGCTACAAAATCCAGATGTAAAAATCCATATTATTGGTTTTGCCAAGAAAGTGGGTGATCTGATTGATGGCTTAGTTAACGTAGTGCTGTTTTTTGGGGTCGCCATTGCAATTACCTTTGCCCTGTTGTTGTGGTTTACCAAGTGCATAAAAAGCACCTTGGCAGTGTTGTTTTCCACACTTATTGCTGTGGGTTGGCAGTTGGGTTTGTTGCACTTAATGGGCTTTGGTCTTGACCCTTATTCCATGCTGGTACCGTTTTTAGTCTTTGCCATTGGTATCTCCCACGGTGTGCAAAAAATCAACGGTATTGCCATGGCTTCAGGCACCGCGCTGGATCCATTAACTGCGGCGCGCATGGCATTTCGTCAATTATTTGTTCCTGGGTTGGTAGCACTGTCATCGGATGCGGTTGGTTTTATCACTTTATTGTTAATTGATATCGGGGTGATTCGCGAGCTGGCCATTGGTGCATCTGTGGGTGTGGCGGTGATTATTCTCACCAACTTGATTTTCTTACCGGTGCTGATTTCTTATGTGGGCATCAGTAAAAAAGCGGTGCGAGTCAGTCGTGAAAATGCCGAGCGGGATAACCCTGTGTGGCGTTTTATTTCCAACTTTGCCAGCGCTAAAGTAGCACCAGTTTCTATTTTAATTGCTATCAGTGCTTTGGTTTTTGGTCTCTGGTATGGGCAAAACCTAAAAGTGGGTGATCTGGATCAGGGCGCACCTGAGTTGCATGCTGACTCACGCTATAACTTGGATAATGACTTTATTATTCACAACTACTCCACCAGCTCCGATGTGCTGGTGGTGATGGTGAAAACTCCTGTTGAAGGCTGCTCAAGCTATGGCGCGATTAAAGCCATGGATGACTTAAGTTGGCGCATGGAAAACACCCCAGGGGTGCAATCAGTGGTGTCCATGGTCACTGTATCTAAGCAAGTGATTAAAGGTATGAACGAGGGTAACTTGAAATGGGAAACCCTATCGCGTAATCAGCATATTCTGAATAACTCCATTGCTCGAGCTGACTCACTGTACAACTCTGACTGTTCGCTGGCGCCATTGTTGGTGTTCTTAGAAGACCATAAAGCTGAAACACTCAGCACGGCAGTGGCAGCGGTGGAAGACTTTGCCGCTAAGAACAACACTGAGGAACATCAGTTTCTATTGGCTGCAGGTAATGCGGGTATTGAAGCGGCAACCAACGATGTGATTTCAGCTTCGGAAATCATGATGTTGATTGCAGTGTACAGTGCGGTCATTACCATGTGCTTAATTACTTTCCGCTCATTTGCCGCCACCGCTTGTATTATTCTACCGTTGATGCTGACGTCAGTACTGGGTAATGCTTTGATGGCCTTTATGGGCATCGGGGTGAAAGTAGCCACCTTGCCAGTGATTGCACTGGGAGTTGGGATTGGGGTTGACTACGGTATCTATATTTACAGCCGTTTAGAAACCTTCTTGCGCATGGGTATGCCATTACAAGAGGCGTATTACCAGACGTTAAAATCTACCGGTAAAGCAGTGCTTTTCACCGGTGTTTGTTTAGCCATTGGTGTTGCCACGTGGATGTTCTCAGCCATTAAATTCCAAGCGGATATGGGCCTGATGCTCACCTTTATGTTTCTGTGGAATATGCTTGGTGCCATTTGGCTGCTGCCAGCCTTGGCCCGTTTCTTAATTAAGCCTGAGCGTCTGCGCCAAGCTTAACTCACTACCCATCAGCCGGCGGATCTACGCCGGCTGATGCCTTTCTGCTTTAAATAGCCATTTATTAACTCCGCACCTGGTTATTCTTACCTAGTAACCTGTCCTGTCTTGCAGTTGTAAGATATCTATACTTGCATTTTACATATATTAATAAAGATTACTATTTATAATTAAGTTATATTAACTGAATAGGTAAAGTGTTGCGCTTGCGATTATTAATACGCTCAATAATATGCTTTCTAATATATAGTTATATTTGAATCAATACTGTTTTAAGTTATTTCTCATGTATATCAAGCATCCATTGATGTTAGTCAAACGACTGTTTAAGAATATTCTGTAGCTTACTAAGTAATACGTTACTGGCTGGAGAAATATTATGGATTTAATGCGACGGTCTCTGCTTAAACAGCTTGCCAAGCTGACCGCAGGTGCTGCCTTAATACCGCTATCAAGCGTGGTGCAGGCGGGGATCAATGATCAGCCGGCGCGCCGGGAAGGCGATCCAACTAAGCGTTATGGCATGTTAATTGATTTGCGCCGCTGTATCGGTTGCCAAGCCTGTACGGTGTCCTGTCATATTGAAAACCAAGCACCGCTGGGCAATTTCCGCACCATAGTTTCGCAGTTTGAAGTCAAACATGAAGAAACGGGTAACAGCGCAACCTTTATGTTGCCCCGCTTATGTAATCACTGTGAAAATCCACCCTGTGTACCCGTTTGTCCAGTACAGGCCACTTTCCAACGTCAAGACGGCATTGTGGTGGTTGACAGTGATCGCTGCGTGGGTTGTGCCTACTGTGTAAACGCGTGCCCTTATGATGCGCGCTTTATTAATGAAACCACACAAACTGCAGATAAGTGCACTTTCTGTGCCCACCGCTTAGAAGTGAACTTATTGCCTGCCTGTGTTGAGTCCTGTGTTGGTGGCGCGCGGATTATTGGTGATATGCGCGATCCCAACAGTGAAATAAGTCGCTTAATTGCCCAGCACCGCGATGAGTTGATGGTGTTGCAGCCGGAAAAAAATACTGCACCGCAAGTCTTTTACTTAGGCATGGATGAGCAGTTCACCACCCGTCCTGAAGCCATTGCTGGCTTGTGGGATGTGCTGGATAACGAAGGTAAGGAGATTGGTTATGAATTCTCTGGTCACTGAAGTTTTGGTACCGCGCTATGGGTTAGCGTGGTATCCGTGGGCCGTGCAATACTTTTTCTTAATCGCACTGTCGTATTGCACACTGTGGCTGAGCGCGCCAGGTTTGCTGGGTGCTAAATCGTGGAAATCCACCAGCCGCATCGCTTTACTGGCGTGCGTCAGTACCACGCTGGTAGCACCGGTAGCTTTGTTGGCTGACTTGCACCAGCCGCTGCGTTTCTGGCACTTTTATGCCCATCCCACGCCTTGGTCGTGGATGAGTATTGGCAGCTTTATTTTACCGCTCTATTTAGGCGTGGTATTGGCGCTGGCGTACTTTGTGTGGCGGCCGGCGATCCAAGCCCAGCGTGCGGCCAAGGGTCTATTGGGCGCTTATGCGCGTCTGCTCAGCTTTGGTAACTGGCAAGCACCGGCATTCTTTATCCCGCTCTTAACTTTAGCGGCTTTATTGATGTCCACTGGCATTATTCTCTACACCGGTGCTGAAATTGCCGTGGTGAAAGGGCGACCTTTATGGAACACCAATTGGTTGATTCCGATGTTTGCCACCACCGGTATGTTGGGTGCATGTG
This sequence comes from uncultured Thiopseudomonas sp., assembly GCA_964516465.1. Classification (GTDB taxonomy): domain Bacteria; phylum Pseudomonadota; class Gammaproteobacteria; order Pseudomonadales; family Pseudomonadaceae; genus Denitrificimonas. Next base: position 37,703 of record CAZEZR010000007.1, on the reverse strand, counting down.
GCTTGGTGCTGGTGTTGAACCGTATTTCTGGCATCAATAAATCTGCAACCAATAAGCAAGTGCTCTCCATTTTGATTCTCAGTTGCTTAGCCAGTGGCTTGATTGCGCTGACGTGGTACCTCGACGGTGCCAATGCTTTATCCGGCTCGGTGGCGGCGGCGATTGATTCGGTACGTGGTAACCCAACTTGGCGCACCATGACGATTTGGGGCTTAACTGCAGGTATCACCTTAATGGCTTTAGCTTGGTTATTGCGCAGCAGCCATCGTTTACAAGTCCATGCCTGGATTGCCGGACTCTTGGCCTTGCATGTGGCGTGGATGTTCCGCTGGGCCGTGCTGATGGATGTGCAAACTGTGGCACGTAACACTGCAGGCTTTAATGATTACAGTATCGCTTTGGGCTCGTCCGGTTGGTTGGGGGTGATTGGCATCTTTGGCCTCTGGCTGGCAGCGATCTTATTGATTGACCTCTTTGTCCCTTGGCGCGGCATCGGTCAGCACCACAGTCTAGACACTGATGCGCCATCCTCTGTTGTTGCTAAAGGAGCTGTTCACCATGGATAAGCCAGATAAGTCACGTCGTCGTTTATTAAAAGGCGCGGCCATTGCCGGTGGTGCAGCAACCTTTGCTGCGGGTTACTCTGATCCATTGATTAAAATGGCGAAGGGCATCAAAGGCACTTCAGGGGAAAAGCCCAATGACCGTATCCATGGCAATTCTTTAGCGCCTGAATACAGTGTCGACAGTCAGACCGGTGAGCTGACCTTGAACCCCGATCAGCGCACCGCTTTTACAGTGTGCTATGGCTGCACCACCTTGTGCGGAGTACGGGTGCGCATTGATAACACCAATGAAAGTATCTTGCGTGTGTCCGGTAACCCGTATCATCCGCTATCCGGTGATCCACACTTAGCGCAAGCCAAACCGGTGGTGGATGCATTAAAAAGTGTCAGCGGCTTTGCTGAGCAAGGTTTAGCCGGACGCTCAACCACTTGTGCTCGCGGGAATGCGATGATGGCGCAAATCGACAGTCCATTTCGTTTAACCCATTGCTTGAAGCGGGTGGGGAAACGCGGCGAGCGCAAATGGGAAAAGATTTCCTTTGAACAAATGGTTGAGGAAGTCTGTGAAGGTGGCGATTTGTTTGGCGAAGGCCATGTGCAAGGTTTGCGTGAGTTGCATGACCACGAAACGCTCATTGATCCAGACAACCCCGAGTACGGCCCTGTGGCTAACCAGCTATTGGTGATGGATGCCACGGACTACGGCCGTTCAGCGATTTTACGTCGTTTTACTTTTAATGCGTTTGGTACCCGTAACTTTGGTGCTCATGGTTCTTATTGTGGTGTGGCATTTCGCATGGGGTCGGGTGCAGCATTAAATGATCTGGATAAAAATGCCCACAGTAAACCTGATTTTAAGCACACCCGTTTTGCCTTATTTATTGGTACTGCGCCGAGCCAGGCAGGTAACCCCTTTAAGCGTCAAGCTCGCTTGCTGGCTGAAGCCCGTGCCCATGGCGATTTAGAATATGTGGTGATTGATCCAGCACTGAATGCTGCCGCATCCCATGCCAGCACCGAGCGTAACCGTTGGGTGCCGATTTTGCCGGGTACCGATACTGCGCTGGCTATGGCCTTAACCCAGTGGATTTTCGCTAATGATGGTTATGCGGCCGATTTTTTATCGTACCCGAGTCAAGCGGCTGCCGAGCAGCAGGGTGAGGTTGGACATACCAACGCCACCCACTTGGTGATTGAGTCTGAAGGGCATCCACGGGCTGGCTATTTCTTACGTCGCTCGGATTTAGGTTTAGCCGAGTTAGGCAGCGCTGCTGATGAGGTGATGGTCTTAGATCTGCAAGGTGAGCTGGTTGCTGCCAGCCAAACAGCACAGGCGCAGCTGTTCGTTGAGCAAGAGCTTGAAACCCCGGCTGGGATGATTCAAGTTAAAAGCAGTTTGAGCAAATTACGTGATACTGCGAATGAGTACAGCATGCAAGAGTACTCAGAGCACTGCGGTATTCCGGAAAGCACCTTGGTAAAATTAGCCAGTACCTTTGCCAAGCACGGCCGTCAATCTGCCGCAGCGTGCCATGGCGGCATGATGTCAGGCAGTGGTTTCTACGCAGCTTTTGGCATCACTATGCTGAATACTCTGGTGGGTAGCTTTAACCAGAAAGGTGGAGCGATTAAAGCGCCCGGTGGTTTCAACGGTACCGGTGCCGGACCCCGTTATGATTTGGAGAGTTTCCCCGGCAAGCGCGGTCCTAAAGGGGTGTTTTTGTCACGCTCGCGCTTCCCTTATGAGAAGTCATCGGAATATAAACGCAAAATTGCCGCCGGTGAATCACCATACCCAGCCCGCGCACCGTGGCGGGTTTTAGCGCCGCCAGCACTGACTGAGCATATTGCTTCCGGTTTGGATGGCTATCCATACCCATTAAAAGCAGTGATTGGCTGCATGGCCAACCCCATGTACGGGCAAGCAGGCTTGGCCAATATTATCGGTGAGCGCATTCAAGATCCTAAGCGTTTAGGTTTGTATGTGGCAGTGGATGGCTTTATCAATGAAACCAACCGCTATGCCGACTATTTAGTCCCGGACTCGGTGATGTATGAAGTCTGGGGTTTTACTGGGGCTTGGAATGGCACCAGTACCAAAATGACCACAGCCTGCTGGCCGGTGGTGGAGCCACGGCAGCAGAAAACTGCTGAAGGCGAGCCGGTCAGTTTGGACAGCTTCTTAATTGCGGTTTCCAAGCGTTTAGATTTGCCGGGTTTTGGTGATAACGCTATTCCTGACCATGAGGGTAATTTACACCCACTGAATAAAGCCGATGACTTTTATTTACGCGCAGCGGCCAATATTGCTTTCCAAGGTAAGCCTTTACCTGAAGTCACTGAAAGTGATATTGAGCATGGTGGCATTGCTTCGTTACTGCCTAAACTGCAAAGCACGTTAAAGCCTGAAGAGCAGGGACCAGTGGCCTATATGTATGCCCGTGGTGGACGTTTTGAAGACTATGATCAAGCCTATGTGGGCAAGCATCACCGCCATGCGTGGCGCGCGCCTTTGTGCGTGTACAACGAGCAAGTGGGCACCGCTGTAGACAGTTACACAGGCAAGCGTCTAGTGGGCACACCGCAATTTCAGGAAGCCAAGTTTCATGATGGCACGCCGATGCGTGAGATTTATTCAACAGCAGATTGGCCGTTACTGGCGTTCTCGTTTAAATCAAACATTATGAACTCCTACTCCGCGGGGCTTGAGCGCTTACGTATGATCAAACCTTATAATCCTGTGTTAGTGCACCGTATCGACGCCGAGCGCGCCGGCATAGGCCACGGTGATACTATTCAAATTGAAAGCCCTGGTGGCACAGTGATTGGTTTGGCCTTGGTCAGTGAAAGCGTTAAGCCAGGTGCCTTAGGCATTGAGCATGGCTATGGTCACCGTGAACTGGGCGCCAGTGAGCATCAGGTGGATGGCCAAGCCATGCCCGCCATTGACTGGATCGGTGCAGGGATAAACCTCAATGATCTAGGCTTTGCTGATCCAACCCGTGAGGTGATGGCCACTTGGCTGGAAGGGGTCAGTGGTGCCAGTATCCGCCAAGGTTTACCCGTGCGGATTAGTCGTTTAGCCAGTTAAACTGGTTTTACTGCAATAAACAAACGGGACCTCAGTGGTCCCGTTTTAGTTAGCGCCTTGCGCAGCTATGATTCAATCAAGGTCTTGTGGTTAATCCAGCTCATAACATCTGTTGCTGACGGTATATAAATGCCTTGGCAACCTAGGCACAGTGAGAGTGCTCTGCAGCTGCAAAGGTGGTTGTTATTCAATAAGGATGATAGGGCTGAGTAGCAACAGATCGGCAGGAGAAGTTATGGAAGAGAGCGGTGCGGGGTAGTAGCGAGTTGATTGTTAGGTCCACTGCGTAGCTACAGTGGACCCATAGATCATGGAAAAGCGGGCTCAACTGATGTCTAAAATCTCACCGGATTTACTGAAGGCTAAAAAGTTACTCACTCCGCCAGCCTGGATCGCTTGCACCATCATTTGCAAGGGTTGCTCAGCCTGGTCAGAATTAGGCGGGATACCACCGTGGCCGGACATGCTGCTAGCAAAAACCACATCCCAATCTTGTCCAGTTTTCTTTGATTCTTCCACCAAGGCGCTAAAATTGCTGACTTCTTTAGGGCTTTTATCAACGCAAACGACTGGAGTTAAGGTGCCGCCGAAGCCTTGCTCAAAGTTTTCTTTTTCCAGATCAGTAGCGTCTTCTGGTAGCTCTGCCTTAGTAAAGACAAAGAGCAATAGCTGTGGTTCTGCTTGTGAGTGTGCAGCCTGTAACAGGTCATCGAAATTTGTAATAGTCATACGTGCTCTCTAAAGTCTAAGGATGCAATAAGGCTGTAGATTAACCACCACTGGCGTTCATAAAACGCACAATTTGTACGTCGCCATCACTGCTGAAGTGGTGTTTTTCTGGCTTGTTATTTAAAGCTTTGTGGATACTGGCCAGCACCGGCTCATTGGTTAATGGGTAGCGACGCAGTAAGGCCAGCAGGTCCAAGGAATGTTCGTTGCCCAGGCACAATAAAAGCTTACCTTCCACAGTGATCCGCACCCGGTTACAGGTGCTGCAAAAGTTATGCGAGTGTGGCGAGATAAAACCAATACGACTGGCACTGTGATCCTTTAAGCGCATATAACGCGCAGGACCACCACTGCTTTCGCTGCTGTCGAGTAAGGCATAGCGCTGAGCAATGCTGTCGCGCACTTGGTCACTGCTAAACAATTCTCGCGTACGACCGACATGACCTAAGGGCATCTCTTCAATAAAAGTGATATCCAGTTGGTTGGCCACGGCGTAATCGGTTAGAGCTAAAATTTCATCCTCATTGTGGCCTTGGATAACCACGCTGTTGATTTTTAACCGTTCAAAGCCTGCTTGGCGTGCAGCTTGAATACCATCGAGTACTTGCTGCAGATTACCCACTCGGGTCATGGCTTTAAATTTATCGGGGCACAATGAATCTAAACTGATATTTAGACGCTTGACTCCAGCATCGGCCAGCGGCTGTGCATATTTAGTCAGCTGTGAACCGTTGGTGGTCATCACCAACTCATCCAAACCTGGAATGGCGCTGATTTTTTCACATAGACCGACAATGCCTTTACGGGTTAAAGGTTCACCACCGGTCAGACGTATTTTGCGTACCCCGTTGGCAACAAAAATTTCTGCACAGCGATGAATTTCTTCGAGGGTTAAGATGCGTTGACGTGGTAAAAACGTCATATCTTCAGCCATACAGTAGATACAGCGAAAATCGCAACGGTCAGTTACTGATAAGCGCACGTAGTCTATTTTTCGGCCAAAGCCATCAATAAGTGCTGAAGACATGACTTTTCTCCTCAATCCAGTTACTGCACCAGCGGTGAAGCCGCGCCCTGCAATGTAATGCCTTCGATTGTAGCCTCTCCAACTAGCATTTGCAGATATTGCGTAACGCTTTTTTGCCAAACACGTTGACTCAACTGCGCAGCAATACGTTCCTTTACCATATGGTAAGGAACCAGTTCACCCTCAACCCGCTGTTCCACTAGAACAATATGGTAACCATAACGTGATTCGATGGGCTGTTCTGCTAGACCTAGGGGTAGGCGTAGCAACTGACGCTCGAATTCAGGTACGGTTTGTCCTTTGGACAGTTGCCCGAGCGAGCCTTGCTGCTCTTTGGAAGGGCAGGCCGAGTGGGTCATAACCATATCGGTAAAGCTGACGCCGGCTTGCAACTGCTCAATGATATTAAGGGCTACTTCACGTTGGGTACTGCGCTCTAAATCATCCTCTGGATCGGCAGCAATTAAAATGTGCTTTGCCGAAACCAGTGGTGGTGTGGTAAAGCTGCGCGGGTTGCTGCTGTAGAAGGTTTCCAGTTCAGTATCGCCAATTTCTGGCGTGCTGATCTCATGTTCGAGCAAACAACGCACTGTTGCTTCTTCTAGGGTTTCTGCATCTCGAATTTCTACTTGAAGATTAATTTCAGCAGCACGTTGCTTGAGCAACTCTTGCAACACTAACGCTTGTGCGGCTAGAAACACCACCTCCCGCTGAGAGTCAGCGGGGTGGTATTGCATCTCTTGGGCAATGGCAGTGCTGGTGATTTCAACGCCATTGACTCGCACAATAGGTAAGTCACTGTTACTGCTGGTGGCAATCAACAGCGGCTCTGCCGCCGCTGAGGTTACCGATGCAGCTTGAGCTGCATCGGTAAATAAAGGGGTCGATGACTGTTGCATAACAACCTACTCCTTAACCTTTTTGACGCACAATTTGGTAGCGGCGACCTAAGTACCAGATCGGGGCGCTGACAATGTGCACTAAACGGGTGAATGGGAACAGCACAAATAAGGTCATACCCAAGAACACGTGCAGTTTGTAGATAATACCGACTGGGGCAATCGCAGCAGCTGCTTTGATCGGTTGCAGGGTAACAATACTTTGTGCCCACTCACCGAGGAGCACCATAATGGAACCATCCATGTGCTGGGTTGAGGCGAAAATTGTTAATAAACCCAGCACCAGTTGTGCCAGCAAAACAAACAAAATCATAATGTCTGAAGGGTTGGAGCTGGCCCGAATCCGTGGGTTGTTTAAGCGACGGTTAATCAGCATAACCAAACCAATCAGGCACAGGATGCCGAAGAAACCACCGGATACCATCGCCAGCAACTGTTTATTTGCTGTACTGATAAAAGGGCTGTAAAGCGCATGGGGTGCTAATAAGCCAACAAAGTGCCCCGCCAGAATAAAGATAATTCCGACGTGGAATAAGTTACTGGCTAAACGCATGCCTGTGTTATCCAGCATTTGGCTGGAACCCGCGCGCCACGTGTACTGGGATAAGTCAAAGCGAGCCCAACTGCCAATCAAGCAGATGGCAAGCGCGACATATGGATACACGCCAAACAGTAAAAAGTTAAAATTAGACATGAGTATCTCCTACACTTTATTAGTAGCGCTAGCGTCATGGGCGAAGTCGACCCAATGCAGCGGTACAGCTACATCTTCACGCTGTTTTTGTGGGGCATTGGCACTGTTAATGCCGCAACTGTCGGTTTGATCACTGGACATAAAGGTCACTGCTTCCTCCTCCCAGAGTGCATCCAGCGCTTCGAAGCTGTCGTCATAGACTTCTTGGCTGACTTGCTCACTGACTTCGGCTATGGCCAATTCAGGCTCAAAACCGGCGATTTGTAACAGCGCTTGAAAGCAGGCTGAATAGGCGCTTTCTTGCTCAACTAAGCGTGCGGCCAGTAAGGCTAAAAGGTGCTGAACATCCGCCAAACCAGCGCGAGCGGTGGGTTCGTCACAGTGTGACAAGTACTCCAAATACAATGGAATATAGTCCGGCAACTCTTTGCTGCCGATGGCAAAGCCGTCACTTTCATACTGTGCCATTAAGTCGACCATGGCTTGGCCGCGATCGCGCGACTCGCCATGTACGTGCTCAAACAACAGCAAGGAGAAGTGCCGACCACGGTTAAACAGTTTGACGTAAGCCTCTTGGGCATCCATTAACTCACCAGCGGTCAACTTATCAACCAGCGCCTGAACAGCTTGACGCTGCTCAGGGCTAATTACACGGGTGGCGGCAATGGCTTCAGCCAGTTCATCTTTGGCGTCAAAAATGATCTGGGTTGGATAATCCAGCAGCAAGGAAATAACTTTTAAGATTTTCATTGTTATTAGTCCTCCCACACTTGGACAGTTTTCATCACTTCACGCTTGGTATGTTTTTTGCCACCAAACATATTGGCACCGTCGTCGCCACCACAGCCATTACCAAAGCTAAAGCCGCAACCATTGCGCTCAGCAAAAGCATCGGACATGGCTTCTTCACGGTGCGCGGTTGGAATCACGAAACGGTCTTCGTAATCAGCAATGGCCAAGTAACGGTACATTTCATCCGCTTGTGCTTTGCTTAAGCCCACTTCTTCCAGTGCAGTTAAGTCTTCCACGCCGTCCACATGCTCAGCACGCTTGTAGACGCGCATGGCCAGTAAGCGTTTTAATGCCAGCTTGACTGGCTTCTCATCGCCAGCAGTGAGCAGGTTGGCCAAGTAGCGCAGTGGAATACGTAAGCTATCCACATCCGGCAAAATGCCATTCATGCCGATCTTGCCGCTTTCAGCAGCGTTTTGAATTGGCGACAGGGGCGGTACGTACCACACCATAGGTAAGGTGCGGTATTCCGGGTGCAGTGGTAATGCCAGCTTCCAATCCACAGCTAACTTATACACCGGTGATTTTTGCGCAGCAGTGATCACTGAGTCTGGGATGCCATCTTTGCGCGCCTGGGCAATGACTTTGGGATCATTTGGATCCAAAAACATTTCCAGTTGCTTCGGATATAAGTCGTGCTCATTGGGGGTACTGGCCACTTCGTGAATCTTATCGGCGTCATACAGCAGCACGCCCAGATAGCGAATACGACCGACACAGGTTTCTGAGCAGACGGTTGGCATACCGGCTTCAATCCGTGGATAGCAGAAAATACATTTCTCAGACTTTCCGGTTTTCCAGTTGTAGTAGATCTTTTTGTACGGGCAGCCACTGATGCACATGCGCCAACCGCGGCACTTATCTTGGTCAATCAAGACAATCCCATCTTCTTCACGCTTATAGATCGCACCACTGGGGCAAGCTGCGGCGCAGGTTGGGTTGAGGCAGTGCTCACACAAACGCGGCAGATACATCATAAAGGTGTTTTCGTATTCGCCATAAATATCCGCTTGGATATTGTCAAAGTTTTTATCTTTGCGACGTTTAGCGAATTCCGTACCGAGAATCTCTTCCCAGTTTGGACCCCATTCGATTTTTTCCATACGCTTACCGCTGATCAACGAACGCGGACGCGCTGTAGGTTGATGCGCCACTTCTGGCGCGGTATGCAGGTGCTGGTAGTCGAAATCAAAGGGCTCGTAGTAATCGTCAATCACTGGCAGGTCAGGGTTCGCAAAAATATTGGCTAACACGCGGAATTTACCGCCAATTCTTGGACGAATGGAACCGTCATTGTTACGTACCCAGCCACCTTTCCATTTGTTTTGGTTTTCCCACTCTTTCGGGTAACCAATACCGGGTTTACTTTCAACGTTATTGAACCAAGCGTATTCCATACCTTCACGGCTGGTCCAAATATTTTTACAGGTGACTGAACAGGTGTGGCACCCGATGCATTTATCGAGGTTCAGGACCATGGCAACTTGTGAGCGAATCTTCATGGTGTTCTCCTTAAAGATCTTGTGGTAATGGCTGTGGAAGGTCATCGGTATTTGAGCCATCTAGCCAGTCGACCTTGCTCATTTTACGAACCACAACAAATTCATCGCGGTTACTACCAACAGTACCGTAGTAGTTGAATCCATAAGACTGCTGCGCGTAAGCACCAATCATATGGGTTGGTTTTAACACCACACGGGTGACCGAGTTGTGGTGACCACCGCGGGTTTTAGTTGTTTCAGAACCGGGCACGTTAATAATCCGTTCTTGGGCGTGATACATCATCACCATGCCTTCTTTAACCCGCTGGCTGACCACCGCGCGAGCGGTGAGGGCGCCGTTGGCGTTAAAGCACTCGACCCAGTCGTTATCTTCAATACCGGCTTTACGTGCATCTGTTTCCGACAGCCAAATAATCGGGCCACCACGGCTTAAGGTGAGCATTAACAGGTTGTCAGAATAGGTGCTGTGAATACCCCATTTTTGGTGCGGGGTAATCCAGTTCAAAACAATCTCAGTGTTACCGTTTTTGCGCTTATCTTTCACCTGATCAATGGAGCGGGTGTTCACCGGTGGACGGTAGCTCATCAGTTGCTCGCCAAAGGCTTGCATCCAAGGATGGTCCTGATAAAACTGCTGACGACCGGTAATGGTGCGCCATGGAATCAGCTCATGCACGTTGGTGTAACCCGCGCTATAGCTGACATGCTCGTCTTCAAGGCCAGACCAGGTCGGGCTGGAAATGATTTTCCGTGGTTGCGCTTGGATATCTTTAAAGCGAATGGCTTCGTGTTCTTTGCCTTTGGCTAAGTGAGTGTGATCTCGGCCAGTGAACTCAGATAATGCCGCCCAAGCTTTAACCGCCACATGACCGTTGGTTTCCGGTGCCAGTGACAAGACAACTTCACAGGCATCAATGGCCGAGTCGATTTGTGGGCGACCTTTACTGACCCCTTCTTCCAACACTTGATGGTTGAGTTGGCCTAAGAAAGTCACTTCATCATCGGTGTTCCAACCAATACCTTTACCACCGTTACCCAGTGAGTTCATTAATGGACCCAGCGAGGTAAACATTTTGTAAATATTGGGGAAGTCACGCTCCACCACCACCAAGTTGGGTGCGTTTTTGCCCGGCACTAATGGCTCACCGGATGATTTCCAGTCAGTACCGCCATAAGGCTGAGCCAACTCGCCAGGGCTGTCGTGCTGCATGGGGATGGTGACAATATCTTGTTCCACACCCAGATGACCTTCAGTCAGCTCAGAGAATTTCTTCGCTACGCCTTTGAAAATATCCCAGTCAGTTCGGGATTCCCAAGCGGGGGCAATGGCTGCGGACAGTGGGTGGATAAATGGGTGCATATCCGAAGTATTCATATCGTCTTTTTCATACCAAGTGGCAGTGGGTAAAACGATATCGGAATACATACAGGTGGACGACATACGGAAGTCCAAGGTGGTGACCAGATCAACTTTGCCGATGGCCGCATCTTCCGCCCAATCAACTTCAGTTGGTTTGTAACCCGCATTGGTGGTGTCTTCGTTCATCACCCCGTGCTTTGGCGTGCCGAGCAGGTACTTGAGCATGTACTCATGGCCTTTACCGGAAGAACCCAGCAGGTTAGAGCGCCAAATAAACATATTGCGTGGGAAGTTGGCTGGGCTATCAGGCTGCTCACAGGCAAAGCGTAACGAGCCGTCTTCCAGCGACTTAACCACATAGTCAGGTGCTGACATGCCCGCGGCTTTGGCTTCGCGGCACACTGCAAGTGGGTTGCGATTGAGTTGTGGGGCACTGGGTAACCAGCCACCACGTTCGGCTTGGATGTTGTAGTCCAGCGCATGTTGTGGGAACTTGGATTTATCCGCCATTGGCGAAAGAATCTCGTGCATATCCATGGACTCATGGCGCCACTGTGAACTGTGGTTATAGAAGAAGCTGGTACCGTTCATTTGACGCGGTGGACGGCTCCAATCCAAACCAAAGGCTACCGGTAACCAACCGGTTTGTGGGCGCAGTTTTTCTTGTCCCACATAGTGGGCCCAACCGCCGCCACTCTTACCGATACAACCACACATGATCAACATATTGATCAGGCCGCGGTAGTTCATATCCATGTGGTACCAGTGGTTCATACCGGCGCCAACGATAATCATTGACTTACCTTTGGTTTTGTCGGCGTTATCGGCAAACTCACGGGCCACTTGAATCACTTTCTCGCGGCTGACACCGGTAATGGCTTCTTGCCATGCTGGAGTGCCTGGGATATCCGCTTGGTCGTAGCTGCTGGCAACGTTTTCACCGCCCAGACCACGATCCACCGCTAAACCTGCGGCACTGATGTCAAAGACAGTGGCCACACGGGCTTTGCTGCCATCGGCTAAGGTCAGCTCACGGCTTGGCACACGGCGGAACTGTACGCCTTCACCATCAACATGCTGGAAGTAGTCGTGTAAATCACCACCAAAGTAAGGGAAAGCCACTTCAACGGCATTGCCTTCTTCAATTAACGATAACTGCAACTCAACGTCTTTACCGCCAGTGCCTTCACGGGCTTCAATGTTCCACTTACCTTTTTCATTCCAGCGGTAACCAATCGAGCCCAGCGGCGAAACAAATTCATTGGTCAAGCTATCCAAGGCAATGGTTTTCCATTCTGGATTATTTTCTTGGCCAAGATTGCCAGCTAAGTCTGAAGCACGCAGGTAGCGGGTGGGTTTAAAGCCTGATTCAAACTCTTCCAGCATCACCAACATTGGGAAGTCGGAATAGCGACGCACGTAATCGGTAAAGTAAGCACTGGGTTTTTCCAAGTGGAACTCTTTAAAGATCACATGACAAAAAGCTTGCGATAGAGCGGCATCGGTACCTTGCTTAGGGTTGAGCCATAAGTCTGTCAGTTTCGCCACTTCTGCGAAGTCAGGGGTTACTGCAACAGTTTTGGCACCCTTGTAGCGCACTTCAGTAAAGAAGTGGGCATCTGGGGTACGTGTTTGCGGCACGTTGGAGCCCCAAGCAATGATGTAGTTGGAGTTGTACCAGTCAGCGGACTCAGGCACGTCAGTTTGCTCACCCCAAACCATGGGTGATGCTGGGGGTAAGTCACAGTACCAGTCGTAGAAACTGAGGCAGGTACCGCCCATTAAGGACAGGTAACGTGAACCAGCGGCGTAGCTGATCATCGACATCGCAGGAATCGGTGAGAAACCGACCACACGGTCAGGACCATAAGCCTTAGTGGTGTAGACGTTGGCTGCAGCAATGATCTCATTGACTTCATCCCAATGTGAGCGAATAAAGCCACCTAAGCCACGTTTGCTTTTGTACGACTTGGCTTTAGCTGGGTCTTCAACAATGCTCTGCCAAGCATCCACTGGCGACATGGTTTTACGTGCATCACGCCACAACTGCAGTAAGGCTTTACGCACTTTGGGGTATTTAACCCGGTTGGCACTGTAGATATACCAACTGTAACTGGCGCCCCGCGGACAACCGCGCGGTTCGTGGTTGGGCAGGTCAGGGCGGGTACGTGGGTAGTCGGTTTGTTGGGTTTCCCAAGTAATTAGGCCGTTTTTGACATAAATTTTCCACGAGCACGAACCCGTGCAGTTCACCCCATGGGTGGAGCGAACAATCTTGTCATACTGCCAGCGGGCGCGATAACCGTCCTCCCAGTCGCGGGATTCTTTACGGGTTTCGCCATGGCCATCAGCAAACTCGCCTTGTTTTCTTTTTAAAAAATGCAGTTGGTCTAAGATACGACTCATAGTTTTATTCCTCTTGAAAAGCTGCCGTGCAGTGACGCTTGGCAGCTGCATGCACGCATGTGTCGGTTACTTAAGCACGTCATCACTTGCCAGCCTGCTGGTCAGCTGCGAGCTCAAGGTCCACTGATGAAACAATATATTCTTCGGCAAACGCACCTTCCGGCTCTTTAAGCCAGAAAAAGCAGGCAATAAAGCTCAATAGAGCGCCCGCAGCGATAATGAAAAAGAACTGTGAAGGGGTGACAAAGGTGTACAACGTCAGGTAACACACTGCACCGACATTGCCGTAAGCACCGGCCATCCCGGAAATCTGTCCAGTCAGGCGACGTTTGATTGATGGCAAAATACCGAAGGTGGCGCCTTCGGCGCCTTGGACAAAGACTGAGGACAAAATGGTAATCGCTACGGCGATATACAGTGGTAAGGCGCTATTCATTAAGCCCATTAAGGCAAAACCAATAGCGATACCAATCATATACGCCAGCATCACAAAACGGCGATTACCAAAGCGGTCCGAGACCAGTCCACCAATGGGCCGGGCTACCAAGTTCACAAAGGCGAAGGAGGCTGCGATCATGCCGGCAGTGGTGGGGGTGAGCCCCCAAGTCATCTCAAAGAACATCGGCAGCATGGAGACCACCGCCAGTTCAGCACCAAAGTTAGCGAAGTAGGTGGTGTTCAGTGCTGCCACTGAGTTGAAACTGTACTTGTCGTCTTCGGGCACACCTTTGCGCAAAATGGGTAGGTTAACTCTGAGAATCTGAATCACCTGATAGGTCACAATCAGCGCAATCACTGCGTGGCAAACCCAAGCCCATTGCGCATCGATATAACCCATATTTTCAACCCGCCAGACCAGCAGCGATAACACACCAATCATGGGGATGGTCCAGAGGATCAGCTTGATCATATCGGCCCAAGTACTGACTTCTAAAGCACTGACTTTGCGCGGTTTGTGGTGCACGGTACCGGCAGGGCCATCGGTGATCGCAAACCAATAAAATACTCCATACAGCGCCATAATGATGGCGGTGCTGGCAATGGCATAACGCCAACCATCGTCACCGCCGAACACGTTCAAGGCAATCAACGGCAAGGTCATGGCTGCTGCGGCAGAACCAAAGTTACCCCAGCCGGCATAAAAGCCTTCAGCAAAACCGATATCACGGGGCTTAAACCACATTGCGGTCATATGGATACCCACCACAAAGCTGGCACCAATGGAACTGAGCACCAAACGGGAGACCAATAGCTGGGTGCGGGTTTCACCAAAAGCGAAGGCAATAGCCGGAATGGCCATGGTCACCATCAGCACTGAGAACACCCGGCGTGGGCCCCACTTATCCAAGGCCATACCCACCAAGATACGGGCGGGAATAGTCAGTGCCACGTTGGCAATGGCAAACAGGCGTAAGTCATCGTTGGTTAACCAACCCACGCTTTTCAACATACTGGTCGCCAACGGCGCCATATTGAACCAGACAAAGAAGCAGATATAGAAAGCGATCCAAGTCAGGTGAAGCGCTTTTATCTCCGGCTTTTTGTAGAGGAATAGATCAGAAACCTTCATGTTACCGCTCCATCATCCATAAGGAATTTATTGACATGACTGAATCAACACCGGGCAGGGTGCGCGTCGGGTGAGAAAAGAACTGACACTGCCAAAGGTCATAAAGTTAAATTCCTCAACCCATGCATCCAGTGTTTTGCCAATAATATTGCTGTCCACTTTTTCACTGTGACGAGCAATGACCAGTAGGTCGGGCTGCTTGTTTTTTACAGCCTGTAAAATCATTTTCCGTGGGTCGCCCTCGGCAATCATCACTTCGGTACTGATGCCTAACTCATTTAAGGTTTGTGCGGTTTCGCGCACGGCTTCGGAAAAGTCACGTTTGTATTCAAGGTAGCGCTCTTCGTTAACCCCACTGGAGCCTAAGACATCTTCAATCACACTGATCAGGGTGATTTTGGGCTTAAGCGCGGCAAACATTTGTAAGGTTTTTTCCAGCGCATTTTTTGCGTTGGTTGAGTTGTCGTAGGCAATCATAATGTTCATAACAAATTCCTAAGATCCAAATAGATAATGCTGCTTAAGGGTTTTTCACATAGGCATTTTTGCGCAGGTAGAACCACCAGTTAAGGACCAAGCACAGTGCGTAAAACACCGCAAAGCCATACATGGCAACTTCAGGCGTACCAGCTTTAATCTCTTCACCAATCACGATGGGGGCAACAAAAGAGCCGTATGCAGCGATGGCTGAGGTCCAACCTAGAACTGGACCGGCTTGTTCGCGGTTATAAATCACCCCAATGCTGCGGAAGGTTGAGCCGTTACCAATGCCTGATGCGGCAAACAGCACTAAGAACAGGCTAATAAAGGCGAAGAAGTAGGTTTCAGGGCTGGCTGAGCTATAAGCCAGTTTTAGGGTGTAACCCAGTGCCACTGAGGCAACCACCATAACTAGGGTGATAATTTGCGTAACTAATGAGCCGCCAACCTTGTCGGAGATCCAACCACCAATGGGACGGGTCAGCGCGCCAAGGAAGGGCCCGATCCAAGCGTAGGTTAAAGCGCTCGGAGCATTGGGGTTGGCGACGCGAGTGATAGTGCCGTCTGCAGCGACTTCGTTCATATAGCCAAAGATCACGGTGATCGACAGTGGCAGAGCCATGGAGAAGCCAATAAATGAACCAAAAGTCAGGATATAGAGCACACTCATGGACCAGGTGTGCTTGTCTTTAAAGATTTCAAACTGCCGCTTGATATTGGGTTTGATCGAGCCTGGAACCATACGCAGCAAACCAAGGGTGCTGAGCATAATCAGCGGCATGGCAATCCACATATTCAACACACCCAAGCCAATGGGTTGAGGTAGGTAGAGGTATAAGCCAATAACTGAAGTTACAAAACTGATGCTGTAGAGGCCAAGGATTTTACTGAAGGCGCTTAAAGGTGTACCTGGGTTGGGTGTAATGGGGATTAAGTTATTCATGCCAAACCAGCTGACCGCAATCAGCGGGATCAAAAACACCAACCAGATCCAACCGGCGTTTTGAATCCAAGTGTCTGAGCCAGCTGGAATGCGACCAATTAAGGTGCCACTGTCTTTCATCAGCTCCATGGAGCCGCCGCCCAGCGCACCAAAGATGCCCATGGTCATGACCAAGGGGATCACAATCTGCATGGTGGTGACGCCAAAGTTACCCAGGCCAGCGTTTAAGCCCAAGGCTAAGCCTTGTTGGCTTTTCGGGAAGAAGCCACTGATATTGCTCATGGAGCAGGCAAACTTACCACCGCCAATACCTGACAGCAGCGCCAGCAGTTGGAAGACCCACAGTGGGGTGTTGGTGTCTTGCAGCGCAATACCGGTACCAATCGCAGGTATCAATAATAAGATGGTGTTCAGTACAATGGTGTTACGTCCGCCAGCAATGCGGATCATAAAGGATGCTGGAATGCGGAAAGTGGCACCGGCTAAGCCGGAAATGGCAGTTAAGGTAAATAATTCAACGGGTTCAAATGGAAAACCCAAGTTGAGCATTTGTACGGTGATAATTCCCCACATCAGCCAAATAGCAAAGCCAAGCAGTAGGTTTGGAATCGATAGCCAAAGGTTGCGGTTGGCAATTTTTTTACCGGTCGACTCCCAGAAAACCGGGTCTTCTACATCCCATTTTTCTATATTGTTGCTCATAGTATGACTCTCCAACACACAGGTATTGCAAAAAGGGTAACTTTGCACTGCCTGGCACTGTAGGAGTATGCAGGGGTGGTTCCATTGATCTGGGTCAGTAATGCAGGAGGGATAATATGTCTGAGTGTGTACTATACCTCTTTGTGAATAGACTCTTTTTGGATTGAAATCCTTTTATAATCAACTGCTTATGAGTTTTAAATTGTTAGATTGCAAGAAAAGCAAGCGCGTGGATATAAAGAGGTATATGACTGGCTTAGGGTGCTAGGCTACTGAATAATCAGACTTGATCACATGATATGACGAACGAATAAGGCGACCTATGCAAAAAGCAGATCTTCCTCTGGTGCGTTTAACCCAGTCATTGGCGGTGCGCACCTTGTTGGCATTTGTGCTGATTATTGGGGTCATGTTGGCAAGTATGTTGGGGGGCATGTACTTGTCTGAATCCATTCGTGGTGATGCAGAAGCGCTGAATAAAGCTGGAAGTTTGCGCATGCAAGCCTACCGCTTGGCGTTGCTAACCAGTGAAGCCAAGACAGAAGATTTACCCGTGTATCTGAGAGAGTTTGAAAGCTCTTTAGCGACCCCTGCTTTGATGACAGCCATTGGTAGCAATACCCAGCACCGTCTAGCAATTAAATATGCACGAGTACAGCAGCAGTGGGGTCAACTGATGCTGCCACTGCTTGAGCAAACACCGCCGGATAAAGCTGCTTACCGCTTAGAAGTGCCCGTTTTTGTTGCGCTATTGGATAATTTCGTGGGTGAGTTGCAGGGGGAGTCAGAACGTAAGTTGGCAGTTATTCGGGGCTTATTTATTGGTTCGTTACTTTTTACTGCATTGATCAGCTTTATTGTAATTTTAGGCGTGAATAATGCGCTATTGATGCCGCTGCAAGGACTGGTCGAATTGGCTAAAGGTATTGGTCGTGGATCATTCCAAGGGCGAGCCAAAATTTCTGCACAGAATGAATTAGGTGTCTTAGCCTGGGCGCTCAATCAAATGAGTGCCGAGCTGTCCGACCTGTATAACAATCTTGAGAAAAAAGTGGATAAGAAAACAGCACAGTTGCAGCGCAGTAACCACTCATTGGAGTTATTATTTAATAGTGCACGCAGCTTATATAAAACTGATGTGGATCCTTTGCTGATTTTCGCTGATTTATTACAACCCATTGAGCAAACTCTGGGCTTAGGCTCGGTGTCATTGTGTTTAACGTATTTAGCAGATAATCCAGAGAACGAAGCGCATACCGCTTTAACTGCGCAGCAGGGCCAAGCGCCTAAGTATTGTAACCTGCCGCACTGTGCGCAATGCCCGTTGGTATTGAATCAAGGTATTCTTCCCAGTGGCGCACAAGTGCTCAGTTTTGCCTTAGAAAGTGAGCATGGGCATCTGGGTGATTTCCGTGTTGAAGTGCCAGACGGTATGCAGATGCAAGAATGGCAAAAACAGTTGGTCGAAGCTTTAACCGAACTTTTTTCAGCTTCGCTAACGTTGCATCAATTAGGGCACAACCAAGCGCGCATTGCTTTAATGGAAGAGCGAGCAGTGATTGCCAGAGAATTGCATGATTCGTTGGCCCAGTCGTTGTCATACCAGAAAATTCAATTGCTGCGCCTTAAAAAGCAAATGGCCGCTGAGTTCTCTAAAGAAGATATAAGCGCAACCCTAAATGAAATACAAAATGGGGTGAGCAGTGCTTATCGACAGTTAAGAGAATTGCTGGTGACGTTCCGCATTAAACTTGATGAGCCAGGCTTAGCTGCAGCGGTGCGGGCAGCAGTGCATGAGTTTAGTCGGCACTCAGGGCTGGCAATCCAATTAGATTATGCTTTAGAGCATTGTCCGTTAACCCCTAACGAGGAGATTCATTGTTTGCAAATCATTCGTGAAGCGCTCAGTAATGTGGTGAAACACGCCGATGCAAGCCATTGCAAACTATCTTTGCAGCAAGATGCGGCAGGCTATATTCATATCTATGTTGATGATGATGGGGTTGGGATCAATATGGAAAGCAGCCCAAAAGGGCATTATGGCTTAAATATAATGACTGAGCGGGCACAGAGCTTGTCAGGGAAGCTAGATATAGGCCGTTTGCAGCCGGGTACACGCATTCATGTGCAATTTTTACCTCAGTACAAACGCAGTCAATTACAACTGGAGAATGATGTTGAGTAGTTTAGAGAGCCAAAAGACACGGATTATGTTGGTGGATGATCATCCGATGCTGCGCCGTGGTTTAAGTGATTTATTATCCATGGAGGATGACTTGCTGCCAGTCGCTCAAGCGGCATCAGGTGAAGAGGCCTTGATGCTGGCTGAACGTCACGAGTTGGACTTAATTCTGTTGGATCTCAATATGCCCGGTATGGATGGCATTGAAACCATTCGCGCCTTACGCGCTGCTGGGGTGGATACCCGTATCGTTATTTTCAGTGTGTCCGATGACCATGATGATGTGCTGGAAGCTTTACGTGAAGGGGCCGATGGTTATTTGCTAAAAGATATGGAGCCGGAAGAGCTGATAGAGCAAATCCGTTTAGCCGGTCAGGGTAAAATGGCATTAAGTTCGGAGTTGACCCAAGTCTTGGCGCAAGCCATTCGTGGTCGGCCACCAGCCAGCGAAGCACAGCCATCGATGCTGACTAAGCGTGAGAAAGATGTGCTTAAGCTGATTGCTAAAGGGCAAAGCAATAAAATGATTGCCCGAAGCCTAGATATTGCTGAAGGCACAGTAAAAGTGCATGTAAAGCGTCTGCTAAGTAAGTTAGGTATGCGCTCGCGTACCGAGGCGGCAGTTTGGGTGGTGGAAAACGAATTAAACTAGGAGTGGTTGAGTTGCTTTGCTAGCGATCAAGGCCGTTACCTATTTTTGCTTAAAGTACTCATTGTTTTCATTATTTCAAAGAGAATCGTATGCAATTACCTGCTGCAGCAGTGGTCCATTCCGGCGATGGGGAAGGTGATGGCTTGCTCACCGCTATTCTGGCTGAGTGCCAGCAATATGGCTGGCGCGTCCGTGGTTTAGTTACCGAGCAGGGCAGAGATCCGCAAGGAGTACTGCCCATGCAACTGCGTGATATTTATACCGATGAAATCTTTGTTATTTCGCAGAATCTAGGTCGCAACTCACGGGGCTGCAGTTTAGATATGGGCGGTTTGGCCGAGGCCGGTCAAGTATTGCGTCAAGCTTTAGATCAGCAGCCGGACTTAGTTTTTATCAATCGCTTTGGTTACGGTGAAGTGCAGGGCCGCGGTTTAAAGCAAGAATTCTCCGAGCTGATCAGTGCCGGGATTCCGCTATTGACCTTGGTCAGTGAGAAGTATCTTGACGGTTGGCAGGTATTTTCTGCTGGGCTGGCGCACACCTTACCGCTGGAGCGCGCAGCAATCGAGCAATGGCTGGCAACAATCAAGCCCCAGTAGCTATCAGTTAAAACCCCGGTTTTTATTCATCGCCAAAACAGTTATTGCCGATGCTGGCGCATACAGGCCTGTTATCAAACCTAGAATTTAAACCATCATACAGAGGTGTATACCCATTCCAGAACAAAAATTCTGCATACTCTGAAAATCCGCTAGTAATTAAAGGAAGGGGAGAAGCCTAAATAGTCGTGCAAGCTAAAAGCTGTTGGCCTCAGGCATTATTCAGTTAAACAGTTGCTCGATAACAGATACCATCCGTCCCGAGCTTGCCACTACAGAATTTAAAGAGACCAAGTTGCATGATTAAAGCGATTGATTTTGCTCAGCTGTACCGTGAACACTTAGCCCGCAGTGGCCGGCGATTTAAAACCCCCGCTGACTGGGATGCAAAAGCAGGTAAAATGCGCACCTCAGTACTGGACAGTGCCTACCGCACTGCGTTTGTCAGTCGGGTCGAGTGCAGCGCCGACGATAGCGTATTGGATGTAGGCTGCGGCCCAGGCACCATCGCTTTAGCCTTAGCACCACAGGCCAAGCGCGTGTACGGTTTGGATTACAGTCCAGGTATGCTCGATGCGATGCTGGACAATGCCGCTGAATTACAACTGCACAATGTGCAGCCGGTATTAGCCTCTTGGGATGACGATTGGAGCGCTGTGCCGGTGTGCGATATTGCCATAGTGTCCCGCGCTAGTATCGTCGCTGATATGGACGATGCCTTGACTAAACTCAATCAGCATGCGCGCAAAAAAGTCTATATGACCCAATTGGTCGGTGGACTGTTTGCCAGCCGTGAAATGGCCGAGTTGCTGGAACGGGAAGATCGCAGTTTTCCTGACCATATTTACATTATAAATATGCTGTACCAGCGCAATATCTACCCAACCCTGGATTACATCGAGTCGTCCAGTCGCTTAGCGGGCAGCAGCAATCTGGCAGAGTTTATCGCTAAAGTCAGCGAGAGCTTTGGCCCGTTGAGTGCTGACGAAGAAGCCAAAGTCAGTGCTTGGTATCAGCGCGATCCTGACTATGCCCAGCAGGGTGGTGAACCCTCGCGTTGGGCGTTTATGAGTTGGACACCGCCTGCGCACTGATAGTGACTTGATACTGAGACTGATCTGCAGCGGGTAACAGGCCCCTGGCTTTTTATAGCTGCGATCAATAAGTTTATGCTGTGCGTTAATTATTCGAGGGCGGGTCAGTGTTAGGCTGAACAGTCTGCCTGCTTACGCAGCTGCTAGCCGGTTAATAGGGAAAAGTAACGATGGATGAAAACACCGAGTTTGGACTGCAAGGACAGATCTGGATCACTGTCGGTGCTGAAAGTATGGGCGGCCATGGACGCATCCATTTACTGGCGAAAATTGCTGAGCTGGGCTCCATTTCTCAAGCAGCCAAATCCATGAAGATGAGTTACAAAGCTGCTTGGGATGCAGTAAATCATATGAACAACCTTGCCGGTGAGCCTTTACTGCACCGTACTACCGGCGGCAAAGGCGGCGGCTCCACTACTTTAACTGAGCGTGGTCAGCAGCTGATCAGCAACTTTCAGCGCATTGAGCAGGTGCATCAGCGTTTTTTACAAGAACTCAGCCAGGACACTGGCAATATTATTGATGACTTATTTGTTTTAAAAAGGCTGTCTATGAAAACCAGCGCCCGCAATCAATTCTTTGGCACAGTAAAAACCATCCAAGTCGGCGCAGTCAATGATGCCGTAGAAATCGCCATCGCCGGCGGACACAGCATTGTCGCCACCGTCACCCGTGAAAGCACTCAAGAGCTCGGCCTAGAAGTCGGCAGCGAAGTCTTTGCCTTAATCAAAGCCTCAGACATTATCTTGGTCAGCCAATCTGAAGGTGTACGTTTCTCAGCGCGCAATCAATTCACTGGCACCGTGGCCCGTGTGCAAACAGGCGCAGTGAATAGCGAAGTTGTGGTTACAGTGGGGGAGAGTACTTTGGCGGTGGTGATTACCAATGACAGCGTCGAAAGTTTGCAGCTAGAAGAGGGCAGTGCAGTGACCGCGATATTTAAGGCGTCGAGTGTGATTGTGGGGTGTCCGTTGTGAATTCTTAGAAGTGCAGGCCACTTGCCAGTAGCTCAGCGTCAAATAAAAATCACTTGGTTGCCACAGCAAAGCAGTCGCGGTTATGAACCGCTCGTACAGTCTAACTGTAGCCAAAATTAAACCCACGAGAGTGCAGTCGGCTCGCCTGCAAATAAAATAAGCCCCTAAACTAGAATACTCAGTGTGCTGCGTGCAAACGCGCTCGTACAGTCCAGCCTTAAGTCTGTTAGCTTAACAACCCCGCATACCCCACAAACCCCACCAAATCACCTTTTTCCACAGTCTCCTGAGGCTTAATCTCCACTAACCCATCGGCCCAGCTGGCCGCAATCAGCATGGCTGAGCTTTGCTTGGGGTGGATTTCGGCGTGCAGTTGGCCGTTGTCTTGTAGCACTAAGCGCGCATGCAGGTATTGCTGACGGGGGCGGGCTTTGCTCCAGTCGAATGCTGCTGGGATATGCAAGGTTTGATGGCTGCAGTCGGTTGCGCCTTGGGCATGCAGCAGTGCCGGGCGGGCAATGATTAATGCGGTGATCAGTGCTGCGGCTGGGTTGCCGGGTAGGCCAATCCACGGGGTGTCGCCAACGGTACCAAAGGCTAAAGGTTTGCCCGGCTGAATGGCCACGCGCCACAGATTGAGCTGGCCCAGTGCGCTGACGGCATTTTTCAGGTGGTCTTCTTCGCCCACGGAAACGCCGCCGCTGCTGATTAGAATATCTTGCTCGCGGCTGGCCTGCGCAAGGCTGTCGATATTGTGCTGTAAATCATCCGGCATCTTAGCGTAGTGGGTGACCTGAAAACCTAAGCTCTCAAACAGTGCTTGCAGGCTGTAGCTGTTGATATCATAGATTTGCCCAGGTTTGAGGGGTTGGCCCAGTTCGCACAGTTCATTGCCGCTGCTGATTAAGCCAATCCGTAAAGGGCTATAGACTTCAACCTCGGCAAAGCCTTGGCTGGCCAATAAACCGATTTCTTGCGCCCGTAAACGAGTACCAGCTTCCAGCAGCAATTGACCTTGCTCGATTTCTTCGCCGCGGCGGCGGATATTGTCGCCGGCTTTATAGCTATTAAACTGAATCTGCTCAGGGCTGATGTTGCAGTTTTCTTGCGCCACCACAGTGTCGGCACCCAGCGGCACCGGTGCGCCGGTGAGAATATGCATGCACTGACCAGCGGGCAGGCTTTGCTCAGGCTGATCACCGGCGGCAATCCGTCCGGCTAAAGGTAAGCGGTTATCCGGCTGCTGCAGATCATTGGCCCGTAATGCGTAACCATCCATGGCACTGTTATCCCATTGCGGCACAGCCACTTGCGCGTACACCGAGCGGGCTAAAATATGCTGGTGCGCCGCTGACAGCGCTAAGCTTTGCGTTGCGGTTTGGCACTTGAGGGTGCTTTTTAAGGCACTGATGGCTTGCTCAATACTGTGCAAAGCCCCTTGATCGCAGACTGACATTTAGCGGGTTTCCTTATCTGTGGTGTCCCAACGGGCAGCAGCATCAGTGTCGCTATCGCGGCCTTCAACCCAGTGTGTGCCGGTGGCGGTCTGTTCTTTTTTCCAAAATGGCGCGCGGGTTTTGAGATAATCCATAATAAACTCGCACGCGGCAAAAGCGGCTTCACGGTGCATACTGGAGGTGGCAACAAACACAATGGGTTCAGCCAATGACAGCGGGCCCACCCGGTGCAGAATATGCGCATCAAGTAACGGCCAGCGCTGCAAGGCTTCAGTGCGGATTTTGGCCAAGGCTTTTTCGGTCATGCCAGGGTAATGCTCAAGAAACAGCTCTTTAATCGACTCATCTTGATTGATATCGCGCACATAACCAGTAAAGGTTACCACTGCGCCAACGCTCAAATCGCCTGCATGCACGGCATTGAGCTCAGCGCCGGGATCGAACGGCGCAGTTTGCACACGAATACTCATGCGGATTAGCCTCCGGTAACCATGGGGAAAAACGCCAGCTCATCGCCGCCCTTAAGTGGTTCTTGTAATGAACAGACATCTTGATTCAGCGCACACATAATGCGCGGATCATTGAGTACCGTCCACACGCCATCGCGGGCAATAAGAAACTGACGCACATCATCAATGCATTGCCAGTCTGTTTGCCAAGGCAGTTGCTCAGACTCGCAGTCCAGCTCTTCACGGTAACGGGCTAAAAACTGTACGGTTAACATCATTTCTCTCCATTACTTGCAGGTGGGGCGATGCTGGCCAGCTGGTAGTGTCCAGATTTGCCACCGACTTTTTCCAGCAGCTGAGTGCGCTCAATCACCATGGCGCGATCCACTGCTTTACACATATCGTAAATGGTCAGCGCAGCAACGCTGGCAGCGGTTAAGGCTTCCATCTCCACCCCAGTTTGTCCAGACAGTTTACACGTGGCAGTGATCTGTACTTGGTCAGGGGCATGGGCGGTTAAGTGCACTTTAATACTGGTTAAGAGCAGCGGGTGGCACAGGGGGATCAGCTCATGGGTGCGTTTTGCCGCTTGGATGCCAGCAATCCGCGCCACGGCAAATACATCACCCTTGGGGTGCTCGCCATCAGTAATCATCGCTAAGGTGCTGGGTAACATGCGCACCCAGGCTTCAGCAGTGGCTTCGCGCTGAGTATTGGCTTTATCGGTGACGTCGACCATATTGGCCCGTCCGTGCTCATCAAGGTGAGTCAGCATAAGGAATCCTCAATTAATAACGGTTGCTGCAAAACACTGGGATCATTGAAATTGGCCAGACGTTGCTCGTCATCGGCGCAGTGAATTGCCACAGGGTTTAACTGGAGCAATGCGTGTTTGGGGCTGCGTTCACCCGCCTGCCATAAATCTTCTAAAGCATTGAGTTGCGCCGTTGCAATAATACTAAACAGCGGTTGCCAGTGCCCTTGATGTTTAAACAGTGCAGGACGCTCACCGGCTTGTTGGTAGAGTTGCTGCAGCAAGGCTTGATCAATGCGCGGCGCGTCGCAGGGCAATACCATAAGATACTTGTGGCGAGCCACTTTTAGGGCGCTCAGGATACCAACTAAAGGGCCGGTGAAGTCTTGATTAGGATCACTGACTAATTGATCGGCAAGGTGCTGATAGCGTTCATGGTTACGATTACAGGAAATAATCAAATCATCAGTGAGCGGGCGCACCACCCGCTGCATGTGCTCAATCAGTGCTTGCCCTTGCCAAGTAACCCAGCCTTTATCTTGACCGCCCATACGCTGCCCACGCCCGCCAGCCAGCAGGACAATGGAGCAATTGGAAAATAAGGGGTAGATGGGCATGCAAAACTCATTTTTTAAAGTAATTTGTGGTATATCTTGGCGCAAATTTCTCGTCATAGGACATCCCATGAGCCACGTAAGCAGTCAATTTGTGCCTTTAAATGTTGCGGTATTAACTGTTAGCGATACCCGCACCCCTGAAACCGATACCTCAGGACGCTATCTCAATGAGCAACTGATCAGTACCGGTCATCAAGTGGTCGAACGCTTGATTTTGCAGGATAACCTATATCAAGTCCGTGCGCAGGTGGCGAACTGGATTGCCAGTGATAATGTACAGGTGGTTTTGATCACCGGTGGTACTGGTTTTACTGATCGCGATAGTACGCCAGAGGCCGTCAGCTGCCTGTTTGATCGCGAAGTTGAGGGGTTTGGTGAGCTGTTTCGTCAAATTTCCTATACCGAAATAGGTACCTCGACAATTCAGTCCAGAGCCTTAGCTGGCCTGGCCAATAACACCCTAATTTGCTGCATGCCTGGCTCCACTAATGCCTGCCGCACCGCATGGGAAGGTATTTTGCTCGACCAATTGGATGCAACCCATAAGCCCTGTAATTTTGTTGCTCACTTGGGCAAAAAATCGGCCTGCACAGGACGCGATTAAAAATGAGTTTGTTAAACGTCGATACGGCTCTGCAGATTTTGCTGGAGCAGGCACAATCTTTTGCCAGTTTGGCAACTGAAGAGCTGGCGTTAGAGCGGGCAGGAAATCGCGTGTTAGCTGAGCCGTTATTGGCTCAGTTTGCGATGCCGCCGTGGCCCAACAGCGCAATGGATGGTTATGCCGTACGCAGTGCCGAGGTCCAAGCAGGGCACGCATTGCCGGTCAGCCAGAAGATATTTGCCGGACACAGCCCTGAGCCACTCGCCGAAGGCACCTGTGCGCGTATTTTCACCGGTGCGCCAATGCCTGAGGGCGCTGATGCGGTGGAAATGCAGGAAAATACCGAAGAGCTTGACGATGGTACTGTGCGCTTTGTGCAAGCAGTGCCTGCGGCGAAATTTGTCCGCCCTAAAGGTCAAGAAGCCATGCCCGGTGATGAAATATTACCGGCGGGGATTCGTTTGGGTCCCATTGAGCTGGCCATGGCTGCATCATTAGGTTGCGCGCAGGTCAAAGTGCGCCGTCAACTGCGGGTGGCAGTGGTATCCACTGGTGATGAGTTGGTCGAGCCCGGTCAGCCCTTAGCCCCAGGGCAGATTTATAACAGCAACCGCACCATGTTAATCCAGAGTCTAACGCGCTTAAGTTGTGCCGTTATCGATATGGGCATTCTGCCTGATGATGCACAACTGACTCGGGACCGTTTAGCTGAGCTGCAAGATGTGGATTTACTGATCAGCAGCGGCGGGGTGTCGGTGGGTGAGGCGGATTATCTGGGCCAAGTGATCCGTGAAGAAGGTGAGCTGGATTTTTGGAAGCTGGCATTAAAACCTGGCAAACCCTTTACCTTAGGTCGCTACCAAGGTGTGCCAGTGATTGGTTTGCCGGGTAATCCCACTTCAAGCTTGGTGACCTTTTTGTTATTGGCTCGGCCGTATATTCTGACCCGTATGGGTGTCGCCGAGCCCATGGCACAGCACTTTATCGTGCCGGTTAACTTTGCCATGCCAGTCGCTGGTGTGCGCCGTGAGTTTATTCGCGTGGCACTGATCGAGGGTCGTGCGGAAAAGCTGGATAACCAGTGTTCAGGTATTTTGCGCAGTGCCACCCAAGCCCATGGTTTGCTGGAACTGCCGGAAAATACCACCTGTGCAGTGGGTGATCAGTTGCGTTTCTGGCCGTTTTCCAGCTTGCTCAATTAGGCTGCTGTCCCTTGCCAAGTCGTGCGGCAGAGCATTGTTGTCTTAATGTCGCACTGCTTGAACTTGTTCTACCAAACTAAATTAGAAAGCGTTATAGTCTGGCGTATATAACGAAATCACTTAGTTGGGTGCACAATGCTTAAATCAACTCTAAAAAATCTATTAACAGCAGCCATTGTGCTTGCCTCAGGCAGTGCGTTTTCTGCTCAAGTCACTGTGTCTGCGGCTGCCAGTTTGACCAATGCTTTTAAAGAAATTGCTGAGAATTTCGAAGCTGAGTATCCTGAGCATCAAGTTCTGCTGAACTTTGCCGGCTCTGGGGCACTGCTGCAGCAAATTGCTAAAGGCGCACCAGTTGATGTATTTGCTTCGGCAGACCAAGTCACCATGGATAAAGCCGAGGAACAAGGCTTGTTGGCTGCCGGCACGCGTAAAGACTTTGTGCAGAATACGGTGGTGGTGATTACCCCTGCCGATAGCCAACTTGAGCTGACTCAACTGACTGACTTGCAGCAAGACGCACTGCAGCGTTTAGCAGTGAGTAACCCTGACAGTGTGCCGGTAGGCCGCTACAGCAAGCAGGCGTTGGTGGCCCATAATTTATGGGATGGGTTGGCGGATAAAATGATCAACACCCAGAATGTGCGCCAGTCTTTGGACTATGTGGCCCGTGATGAGGTGGATGCAGGTTTTGTCTACGCCACCGACGCGGCAGTGATGGCGGATAAGGTGAAAGTGCAATTTACTGTGCCGTTGGAAACTGTAGTGAGCTACCCCATAGCAGTGACCAAAGAAGGCAGTGGCAAAGAACTCAGTCAGCAATTTATTGACTACACCTTTAATGATGAAAGTCAGGCTGTGCTGAGTAAGTACGGTTTCAGCCAGCCCTAAGCGAACAATCATGGAATCAGTTTGGGTAGCGCTCAGTTTGTCATTGAAAGTGGCGGGCTGGGCTACGGCGCTGAATATAGTGTTAGGTGTGGGTGTCGGTTTCTTTTTAGCCCGCACGCGTTTTTTCGGCCGTGACTTACTCGATACCTTGCTGACCTTGCCCATGGTGATGCCGCCAACGGTGTTGGGCTATTACTTATTAGTCTTGGTTGGGCGTAAAAGTGCTTTTGGCGCATGGCTGTATGACAGTTTCGGGATTAATCTGATTTTCACCTGGCAGGGTGCGGTAATTGCCGCCACTGTGGTGGCCTTTCCTTTAGTGTTTAAGCCGGCGCGCGCTGCGTTTGAAGCAGTGGATAGTGAGCTGGAACAGGCCGCTCGAGTTTTGGGCGTGTCTGAGTTGGCGATTTTCTTTCGCATTACCTTGCCACTGGCCTGGCGCGGTATTTTAGCTGGAGTGCTGCTGGCATTTGCTCGTGCGCTGGGCGAGTTTGGCGCAACCCTAATGGTGGCCGGCAGTATTCCTGGGAAAACCCAAACCCTATCCATTGCAGTCTATGAAGCGGTGCAGGCAGGTAAAGATGATACGGCGAACATGCTGGTGGTGATCACCTCGATCGTCTGCGTGGTGGTGTTATTAAGTGCCAGTCGCTTAGCACCAGGGCGTGTATCTGAGCGTAGGAGATAAGGAATGTTTTTAGATTTAGCCCTGACTAAAACCATGCGCTCAGGCGAGCGCGAGTTTCACTTGGGATTAGAGTACGCCTCAAGCAATGATCGCTTGGTGATCCTAGGTCCGTCTGGCTCAGGGAAAAGCTTATTGCTGCAAATGATTGCCGGACTGCTTAAACCGGATAGCGGTTATTTAAAGCTGGCTGGGCGCACTTTATTTGATCAAAAAAAGGGCATTAATCTCACCCCGCAACAGCGTGAAGTGGCATTTTTGTTTCAAAACTATGCACTTTTTCCGCACCTGAGCGTGCGGCAAAATGTTGCCTTTAGTTTGCGCCGCGGGCTGTTGAATCCAAGCCCCAAGGTTGCCAGTAAAGCGGTGGATTATTGGCTGGATAACTTTGGTTTAGAGCCTGTGCAGCATCAGCGGCCCCATGAACTATCCGGCGGTCAGCGCCAGCGTACTGCTTTGGCACGGGCACTGGTGACTGAGCCGCGCGCGCTGCTGTTGGACGAGCCGTTTTCTGCACTGGACCCTGACTTGCGCATTCATATGCGCAAAGAGCTGCGTGAGCTGCAAGAACGCTTAGCAGTGCCGCTGATTTTGATTACCCATGATGTCGAGGACGTTAAAGTCTTTTCCAATGAAACCCTGTGCTTAAAAGATGGGCGAATTGATCAGCAGCGTCAGCAGCTTATGCAAGCATCCGACGTGCAATGTTCACTGCCGACCTTAAAAGGTCGGCCTACAGAAGCGGTATCCTGAAGCAGTATCTGGATCGATAACTTCGCAGACTACGGCAGATTTTTAAGCCGTGGCTTCAGCCGCGACAGGGGGCGTTATAACCGTCTCAGTAATCAATATGACAAGCAATTACCACGGTGCCGACCTGAGCGTTTTGTCGGCCTAAAGGCTGAACTATATTCTAACTCTAGAGTTAGAGCCAATAAAAAAAGGCCAGAATCCACTTGGAATTCTGGCCTTTTCAGTGCTGCAAGACGTTTAGGCTTGAGCAAACAACAGCTTTACAGCACCTGCACTATGGCGTCGGTAACTGCGTCAATATTGTTTAAGTTCAGCGCTGCAACACAAATACGACCGCTGGAGACTGCATAAATTGCAAACTCATCGCTTAATCGCTGGACTTGCTCTTTAGTCAGTCCAGTGTAAGAAAACATACCGCGCTGCTCGGCAACAAAACTGAAGTCTCGCTTGGCGCCTTTAGCGGCCAACTGCTCAACCATCAGTTTGCGCATCAGGAGAATACGCTCACGCATTTCGCCCAACTCCTTCTGCCACAGTGCGTTCAGCTCTGGGGTATTCAGCACCGAGCTGACAATGGTTGCGCCATGGGTTGGCGGGTTGGAGTAGTTGGTGCGAATCACTAACTTAAGCTGTGACAGGACACGGCTGGCTTGTTCTTTTGAGTCGGCAACAATGGAGAGTGCGCCAACCCGCTCACCGTACAGTGAGAAGGATTTAGAGAATGAGCTGGAAACAAAGAAGGTCATGCCGGAGTCAGCAAATAAACGCACTGCAGCGGCATCTTCATCAATGCCTTCTGCAAAGCCTTGGTAAGCAATGTCTAAAAAAGGCACATGCTCGCGCTCTTTTAAAGCATCAATCACTAAACGCCACTGTTCAAGGCTGAGATCAACACCGGTCGGGTTGTGGCAGCAGGCATGTAAAACCACAATCGATTGACGCGGCAGCTGACGCAAATCTTCCAGCATGCCTTCAATATCTACACCTTGCAGGTTTGCATCATAATAACGGTAATTCTGTACTGGAAAATCCGCCGCCTCAAAGAGTGCGCGGTGGTTTTGCCAGCTTGGATTACTGATGGCAACCACGGCATCAGGCAGTAAACGCTTCAGGTAGTCCGCACCAATTTTTAAAGCGCCAGTACCACCAATGGCTTGACTGGTGATAATACGTCCAGACTTGATAATTTCTGAGTCAGCACCAAATAATAATTTCTGTACCGCACTGTCATATGCAGCAATACCATCGATCGGTAGGTATTCGCGGGGTGCATGCTTATCAACCTGTGCTTTTTCAGCCAGCTTAACTGCTTTGAGAAGAGGGATAAGACCATCTTCACAGTAATACACACCAACCCCAAGGTTAACTTTACCTGGGCGGGTGTCAGCGTTAAAAGCTTCGTTCAAACCAAATATTGGATCGCGGGGCGCCATTTCAACGGCAGAGAACAGACTCATGTTGTACGGACTCGATGTTTGTGGAATGGGAGCGAAAGCTTACCAGAGAATGCGTCAAGACGCAGCGCGATTCCATAGGTATTATAGCCAGCTAGGTAAGGTTCTAGGCAGTAGTATAATTTGTATGTGGTTAATTTTGCGGCGTTTTGTCGCGCTAGTTATTAGAGGTTTGCATGTCGCGCTTTGAGCTTGTCACACAATTCCAGCCGGCCGGTGATCAGCCAGAAGCAATCCGCAAGTTGGTTTCCGGGCTTGAATCAGGGCTATCACACCAAACATTGCACGGCGTGACCGGGTCTGGAAAAACCTTCAGCATCGCCAATGTGATTGAGCAAGTGCAGCGTCCAGCCATTGTGCTTGCGCCAAATAAAACCCTTGCCGCACAACTGTATGGTGAGTTTAAAGAGTTTTTTCCCCACAATGCGGTTGAGTACTTCGTTTCCTATTACGATTATTACCAGCCAGAAGCCTATGTGGCAGCCTCAGATACTTTTATTGAAAAAGATGCGTCAATCAACGATCACATTGAACAAATGCGTTTATCGGCAACCAAGGCATTACTGGAACGGCCCGATGTGATTCTGGTTGCTACGGTATCCTGTATTTATGGTTTAGGTAGCCCTGAAAGCTATCTAAAAATGGTGGTGCACTTAGACCGTGGCGATCGCATAGATCAGCGCACCCTGTTGTCGCGTCTCGCTGACTTGCAATACACCCGTAACGAAGTGGACTTTTCCCGCGCGACTTTCCGCGTACGCGGTGATGTGATTGATGTGTATCCAGCGGAATCTGATTTTGAGGCAATTCGGATCGAGCTGTTTGATGACGAGATAGAAAGCATCAGTGCTTTTGACCCTTTGACCGGTAAAGTCATCGGTAAATTACCGCGTTTTACATTTTATCCAAAATCGCACTATGTCACCCCTAGAGAAACACTGTTAGAAGCCATTGAGCATATTAAAGTTGAGCTGGATGAGCGCTTGGAGTACTTGCGTAACAATGATCAGTTGGTTGAAGCGCAGCGTTTGGAACAGCGCACTCGTTTTGATCTAGAAATGATTGTTGAGCTGGGTTATTGCAATGGTATTGAAAACTACTCGCGCTACTTATCTGGTCGCAAACCCGGTGAGGCACCACCAACTTTGTATGATTACTTGCCCGATGATGCTTTATTGATTATTGATGAGTCCCACGTGGCGGTGCCGCAAATTGGTGCCATGTATAAAGGCGACCGCTCACGTAAAGAGAATCTGGTGAATTACGGTTTCCGTCTGCCGTCGGCGCTGGATAACCGGCCCATGCGCTTTGATGAGTGGGAGGCGGCCAGTCCACAGACGATTTTTGTTTCAGCGACTCCAGGTAATTATGAAGCAGAACATGCGGGGCAGGTGGTTGAGCAAGTGGTGCGGCCCACCGGCTTAATTGACCCAGAGATTGAAGTACGCCCTGGCTTAACCCAAGTGGATGACTTGCTGTCGCAAATCAGCGCCCGTATCGCAGTGGACGAGCGGGTATTAGTCACGACTCTGACCAAGCGAATGTCTGAAGATCTGACTGAATACCTAGGTGATCATGGGGTAAAGGCACGTTATTTACACTCAGATATTGATACTGTGGAACGAGTAGAAATTATTCGCGATTTGCGCATGGGTGTCTTTGATGTGTTGGTGGGGATTAACTTGCTGCGTGAAGGTTTGGACATGCCAGAGGTCGCCCTTGTGGCGATTTTGGATGCCGATAAAGAAGGCTTTTTACGTTCTGAGCGTTCCTTGATCCAAACCATTGGCCGTGCGGCGCGCAACCTCAATGGTAAAGCAATTCTGTATGCTGACCGCATCACCGGTTCAATGGAGCGAGCCATTGAGGAAACCAACCGCCGCCGTGAAAAACAAATTGCTTTTAATATCGAACATAACATCACCCCAGTTGGGGTGAAGAAAAGCGTTAAAGATATTATGGAAGGTGCGGTGGTGCCGGGTGCACGCAGCAATAAACGTAAAGCCCAAGCCCGTGCAGCTGAAGAAGCCGCTGAGTATGATCAGCAGTTACGTACGCCAAAAGATATTGGCAAGCGCATTAAAGAGCTGGAAGAGAAGATGTACCAGTTGGCCCGCGACTTAGAGTTTGAGGCCGCAGCGCAAATGCGTGATGAAGTACAGCGTTTACGTTTACGCCTCCTAGATATGTAAATTTCTTGTATATCGAGTAAAAATTACCCTTGGGTGCTGCTTGCATTGGATCGACAACTGGAGTCAGTGCCCTAGTGTTTGCTAAGATACAGGCTTACATTTTATCTTCTTTAGCTTTGAGTGAACCTAATGACCACTGTACGCACCCGTATTGCACCCTCACCAACTGG
Source organism: uncultured Thiopseudomonas sp. (assembly GCA_964516465.1). Classification (GTDB taxonomy): domain Bacteria; phylum Pseudomonadota; class Gammaproteobacteria; order Pseudomonadales; family Pseudomonadaceae; genus Denitrificimonas. The sequence goes on along the minus strand of CAZEZR010000007.1, from coordinate 4,210 downwards.
CGATCCGCACGTTGGTACCGCTTATATTGCATTGTTTAATATGTGCTTTGCTCGTCAGCACGGTGGTCAATTTATTCTGCGAATTGAGGACACCGACCAGGTGCGCTCAAGTCGAGAATCGGAAGAGCAGATTTATCAGGCCTTGCGTTGGTTAGGCATTGAATGGGATGAGGGTCCAGATGTGGGCGGCCCCCATGGCCCGTACCGTCAAAGTGAACGCGCTGAGATTTATCAAGAGCACGCCAATCTATTGGTTGAGCGTGGCCACGCTTTCCCGTGTTTTTGCAGTACTGAACGCCTCAATGAAGTGCGCGCCCAGCAAATGGCAGATAAGCAAACTCCAGCTTACGATGGCCTGTGCTCACATTTAGACCCAGAGCAGGCACAGCAACGGATTGCTGCCGGTGAATCCCATGTTATTCGCATGCGTATGCCCACCGAAGGCGTGTGCATTGTTGAGGATATGCTGCGCGGTAAAGTTGAAATTGGCTGGGACCGCATGGATATGCAGGTTTTAATGAAAGCCGATGGTTTGCCAACCTACTTTTTAGCCAACGTGGTTGATGACCATCTAATGGGTATCACTCACGTATTGCGCGGTGAAGAGTGGCTGCCGTCAGCGCCTAAATTGATTGCGCTGTATGAGTATTTTGGTTGGGAACAGCCGGTCTTATGCTATATGCCACTGCTGCGTAACCCAGATAAAAGTAAGTTGTCCAAACGTAAAAACCCAACTTCGGTGACTTTCTACGAGCGCATGGGCTACCTGCCACAAGCCATGCTCAACTATTTAGGCCGCATGGGCTGGTCAATGCCCGATGAGCGGGAGAAGTTTTCGCTGGATGAAATGATTGAGAATTTTGATATCCATCGAGTGTCCTTAGGTGGCCCCATCTTTGATGTGGAAAAACTGTCTTGGCTTAATGGCCAGTGGCTGCGTGAACTCAGTGTTGAGCAGTTTGCCGATGCAGCGCGCAAGTGGGCATTTAACACTGATTATGTGATGCAAATTGCTCCGCTAGTGCAGGGTCGAGTAGAAACATTCAGTGAAATTGCACCACTGGCGGGCTTCTTTTTCTCCGGGGATGTGGCCCCGAGCCCAGAACTTTTAGCCCATAAAAAGCTCGACACAGATCAAGTGCGCCAAGTGCTGCAACTGGTGCTGTGGAAATTGGAAACCTTGCGTCAGTGGGATAAGGAAGGCATCACTGCATGCATCAATGCAACCGGTGGGCTGCTGGATCTTAAGTTGCGCGATATTATGCCGCTGATGTTTGCTTCGATTACTGGGCAGTCCAGCTCTGTGTCGGTATTGGATGCCATGACAATCTTAGGCCCTGACTTAACCCGCTTCCGTTTGCGCCAAGCCATTGAAGTGCTGGGTGGGGTGTCCAAGAAAGAAAACAAAGCATGGGAAAAGCTGTTAGCAGCTGACTAAGATCCGCTCGTAAAAAAACCGCGCTAACCATAAGGTTGGCGCGGCAAACGACCTGACAAAGGGAGAGAGATCAGGTCGTGGAGGGTTGACGTATATTCAGAATTTGTGTTGCGCCTGCACGTGCCGCAGTAGCCAGTCGAGCCCGTACTGTGCGCGGCATGGGATTGAACCAACTGATAACAGTGTGGCTGCAGCCTAAGCGTAATGCATCACAGGCCAGCTCTAGACTGCTTTGCATGGCCCGAGGGCGTAGTACTAAAATTCGCTCACGGTTTAAACCCGCAGCACGTAACCATTGGGCGGTAATTTGCTGCGGTGGGGATATTAGGGTCAGCCAACGCTCATTATCATCCTCACTGAGTTCGCGCAAAACAGGCGCGATCAATTGCAAGCATTGCTGGCTGCGACCTGATAAGGAAATCTCACTAAACACGCCATCATCCAGCGCTGCAGTATCTTTCTTGGCACGCAAGGCGGCTTCCAGCAAAGGTGTTACAGCAGAGCTGCCAATATTAAACAACGGCTCAAATAATGAGATTTGTTGATCTTTAAGGGGGATGTGGCGAGTCATAATACCTCTCTAGCGGCGTATAACGCCGACACTTAAGCCTTCGATGATGAGTTCTTGGGTTTTTAAGTCCACTACAATCGGCTCAAAGTCAGTATTTTCCGGAAGCAGCCACACTGTACTGCCTTCGCGCTTATAACGCTTAACAGTGACATCATCATCCAAGCGCGCCACAACAATTTGGCCGTTGTGCGCTTCTTGGGTGATATGCACTGCCAGTAAGTCACCATCAAGAATGCCCACATCTTTCATGCTCATACCGCGCACCTGGAGTAGGTAATCTGCACGGGGCTTAAATAGATCTGGGGTGACTGGACAGGTACTTTCAATATGCTGTTGCGCCAGGATAGGTTCGCCAGCAGCTACGCGACCAATGATGGGCAATTCATTGTCATAGCTGGGCAGTTCGCTTGAATCAATACTTTCAATTATTTTTAAACCGCGTGAAGCACCGGGGATCATTTCAATTGCCCCCTTACGCGCCAAGGCTTTTAAGTGATCTTCAGCTGCGTTAGGCGATTTAAAACCCAGTTCTTTGGCCATCTCCGCGCGAGTGGGCGGGTAACCATTGTCTTCAATCCAAGTTTTAAGAAAAGCTAGAATCTCTGACTGACGTTTCGTTAGTTTAGACATAATCAGACTCTGTTGATCTATACAGTAACTGTCATTATATACAGTCCTTTTTTATATGCAACGCTTTGTGCAGGCGCGGGCGAAAGTGGCGTTTTAAGCCGCCAGAATGTGCAGCGCTAGAGAGTACAAGGCCTGTTCAAATTGCTGTGGATAGCGGCGCCAGCAGTGATTTTAACCACCTAGGCTGGCTAATAGGCCTGCGTAGACTGTGTTTACCAGCTATAATTGCTTTATCTTTTCTAACTATTTAGACACTTATACTATGTACAGCTTATCGCGCCGTTTGCTTTTTAAATTATCTCCAGAAACAGCCCATGAATTAACCATAGATTTACTTGGCGCAGCAGGACGCCTGGGCTTACCTAAGCGTGTGGTGAAGCAGCCAGCCTCACTGCCAATTAATATTATGGGGCTCGATTTTCCTAATCCGGTGGGTCTAGCCGCTGGCCTGGATAAAAATGGCGATGCTATTTTAGGTTTGTCGGGTTTGGGTTTTGGCTTTATTGAAATTGGTACGGTAACCCCTCGTCCGCAACCGGGTAACCCTAAACCGCGTTTATTCCGTTTGCCTGCTGCTGAGGGGGTGATCAACCGTATGGGGTTCAATAACCTCGGTGTCGATCACTTATTGGCGCGGGTTAAAAATGCCAATTTTTCAGGGGTTTTAGGCATTAATATTGGTAAAAATGCCGATACACCGGTGGAAAATGCCGCCGATGACTATTTGTTGTGTATGGATAAGGTCTATAACAGCGCCAGTTATATTACGGTGAATGTCAGCTCGCCCAATACACCGGGTTTGCGCTCGTTACAGTTTGGCGACTCGTTAAGAAACTTATTAAATACCCTGCGTGAGCGTCAAGAAGAACTGACTGTCTTACATGGCAAACGTGTACCCCTAGCGATTAAAATCGCTCCGGATATGACTGATGAAGAAATCATCGATGTGGCCAATATTCTTGTGGAAACCGGAATGGATGCAGTGATTGCCACCAATACCACGCTGTCGCGAGTCGGAGTTGAGGGCATGCTGCACGGGGATGAGGCCGGAGGTTTGTCCGGTGCACCGGTGCGTGAACAGAGTACCCATGTGGTTCGGGTGCTAGCTGCTGCTTTAGCCGGGCGTTTGCCAATTATTGCCGTAGGTGGCATCACCGAAGGGCAGCATGCTGCAGAGAAAATTCAGGCCGGCGCCAGCTTAGTGCAAGTCTACTCAGGTTTTATTTACAAGGGACCAGAGTTGATTCGTCAGTCGGTTGACGCAATTGCCGCGGTGTCACGCAAGCCTTAATCTCAAGCTGGCAGCCCTAATCAACGCTCCCGTGAGTCTTTGATAAGCGCCTCACGGGAACGTTTGAGTAGTGCTTTAACCTACGGCATTCAGCTCATTAAGCCGATGAATGCCAGCTGTGCCACGGTAACCATCCCAATTATCGCTACGACCTTCTCGCCAGCCGTTGATCCAAGCTTGACGAGTGGATGCTAAATTAAATGGACAGAGATCCCGCGACTTTCCAGTGACACCATGTTGGTAGCCACGTAAAAAAGCACGTTCTAACGGATCACGCTTG
>CAZEZR010000006.1:0-58687 GCA_964516465.1 uncultured Thiopseudomonas sp. | reverse complement strand
CCCTGATGTTGAGTAAAGGCTTTCATGCTTATGCTCCCTCGTTCATTAATTCACGTACATCAACAAAGTGACCTTTAACTGCCGCCGCTGCGGCCATGGCTGGACTGACCAAATGGGTGCGGCCACCGGTGCCTTGACGGCCTTCAAAGTTCCGGTTAGAGGTTGATGCACAATGCTCGCCACTGCCCAACTTATCTGGGTTCATGGCCAAGCACATGGAGCAACCAGGTTCGCGCCATTCAAAACCAGCCTCTAAGAAAATCTTATCTAAACCTTCTTCTTCTGCTTGCTGCTTAACCAAACCTGAACCTGGCACCACCATGGCTTGAATCACATTACTGGCCACTTTACGGCCTTTGGCCACTTCCGCTGCAGCGCGCAAGTCTTCAATCCGCGCGTTGGTGCAGGAACCAATAAAGACCCGATCCAACTTAATGTCAGTAATCGCTTGATTGGCTTGCAACCCCATATATTTCAAAGCACGGGTGATGGAATCACGTTTAACTGGATCCGCTTCTTGCGCAGGATCTGGCACATTAGCATCCACGGGCAAGACCATTTCAGGCGAGGTTCCCCAGCTCACTTGCGGGATAATATCTTCTGCTCGCATTTCTACAACAGTGTCAAAGTGCGCATCAGCATCAGAGACTAAATTTCCCCACGCCGCCACCGCTGCATCCCACTGCGCACCTTTTGGCGCATAAGGGCGACCTTTGACATAATCAATGGTCTTCTGATCCACCGCTACCATGCCCACCCGCGCACCGGCTTCAATGGACATATTACATACCGTCATCCGCCCTTCCATGGACAACTCACGGATTGAGCTGCCAGCAAACTCAATGGCGTGACCATTGCCGCCGGCAGTACCGATTTTGCCGATAATCGCCAAAACGATATCTTTAGCAGTGACGCCGGCAGGAATTTTACCTTCCACCCGCACTTGCATGTTTTTCATTTTCTTGGCGACCAAGCACTGGGTTGCCAATACATGCTCAACTTCTGAGGTACCAATACCGTGGGCCAACGCACCGAAAGCACCGTGAGTTGAAGTGTGTGAATCACCGCAGACCACCGTCATACCTGGCAAGGTAGCGCCCTGTTCTGGACCAATCACATGGACAATGCCTTGGCGAATGTCATTCATTGGAAACTGCAAAATACCGTACTCATTACAGTTATCATCCAAGGTGCGCACCTGAATACGTGACACTTCATCGGCAATGGCTTCAATGCCACCGGCACGCTCTTTTTTAGTGGTCGGCACGTTATGGTCTGGGGTGGCGATATTGCTATCAATGCGCCACGGTTTACGACCTGCTAAACGCAAACCCGCAAAGGCTTGTGGCGACGTCACTTCGTGTAAAATATGGCGGTCGATGTAAATCAACGAAGAGCCGTCATCACGACGCTTTACTTCGTGCATCTCCCATAATTTGTCGTACAGTGTTTTTCCAGCCATTAGACCGTCCTCATCAATGTTGTGCGCAGCGGTCATGCACCTACTGCTTATAAGTTCAGTTTAAGAACTTTACTCGAATAACTCAAATTGATATTTCTTATCCATTAGATTCCATCTAGGAATAGCAGTATAGTCAATATATTCTCTCTGCGATTATCGGAGCACTGCTGATGGATCTGGCCAACCTGCACACCTTTATTGCTATTGCCGAGCAACGCAGTTTTTCTTTAGCCGGTGAACGCTTGCATGTGACTCAGCCAGCAATTAGCAAACGTTTGGCCAGCCTTGAAGAGCAACTGGGGATGCGCTTATTTGACCGTGTCGGCCGAGAAACCCGACTGACTGAAGCTGGTCTCGCCTTATTGCCTCGGGCTTACCGCATCGTCAACGAGCTGGATGATGCACGCCGGGCGCTCAGTAACCTAAGTGGCAGCGTCAGCGGTCGCTTAAGTTTAGCCACCAGCCATCATATTGGTTTGCGCCGCTTGCCACCGTTATTACGGGCTTTTACCAAAGACTATCCTGAAGTGATGCTGGATATTCGTTTTCTCGACTCTGAAGTGGCTTATGCCGATGTCCTGCACGGCCGTTGCGAACTGGCGATTATCACCTTGTCGCCCCAGTGCGACGCCCCACTTAAAGCGGTTAAGGTTTGGCACGATGCGCTGGACTTTGTTGTCGCCCCAGACCATCCCCTAGCACAATGTCAGCACATTAGCTTAGCGGACTTATGTGCTTACCCTGCGGTGTTTCCCGGCAGTCACACCTTTACCCGCAAAATTGCCTTGCGTTTATTTGATCAAGCGGGGTTAACGCCACAGATCAGCATGAGCACCAACTATATGGAAACCATTAAAATGATGGTCTCCATCGGTTTGGCCTGGAGTGTTTTACCCCATAGTATGCTAGATGAGTCAGTGGTGCGTTTACCTATCAATGACGCCAATTTAAGTCGTGACCTTGGCTATATTGTGCATACTGAGCGCACCCTATCCAATGCCGCGCAAGCATTTATGGCAATGCTCAACAATCCCGAACACTCTGTTTAGAGTACAGTCAGCAATTTATGCCGGTTGCTCAAGCAGCTGCTCAATATGGCCCAACTCTCCCGGCATAAAGCCAAACCACTGATCAATAACGGCACAATCGGTCACTCTGCGTAACTGGCTAAACAGTTGCTGGGCTTCTGGGTAGTTACGGGTCAATAAGCCCAGCCATTGCTTAAGCCGTCCTGGCGCACTGCGCGGAGTCTGCAACAAGCGCACTTGGCGCCAGAACTCACGCAACATCGGCTGCAATTGTGACCAAGTCTTAAGCTGATATGCAACACCATCACGGGCTGCTGCAATTTGTTTGGCTAAATCTGGCCGTGACACCAAGCCACGACCCAACATCACATGGTCAACACCACTGACTTCGCGGCAACGGTACCAATCCTCCAGTGACCAGATATCGCCATTGGCAAACACTGGAACCTTGACCACCTCTTGCACTTTTGCCACCCACTCCCAATGCGCGGGCGGCTTATAACCGTCAGTTTTAGTCCGTGCATGCACCACAATTTGTGCTGCACCGCCGTCAGCTAAGGCACGGGCTGAATCCATCGCACCATCGGGACTGTCATAGCCTAAACGCATTTTAGTGGTCAAAGGAATATGGGCTGGCATCCCCGCGCGCACCGCCTCCACGATGTTAAATAAAACCTCTGGCTCACGCAGTAAGATCGCACCACCATTGGAATTATTCACCGTTTTCGCCGGGCAACCAAAATTCAAATCAATCACTGGCGCACCCAGCTCACAAGCTTTAGCCGCATTATCAGCTAAGGCAGCAGGATCCGAACCCAGCAACTGCACCCGCACTGGCGTGCCTGCTGGGGTGGCTGCACCCTGCTGCAACTCTGGGGCCAAGCGTTGATAACTGCGGGTTGGCAGTAACTGATCGGTGACACGGACAAACTCAGTGACACACCAATCAATGCCGCCCTGCTCTGTGAGCAGATCACGCATAATATGATCAACCAAGCCTTCCATCGGCGCTAAAGCAATTTGCACAATATTCAACTCACACATAAATAGGCGCTTTGAGTAAGCACCGAACAAAAATAACCACAATTCAGTTAATTGAGTACTGGGGGCCAGCTCGATGCGCTAAGCACTTAAGCTGCCACTGAAATCAGCCGCGCAGTTATACACAAAGCAAGGTTTGCACTCAAGTCGCTCCAAGTGCTTAGCAAGCCAGAGTAAATATTGTAATGCAATGAATTAGCAGACAAAGCCGCAACAGAACAAATACCCGGCACTCTTATTTTACTTTTGTTCCGGCATCATCGCCGCGCCATAGCCCGCAACAAACTCTGCTGGCATCCGTTTCGGTCGCCCGCTGGACAACTCTATACAAACAAACGTGGTTTTGGCGCGCAGCAAAGTGACACCATCTGCCACCCGCCTCAATTGAAAGTAACGGTCCATTCTAATGCGCTGTGCAGAGTGAGGAATCCAAGTGGCCATTTCACACTCTTCATCGACATAGGCACTGGCTAAATAATCGATCTCATGGCGCAACACCACCATACCCCGATCCAACGCTTGATACTCGGCAAAGCCCAAGCCTAAGTCGATAGAATGCTGCCAAGCACACTCCTCCATCCATTGCACATAGACTGCATTATTCACATGATCAAATTCATCAATATCAGCGGGTTCAGCGCGCAGCGGTAAAATGTAAGGAAACGGATAATCCCAACTCATGTCAGGGTTTCCAAATGACCGGCCATGGCGCAGGCTTCACGGGCCAACTGGGTTATTTGCTCCCAAGCTTGCGCCTGCACCAAGTTCGCTGGAGCAATCCAAGTGCCACCACAACAGGCCACATTGGGCAAACTTAAATAACTCAATAAATTATCTCGGGTCACGCCACCGGTTGGGCAAAAATTAATGCCGGTAAAAGGGCCTTTAAAGCTATTAAGCATACGCACACTGGCGCCACCATTGGCGGGAAACAATTTCAATGAACGATAGCCATGCTCTAAGGCAGACAACACCTCTGACGGAGTCATAACTGCAGGCAAGTAAGGCATCTCAGCTTCTTGTGCAGACCTTGCTAAGCGCTCAGTAAAGCCCGGGCTGACCGCAAATTGTGCCCCGGCATCGATCACTTGAGCAAACTGCTCGGCATAAATCACAGTGCCTGCACCGACAATTAAATCAGGTACCTCTTGGCGAATCGCTTGCAGTGCTTCGAGGGCTTGTGGGGTACGTAACGTCACCTCGATCACATCCAAGCCTCCCGCGCAGATCGCTTGCGCAAGACCAACCGCCCGTTCAACATCATCAATCACCAACACCGGCAAGACGGGATAGGCGCGGCGTAAAATATGTTCCATAGTTAGCATCATTCAGTCCTCTAGGAGAAAGCTGGCGCCTTGATCTGCAGGACCGACCCACCGCCGCTGTGCAGCAAACAGCTGCAACCCATAGCCCAATGACAGATCGCCCGGCGCTTGCGCTGCATCGCGCAACGCCAACTCTTCAGGGGTTACATGTACATGAAAAAGATCCTGTTTAGCATCGATCTCGATTAAATCGCCATCTTGCAAACGACTGAGCACACCACCTTTCGCTGCTTCAGGCGTGAGGTGAATCGCCGCTAATACTTTACCTGATGCGCCAGACAGACGACCATCAGTCACCAATGCTACTTTCTGCCCATTGGCTTGTAAATTGGCCAGTAACGGCATCAGTTTATGCAGCTCGGGCATACCATTGGCAGCAGGGCCTTCAAAGCGCAACACTAGAACTAAATCACCGGTCAGCAAACCGGCACTATAGGCGGCTAAGGCGTCTGCCTGACTATCAAAAATTCGCGCCGGTGCTTTAATTGACCAGTGCTCTTCTTTGACCGCTGAGGTTTTTACTATAGCCCGCCCTAAGTTGCCCGCTAATAAATGTAAACCACTGTGCTTAGCAAAAGGGTCTGTAGTGGGTCGCAGAATGCTTTCAGCTTGACTCACACTGGCTACATCCCGCCACTGCAGCTGCCCCTGATGCAGATAGGGTTCACGGGCATAGACAGATAAATCCTGGCCGGTCACGGTGTGCACATCGGCGTGCATAAATCCAGCATCGAGCAACTGTTTAAACAGCCAGGCGACACCACCTGCAGCATGAAACTGATTCACATCGGCAACACCACTGGGGTAGACATGGGCCAATAGCGGCACCACTTTAGATAACGCCGCTAGATCTTCCCAAAGCAGCTCATAGCCCGCCGCCCGGGCAATCGCCGGCAAGTGTAAGCTGTGATTGGTGGAGCCACCGCTGGCCAATACCGCTACCGCAGCATTGACTAAAGCTTTGGCATCAATCTGCAACGCTAACGGCAAAAAGTGACTGCCTTGTCGAGTATTCTCCAGCAGCAAACGTGCTGCTTCATCAGTTAAAGCATGGCGTAACTCCGAGACTGGCGAAGCAAAAGCACTACCTGGCACATGCAAACCCATGGCTTCCATCATCACCTGATTGGTGTTGGCTGTGCCGTAAAACGTACAGGTGCCCGACTCATGGTACGATGCCAGCTCCGCTTCAAGCAGTTCCTCACGACTGGCTAAGCCCGCGGCATAGCGCTCACGGGCCGCTGCTTTTTCAGGATTCGATAAACCCGAACTCATGGGACCGGCCGGCACAAAGACTGCTGGTAAATGGCCAAAATGCAGTGCGCCAATCAGTAAGCCTGGGACAATTTTATCGCAAATGCCTAAATACAAAGCACCATCAAAGACGCCATGGGTCAAGCCAATCGCTGTGGCTTGGGCGATCAGGTCACGGGAGAATAACGATAAGTGCATGCCCGGTGTGCCTTGGGTGACACCATCACACATTGCTGGCACACCGGCGGCAAACTGCGCACTGGAACCATAACGGTATAAAGCCGCTTTTAGTTGATCCGGATAGTTTTTATAGCTTGCATGGGCTGACAGCATCTCGTTGTAGCTGGAGATAATGGCAATATGTGCCGCGCTGCCTTGGCGCATAATCAGCCGCTGTTCTTCAGGTTGTGAGGCCATCACATGGGCTAAGTTGGAGCAGCCATGGGCACGATTCACCCCCTGTTCTGCTGCCTGCAAAGCGTTGTTTAAATAGGCCGTACGACGCAGCTTTGAACGTTCCGCGATCTCTTCAGTGATGCGTTCAACAACAGGATGTAGCATGGCGATTCCTTCCTTTTCAGTGCGCTGCACAATGCTATTTTCAGCAACCTAAGGCGCCCAGTAAATATGCACCGGCAGCGGCGCATGCCAAAGCAAATGGTAAATTGGCAGCGCTTGTGTGGTTGGATCCTTGGCCAGCACACGATCAATCATCAGTTTTTTTCTTTCCCCAAACACCAATAGACCGAGCCAGCGGGTTGCACAAAGCATGGACAAATTTAATGAGAGACGCACTTTAGGTTCATTCGGTGCTAAGCCGACCAAAGCCCCTGGTTGCTCATTCAATTGCAGCGCTGCTGCTAAATGTGGCATGCCCGGGAACAGTGAAGCAATGTGACCATCCCCGCCCATCCCCAATAAAGTTGCAGCAAAAGGCGCACAGTCCTCGACCGCTCGCGCCCAAGCCTCGCCGGATGCTTGGGCGGTACTGGCTAAGCGCGGGTCTAAAATATTAGCCTCAGTTAAGACTTGCTGCATCATCTGCGCATTGCTGTCTTTACTGTCCCCGGCGACCCAACGCTCATCGGTTGGGCTGATATGAATAGCAGCCCAGGGTAAATCCTGTTGGCTCAGTTCAAGCAATAAGCCTGCGGGTGTGCCGCCACCGGGTAATAGAAGACTGGCCTTTTGTTGCGCATTAAACACCTGCATAATGCAGCATGCCAACTGTTCAGTCAGTGCTTGGTTACATGCTTGCTGAGTAGCAAAGGTATGCAATTGAGCTTGTGACATTGACACCTCCAAAAGCGATTAATTGGATCAGCGCATTATTTTTTACGCAACGGGGCATGGCCGTCGCTGCTGACGACAAAAGTGCCTTCAGGTTGACGGCGACGGCTGGAACGTTTAGCCCCTTTGCCGGCAGTTTTTGCTGCACCTTTTTTCGCCGTTTTCTTCTTTTTACTGCCTGCAGCCTTACCAGATGCTTTAACATTCTTCGGACCTTGGTAAGTGCCTTTAAGCTCCTTAATGACTCGGCGTTCAAATGTTTGCTTGAGATAGCGCTCAACGCTGGACATTAAATTCCAATCATTGTGGCAAATCAAGCTGATGGCTAGACCTTCCTCACCGGCACGGCCAGTACGGCCAATTCGGTGCAAGTACTCATCGCCGGAGCGTGGCATATCAAAGTTAATCACCAAATCCAGACCTTCAATATCCAGTCCGCGGGCTGCAACATCAGTGGCCACTAACACCCGAGAACTGCCTTGACTGAACAGTTCGAGTGCACGTTTGCGATCTTTTTGATCTTTATCGCCATGCAGAACAAACGCATTGATATCTTGCGCCACTAAACGGCCATATAAACGGTCAGCTTGCACCCGCGTATTGGTAAAAACTAAAGCCTTACGGAAGGGTTCATTGTTCAGCAACCAATGCACCAAACGCTCTTTATGGGGCACATCATCAGCGGTGATAATTTGCTGACGGGTGCTTTCATTCATTTCCGCAATCTGGTTAATCATTAAGTGCAGCGGATCATTCAATACCGCATTGACCATTTCCCGTAACGCATTGCCGCCAGTGGTGGCTGAGAACAACAGCGTTTGCTGGCGTGACGAGCACTCTGCCACTAAGCGCTGCATGTCTTCGGCAAAACCCATATCCAACATGCGGTCAGCTTCATCAAGGATCAGCACTTCAACCTGATCCAGCTTTAGATGACCGGCATTCAGATGCTCAATTAAACGACCCGGTGTGGCAATCAGCACATCTGGGTCTTTACGCAGCAAGGCACCCTGCTCTCTAAAGTCTTCACCGCCGGTAATAATGCCGGACTGTAAAAAGGTAAAGCGTGAAAAGCGCTCCACTTCAGCCAAGGTCTGCCGAGCCAATTCTCGAGTGGGCAGCAGAATTAACGAACGAATTGCCACCCGCGGTTGCGCTTCACCAATAAAACGATTTAATAACGGCAAAACAAAGGCAGCTGTTTTACCACTACCGGTACGGGCAATGACACGCAAGTCACGACCTTCGAGCGCCGCTGGAATAGCCGCCGCCTGAACAGGCGTTGGCTCAGTGAAATTTAATTCAGCCAGCGCTCTTAATAGACGCTCATGCAGGGCAAGTTCAGAAAACACGGTATACCTCAAGATCATTGATCATAATAATTCACGCCCCTTGCACACGCTCAGGGCTAGTTGATATCTATTGTACTTCAGTTAAGGTGCCGTGATTGCTTCAGCAGTACCCGGACGCTATCAAACACTACTAACACCACTGCTAACCAAATGGGTATATAGGTTAACCACTCACTGGACTTCACCATTTCACCGACCCAAAACACACTGAAAATGAATAACAAGACAGGTTCAATATAGCTCAAAATACCCAGTAAACCTAAAGGCAATAAATGGCTTGCGCCCAACATGGCAGCAAAGGCCAGCGCACTGAGCAAACCTAAGCCTGGCAGTAAATACCATAAGTGCGGTGCAAGCGAGAAAGCATCAGCTGGTGCAAAGTTAACAATTAGGTAAATCGCTATAGGTGCCAAGATCAGCATCTCTAAAAATAACCCGCTAAAGGCATCAAAGTCCATCCAGCGGCGCAGCATAAAATACGGTGGATAACCTACCGCACAAATAAATGTCACCCAAGATAACGCACCCACCATCCATAGCTCATGGCTAATGCCAATTGCCGCAAGCAGCACAGCTTTACGTTGCAAACTGCGTAAGTGTTCACCGTAAAACAGCTTGCCGGTGAGCACTAATGATAAAGGCAATAAAAAATAACCTAACGTTAAGTCCAACATCTGCTCATTAATGGGTGCCCAGACAAATATCAACCACTGCACACCCAATAGTCCTGCAGTAGTAAACAAGGCCAAAATCAGCAGCGGTTCACGCACCAAGCGTAATAATGTTGCTTTCATTTCCGGCATCCGGCGCGACACTAGCAACAACATAAATACTGCTGGCAACGACCACAAAACACGTTGAGCAAAGACTTGCACACCGTCCAATGGTGCTAAATACAAGGCATAGCCTGGGATTATTGCAAATATACATGAGGCGAAAACAGACATTGCCACGCCACGGCCAGATAAAAGCATAAAAAAACCTCTTGATTCGGTGTAAAAACAGCAAAAGACCGCTGCTATAAGAAATAATCTCTGCCAATGCGGAGTTGCTCGGTGATTTGAATAGCGCACTGAAAGGTGCGTAAAATTGTGCAGGCGCGCGTACATCTCTGCGCCCTAGTTACGCGTCCTTTAATCTTTGCGATTAAAGGTTTTTACGTGCTGCTGAACCGCAGCCTTGGCCAGCATATAAGCAGATACTGGCGCACTCAACATTAAGAACAAGGTTATCAGTAACTCATGCACATGCAAGGCTTCATCCTTGAAGCTGAAAAACAATATTGAAGCAATTAAAACACAACCAACCCCCAAGGTGGTGGCTTTTGCCGGTCCATGCAGGCGCATAAAAAAATCTGGAAAACGGAATAAACCTATTGAGCCTACCAGCGCAAAAGCACTACCGACCAATAGAAAAAATGCCACAGCATACTCAACCCAAATAGACATCAGTTCACCCCTGTTTATTCAATGACATCGCCGCGCAATAAGTACTTGCATAAAACCACGGTACTGAAGAAGCCAAATAAAGCGATCAATAAAGCCGCTTCAAAAAACAACCGGCTACTTAATAACACCCCGAAGATCACTAACAATGCCAATCCATTTATATACAAGGTGTCCAAAGCCAGTATGCGGTCCACCGCATCAGGGCCTTTTAGCAAACGGGTAAAGTTCAGGAGCAAACTGATACCAAACAGCAGCATGCTTAAATAAAGAACTATGCTGAGCATGCAAACATCTCCCTTAACGGTTGTTCATAACGCTGTTTAATGTCGGCAATTAATGCCTGCTCATCTTTCGTATGCAGTGCATGCACGGTCAAAACTCGTTGCTGCCGATTCACGCTTGCTGCTACCGTCCCCGGCGCCAAGGAAATCGCACTGGCCAGCAAGTAAATCGCCAAGTCATTATCTAAATCATAGGGTACCTGCACCCAACTGGGCTGCAAATTATCCATTCGACCCAAGGCTAAGCGCGCCACTTGAAAGTTAGCCACGACAATATCCACCAACATATGCTGGCTAAATATCAACACCTGCTTCCAGCTGCGCACATGCGGTAAACGCGGCCACCAGCTCACAGTTAAGCGCGGTATCAACAACCCTAGAAAGCCGCCCAGTAGCCAGTGCCCAACCGAGGTAAAGTCATCCATAAGAAACAACCAGACTAACAACAAGCCTAAGCTACCTACCGGATGAGCAAGCCATTTCTTCCGACTCATAATGCCTCCTGAAGCTGCATGGTTTGCAAGTAACTTGATACATCCAGCAATTGAGCCGCAGCAGCCTCTGTATAGGTTATAACCGGCTGAGCAAAAATCACCAATAATGGGCTACTCAATAACAACAGTGCGGTCAGCGCAAAAGCAACCTTATCCAAAGGCTCTGCAGCGCTCGGCGCACTGTGATTACGCCAAAATATCAAGCTGCCGGCACGACTTAAAGCAATCAACCCAATCAGACCTGAGACCAAGACCACCGGCCATAACTGCCATGCTTGGGCACTGGTAACCGACTGCAGCAATAAAACCTTACCGAAAAAACCTGCGAAAGGCGGCAAGCCTGCCACAGCAATGGCAGCCATAAAAAAACAAGCGCCTAGCAAGTTGGGATTCAATAAACGCGGCCCTACTTTTAAGTCACCACCCAGCCCGCCGCGCTGCTTGGCAACAATGTCTGCCAATAAAAACAACCCCGCAATAACCCATGTGCTTTGTATCAAGTAATACAAAACAGCGCCCAGAGCGGCTTCAGTGCCCACTGCGATACCGGCTAATAACGTCCCCACTGACACTAGAACCAAGTAGGCCAAGACACTGGTCAAAGTGTTCGCTGCAAAAGCACCTAAAACAGCTAAAACAATGGTGACTAAAGCCAGCACCCACAATGTGCCTGCGCCTAAACCACTGGCGCCACCCGCCTCCACCCCAAATACCAAAGTGGTAAAGCGTAAAATTGCATACAAACCCACCTTGGTCATAATCGCAAAGAGTGCGGCAACCGGTGCCGTTGCGCTGGCATAAGCACGTGGCAGCCAAAAGTACAGTGGGAATACTGCAGCCTTTAAAGCAAAAACCACCATCAGTAATGCACCAGCGGCTTCCAGTAAAAACAACTGATCGCCTTCAGCCTGAGCAATAAAATATGCCAAATCCACCATATTCAGCGTGCCGGCAATGCCGTAAAACAAGCCCGCTGAGACTAAAAATAAAGCTGAGCCGATTAAGTTTAAAATCACATAGTGCAAGGCTGCACGAATCCGCGCGACACCCAACCCGTGCAGCAATAAAGCATAGGAGGCAATCAGCAGTATTTCAAAAAACACAAAGAGGTTAAATAAGTCGCCGGTTAAAAAAGCACCATTGATCCCGGCCAACTGAAACTGCAGTAATGCATGAAAATAGCCACCACGCTGATCATCGCCCCGCACTGCATATAAGGTTACAAACACTCCCAGTACCGCGGTAACCAACAGCATTAAGGCGCTTAAACGATCCAGGACCAAAGCAATGCCATAGGGGGCTGACCAATTACCTAACGCATAAACAAGAACCTGTCCACTCGCGGCCAGCCAGACTAAATACACTGCACAGCACAGCAATAACACCACACTGGCAACACTGAGCAAACGCACTCCAGTGGCCGTATTGCGTGATGCAGTCATCAATAACGCAGCACAAATCAGCGGCAGTAAAATAGGCACCAATAAGAGGTTATTCATCGTGCAGCTCCGCCACGCTTTTTATTGGTTTTATTTGACTTACTCTGTGTTTTAGCTATTTTTTCCGGTTTTTCGACCCCATCCACATGATCACTGCCTGACTCGGTATAGGCACGTAAAGCGAGGATTAACACAAAGGCTGTCATAGCAAAACCAATCACAATCGCAGTCAAGACCAAAGCCTGAGGCACTGGATCGGTATAGCTGCTGGCATCACTGAGCACAGCGGGTTTGCCCGTATGTAAGCGTCCCATAACAAATAAGAATAAATTGACCGCATAAGAAAACAAGGTCAAACCCAGCGCCACACTAAAGGTTCGGGCACGTAAAATTAAGTACACACCACTAAAGGTCAACACACCGATGGCAATCGCCACTAACAACTCCATTACAGCTCCCCCGGCAGTTTAACGCTGTGCCCAATTCGACCCAAACCACTCAGGATCAATAATGTTGCCCCCACCACAGTCAAGTACACACCCAAATCAAATAACATCGCCGAGGCAATTTCCAGCTCACCAATTAAAGGCACATTGATATGGGCAAAGGCTGAGGTTAAAAACGGGTAACCCAACGGCAAGCTGGCTAAGCCGGTCGCTGCAGCAATGAGTATTCCGGCAGCAGTCAAATGAGGTAAACGTATGCCCATTCGACTTTGTACCCAATCCTGACCATAGGCCACCTGCAAAAGAATCAACGCCACCGCGGTGATCAGTCCAGCGATAAAACCACCGCCAGGCTCGTTGTGTCCCCTTAAGAAAATAAACATTGAAACCAACAGCGCCAGCGGCAAGATTAAACGTGCCAGCATGCCCAGCACCATGGGATGAGTTTCCACAGACCAGGCACGGCCCTCAGTGTCCACCCGCGCCCGCGGCAAGCTTAAACCTTGTAGCAATGCCACAGTGGCAATCGCAGTAATGGCCAAAACACTGATTTCACCAAAGGTATCAAAACCGCGGAAGTCCACCAGAATCACGTTCACCACGTTGGTACCACCGCCACCAGTTAGGCTGTTGGCCAAGAAAAAGTCGGCAATACTGTTATATGGACGGGTCAACACGGCAAAGGTCAATATAGACATTAAAACACCGCAACTGGCGGCAATAATAAAGTCACGTAAGTGCAGTAAACTGTTGGACTCCAGCGGTGCTTGCGCCGGTAAAAAGAACAGTACCAGCAGCATCAACAAAATGGTCACAACCTCAACCACCAGCTGTGTCAAGGCTAAGTCGGGTGCTGAAAAACGGGCAAACACCATAGCTACCACGAGACCAACCACACTGAGCATCAACAAGGCAGTCAGTCGTTGGCGGTGCAAGCCCATTGTTAGTAACGCACTGATTGCCATCACTGCTAGACCCAAAGCGGTCAACGGATCCACTGGGGTTAAAGCCACCTCACCGGTAATGCGCGTCAATGGCGTTAACCAAATCGTCAGCAGCACTACCACGCCAACCAATAGCAAGCTGATATAACGCTGCAGCGAACCATTCTCGACCCGTGCCAAGCCCCGTGACACTGCGCCATATAGCACACGCACGGATCTTTCAAAAATAGCCCGCCCATTCATAGTTGGCAGGCCTTCGTACCAACGGAATAGGAATACCCGCTGGCTGTAAATTATAACGCCGCCGAATAGAGCAATAAAACTCATCAGCAGCGGCAAGTTAAAACCATGCCAAATCGCTAAATCATACTGCGGTAGCGCACGCCCTAAAGTAGCTTGCGCCGCAGCAGCCAATAATGAACTAATCGTCCAAGCGGGCATAGTCCCCACCAGCAAACAGCAAAACACCAAGATCTCCACTGGTATTTTCATATAGCGCGGTGGTTCATGGGGCGGATACTTCGGCAAATTTAACGGTTCACCGTTAAAGAATACATCGTGAATAAAGCGTAATGAGTAAGCGACAGAAAACGCTCCAGCAAGGGTGGCCATGGCCGGCAATAGCCAGCTAAAACTGCCGAGCAAATGCTGATGCAAGGTTTCCGAGAAGAACATTTCTTTACTGATAAAGCCGTTCAGCAAGGGCACCCCAGCCATGGCTGACGAGGCAACCATGGCCAATACCGCCGTATGCGGCATATATCGCCAAAGCCCATTCAGCCGTCGCATATCTCGGGTACCTGTCTCATGGTCAATAATACCGGCAGCCATAAACAAGGACGCTTTAAAGGTGGCGTGGTTAATAATATGGAAAATTGCTGCAACTGAACTTAAATCCGAGTCCAAACCAAACAGCAAGGTAATCAAGCCCAGATGACTGACGGTGGAATATGCCAGCAGCCCTTTAAGGTCCTGCTGAAATAACGCAGTAACTGCACCGAGTAGGAGCGTGATTAGCCCAGTGAAGGTAACTAAATAGAACCACCATTCAGTGCCCGACAATACTGGATACAAACGTGCTAATAAAAACACACCGGCTTTCACCATGGTTGCCGAGTGCAAATACGCTGAAACCGGGGTCGGTGCCGACATGGCATGGGGCAACCAAAAGTGGAATGGAAATTGTGCAGACTTGGTAAAGACACCCAAAAGCACCAAAACTAAAGCCACTGGATACAGGCTGTTTCCACGTAACAGATCACCCGCGGCCAGCACATCAACTAACTCATAACTGCCAACCACATGGCCTATGACGAGGATACCCGCCAAGAGTGCTAAACCACCGCCACCGGTAATTGCCAGAGCCATGCGCGCACCTTGCCGCGCTACCGCCTGCTGACTCCAAAAACCAATTAACAAGAACGAAGAAAGGCTGGTCAGCTCCCAAAACATCAGCATTAACAATAGGTTACCGGCCAATACTAAACCAAGCATTGAACCCATAAACATCAGTAAATAGCTAAAGAAACGAGCGACACGCTCCTGTTCTGACAAGTAGTAGCGCGCATAGAGAATGACCAACAGGCCAATCCCAAGAATCAATAAAGAGAATAAAAAACTTAAACCGTCGAGGCGAAAACTTAAATTAAGCCCAAGCTGGGTAATCCAAGCATACTTAACGCTGATGACCTCACCGGCTAACACCTGTGAAGCCTGGCTGAGCAATACGCTTAAAGCCATCAAGGGCACCGCTGCAGTGATTAATGCCGTCCAAGTACGGCCGCGTTGCACAGCCAGAAACGGTAATACTGCTGTAAGAAAAGGCGCAAAAACCAGTACTAATAAAATCAAAACTGCCTCCATGTTGTTCTGCCGGACGAACAGGAGACACCCAGCGCGATGCAAAAAACATTCATTACCCAGTGCAAACAGACGTTTATCGGTAATATATTATGTTACTCAATTAAACCTGCAGTTTCATCTTGCATAAAGCGTTCTACACACAAAAAAACGCCTTGAGTAACTTTATAAGTTCACCCAAGGCGTGTTTAGCACCTCTACAACATTGTGTTGATTAAGGTACTACGCGACTCTGGCCATTAACAGTGGTAATCCGCACACGCTGGCCGACACGAAATACTTGGTTCGGATCAACCGCTTGCACATAGGCACGTAATGCACCGTCATCTTCACGTACAGTAATCTCTACGCCTTGTGTACGAGTAATGCCTTCTTCAGCTGCAGCGCCAGCTAGGCCACCGGCTACCGCACCAATGACTGCAGCAACTGCGCTTCCACGACCGCCACCAACAGTACTGCCGGCGATACCACCTACTGCAGCACCAGCACCGGCACCAATCGGAGTTTTAGTCCCTTCAATGCGTACTGGACGTAAGGACTCAATGGTACCCATGCGAATCGTTTGCACTTGGCGGGCATCACCGCGCGAAAAGGAATCACCGGTTAAACTGGAAGCACAGCCCGTCAAGCCCACGGTCAGCGCTGCAACAGTTGCAGCTAAAATAATAGACTTACGCATACGAAACACCCCTTAATATAATTGTGTTTATTAAACATGAATAATTACTTTTTATACTAACATTAACTTTGAGAAAACTATGGATTATTTTATTGTAGCCGTTGCCACCCTGTCTGGCCTGTATTTCCACTGGTGGCTTTTTACCCGCATCAAACGCTGGATTAACCGCGATCTTGCATTATCCATGGCCCTCGACAATCCTGCCAAGCAAGCCTATATGCTCAACTAGCTCAACGAGGCGACGCAGCTTAAGGTCAATAAAAAAGAACTGCAAAGCTGGCTACAAAACGCTGCCGATCAATACAGCGCTGCAAACGCAAGAAACATACAATAAAGGCCACTGCGTCCTTAAACGCAGCAGCCTTTACTTGTGGATCTAAGAGGCTATGGGGCTAAGCGCTCTCGCTGCCACTGTCCATCCGCGCCCAACACATAGCTTAAACGGTCATGCAAACGGCAAGTGCGACCTTGCCAGAACTCGATGCTTTGCGGTAACAAACGATAGCCACCCCAGTGCTCCGGTCGTGGCGGATGCTGCTCATTGGCATAACGCTGCTCTACCGCTTGCAACGCTGCTTCCAATTCGTCCCGCCCAGCCAATGGTTGGCTTTGCTCTGATGCCCAAGCACCAAGCCGGCTACCTAAAGGGCGTATATTATAATACGCATCAGACTCAGCCGCAGTCACCCGCTCAACTGTACCCTCAATACGTACTTGACGTTCTAATGCAGGCCAGAAAAAGGTCATGGCTGCCACCGGCTGCTCGGCCAATTGCTGCCCTTTAGCACTGTTATAGTTGCTATAGAAAACAAAGCCGCGCGCATCCAGCCCCTTCAATAACAGCATGCGGCAGTGCGGACGGCCGTCACTATCCACTGTTGCTAACATCATTGAGTTGGGTTCAACCGGTGGCTGCTCAGTAACAATGGCATTAGCAAACCACTGCTCAAATAAAGCCAAAGGTTCTGCTGGAGCATTCTTCTCCAGCAACCCATCGCGGATGTAATTGCGGCGCATATTCGCCAGTTGCTCAGTGCTCATTTATGTGCGGCCTTAAATTAACAGACAAATATTAGTGCAGCTTAATACTATCTGGCCTTAGCTAGAGCAAGTTGACGAGCATGGGCTGGTCGATACATTGCAGCAACATCTTGCATATGGGTGCTCGGGATAATAATGATTTCTACCCGATTATTCTGCGCAGCATGCTTCTGATTGGACAACGTGTGCGAGTCACCTAAGCCTAAGTGAGTCATACGTCTATTGGTTAAACCACTTAAACTAAAAATAGATGCCACAGCACGGGCACGGTCAGCACTCAAGGTGTAGCTGCCTTTGTTGTTAGTCACCACATCGGTATGGCCTAAAACCAACACTGCTGTATCCGGGTTAGCTTCTAACATCTTAGAAATACGCGTGATGGGCCGTAGCGCAGAAGGTAATAACAAAGTAGGACGATCAGGGTTAAATGACATTTGCACAGGCGCGGTAACGATCCACGCATTGTCTTGCTGGTGCAGAGTAAACTGCGTGCCTTGAATTGACTCACGTAACTGTGCTTCTTTAGCACTCATCCACTCACTGGTAACTGGCTGCTTTTCCAAATAAACCACTGGCTGATATTTTGACGAACATGCCGCTAACAACGCACACATTGAAATAGCAGCCAACTGATAAATTTTACGTTTCATGGTATTAAAACTCACAATGCATAGTGAAAGTTACCGGACATGTCGAGCAAGTTATTGCTGACACACTACTTAAAATATCGAGTGATACCGTCTAATGAGTGTAGCATTTTATTACTCAATACTGTTGCCGACAGTAGGTTTTTTTAGCGCGCCCTGCAAGCCCAGTTCGCTTATATTTAAGTATCTCGACCACTGTTAGTATTATTTTGCGCAAAGCAGCACACTCCGGAGCACGCCAACTGCACATAAAGGCGATCATAGAAAACCGCAGTCGCAGTCATTATCAAGTGACTATTATACTCATGATGTAGGTATCTTTAGTCGTTTTGCCGGTAAGCTTTCTACGCAGCAACAATAATCCATGCTACTTTGCTTTTCTCACCCAACCTGGAGCTAAATAAATGGCCCTTAGTAAAGATCAATTGATCAATGAGCTAGCAGAATCAACTGATTCGACAAAAACACATATCCGTGCCGTGCTTGACCAACTGAGTCAGGTTGTCAATGATGCGCTCGATAATGATTCTGAAATCACCTTACCTGGTATTGGCAAACTGAAAGTTACTGAGCGTGCTGCTCGTACAGGCCGTAACCCCCAAACGGGCGAAGCAATTCAAATCGCAGCTAAAAAAGTTATTAAGCTGGTTCCTGCGAAAGCTCTAGTGGACAGTATCAACAGCTAAGCCCTGCTCTCTTTTAGCAAAAAAGGGGAAGCAATGACTGCTTCCCCTTTTTTTATCGCGCTGGTTTAGGTTAAGCCTAATTAACAGGGTTACCCGGATACCAAACGTCCAGCAAAGGGCTCACTTCAAATGAACTCAATTCTTTACGTTCTTTTAACCATGCTTCAAGCTCTGCACGTTGTTCTTCAGTAACAGAGCCACGCTTGCCTGAGCAAACAACTGCAAACTCTTCACCGCCGATCAGAGCCATACCTTTACCTTCAATGGCATCAACCACTAGGTCAGCAAAAAAAGCCTCAACCGCTGCATCTTCAGTGTCTTCTGAGTAACTCATTTGCAACTCAAAACCTAACTCTTGGAACTCATCAACACACAACTTTTTGCGTAAACGACGCGAACGATTTTTAGCCATAACCTTTCCTCCAATAATGGTGGGCGAATCTTAGCAGTTTTTATAGGACAAACATGCACTGAACAAACAAAATTCTCACAGCCTGCTTTCATCAGCCAGAATAGCGCATAATATAAACTGTTGTTTTATTTACTGCTTATCTCAAAGGTGTTTTTATTGTGTTGATGTCATTTTTCCGCAGCTTACATCATCGCTGCACAAAATTATCTGCTGTAACTGTTTCGCGCTCAACATCTCATCAGACTCTTTCAACACTCTGCCTCGCTGCGCTGCTAAGTGCACCCGCTAGCGCTGCAGTGACTTTACCCTCAGCCAGTGTCAATAAAGCACTGCAAGCCCACAAGATTAATAACGAAGCGCTCTCAGTTGCGGCCATCCCGCTAACCAGCAACAATCGCAGCGCTTATATGAATGCAGATGTACTGATCAATCCAGCTTCTACCATGAAACTGGTCACTACCTATGCGGCACTGGAGCTACTGGGTCCGGCTTATCAATGGAAAACCGAATTTTTAACTGATGGCACAGTCAAAGACGGCGCTTTAAACGGCAACCTGTACCTAAAAGGTGGCGGTGATCCTAAGCTCAATATGGAGCGCTTATGGCTGCTATTACGTGATTTACGTGCCAACGGTGTCAGTCATATTTCTGGCGATCTCATCCTCGACCGCAACCATTTTGTCGCACCGCCTTTGGCGCACTTCAATGACGACAGCAATGACAACAGCAATGACAACAGCAAACCTTTTTTAGTTGAACCTGACTCGCTCCTAGTGAACTTTAAAGCGCAGCGCTTTATTGTTCGCGGCGAAAGTAGCGGCGCGAAAATTGTTATGGAGCCGCCCATTGGCAATATTAAGATCATTAATAACATCAAGCTACAAAACGCCAAGAACTGCAATAACACCCTAGTCAACTACGTTGAGAAGGACGATGGCCACACCCTCACCTTAACCGTGAACGGCACCATCGCCCCTGGCTGCAGCACACAGAACTATTTAGCCTACCTTGATCACCCGCGCTATGCGGCCGGTGTGGTACGCAGCATTTGGCAGGAAATGGGCGGCACTATTTTAGGCAATGACATGCTGGGACAGACTCCCAGCAATGCACGTTTACTGGCTCGCGCTTACTCACCAGATGTTGCCGAAGTCATTCGCGACATAAACAAATACAGCAATAACACCATGGCCAAACAGTTATTTTTAAGCATTGGCGCCCATTACCGCACCGCCGCTGACAGTAATGACGCTGTTGCCGCACGCCGCGTGATCAATAGCTTGCTGGTCAGAAAAGGCATCGCCACCCAAGGCTTATTTATCGAGAATGGTTCCGGCTTATCACGACAAGAACGCCTCACTGCGCGGCAACTGGGCTTGATGCTTGAAGCTGCTTGGCAGGGTCCTTATGCCGCTGAATTTATCTCCTCCATGCCATTAGTAGGGATGGATGGCACCATGCGCCGTCGTCATAAAAACACCGCTTTAACCGGCCAAGCACATATTAAAACCGGCACCCTGAAGAATGTCCGTGCTACTGCAGGTTACGCCCGTGACGTTAATGGTGATACTTGGGCAGTAGTGGCTATTATCAATCACTCGCAACCGTGGGGTGCAGCAGCGATTCTCGATCAGGTACTGCTGGACGTTTACCATCAACCGAAGAAAACTACCGCAGTCAGCCGCCGCTAGCACAATCAAGCCTCTAGTCGATTGGTGGATACACAATAAACACCTCAAACCAGAACTAGAGGCTTGATTGCTTTTATCCAGTGTTTTTCTCTAAGTCTGTGACGCAAACATTGCACTCATGTACATTGTTTGTGGTAAAGGTCTATGCTATAGACCAGTAAGTCACAAATAAAAAGAGGACTACGCTATGCAAACGCCCGCTTTCGACCCGCGCCAACTGCACCATGCTTTTACTTTAAGTGATGGTACAACGCTTAAATACAGCTCCTTACCTGCCCTTAAAGATCTGGGTTTTGAGTCAGTTTCCCGTCTGCCCATTTCTATCCGGATTATTTTAGAAACCTTGATCCGCAATGCAGACAACCAACGCATCACCTTCGAGCATATTCAACAACTGGCCAACTGGCAGCCCAACGCGCCACGTAATGAAGAAATACCCTTTACCGTGGCTCGCGTTGTTCTACAAGACTTCACCGGTGTACCCCTGCTCTGTGACCTTGCTGCTATGCGTAATGCGGCAGAAAAAATGGGTAAGCCTGCGAGCGCCATTGAGCCTTTAGTGCCTGTCGATTTAGTAATTGACCACTCAGTGCAGGTAGACTTTTACGATACTCCCGACGCCTTAGAAAAAAATATGGCGATGGAATTTGAGCGCAATAGTGAGCGCTACCAATTTCTAAAATGGGGCATGCAAGCCTTTAATACCTTTAAAGTGGTGCCGCCAGGTATTGGTATCGTCCACCAAGTGAACTTGGAATATTTATTCCCTGGGATCCAACAAAAAGACGGCATGTGCTACCCCGATACATTAGTCGGTACCGACTCACACACCACCATGATTAACGCGCTCGGTGTGGTTGGTTGGGGTGTCGGTGGTATTGAGGCGGAAGCTGCCATGCTCGGCCAGCCCTTGTATATTCTGACCCCAGATGTAGTGGGGGTAAACCTTAAAGGCAAGCTGCGCGAAGGTATGACCGCAACGGACTTGGTTCTGACCGTCACCGAGCTGCTGCGTAAGTCAAAAGTTGTGGGTAAATTTGTCGAATTCTTTGGTGATGGTGCCGAGCACTTAAGCCTGCCTGACCGCGCCACACTGGCCAATATGGCGCCGGAATACGGTGCCACCATGGGCTTTTTCCCGGTGGATAAAACCACTCTGGAATATATGCGCGGTACTGGCCGAGAAGAACGTGCCATTGAAGCCTGTGAGGCCTACTTCCGTGCCCAAGAAATGTTCGGCATCCCTAAAGAAGGCGAGATTGATTACAGCCAAGTGATCGAGCTTGATCTGGACACTGTACGACCCTCTTTAGCCGGCCCAAAACGCCCGCAAGACCGTATTGCTTTACCGGATATGCACGACAGCTTCACTTCGCTGTTCAGTGAAAGCATTGCCAAAGGTGGCTTTAACAAAGACGCCTCAGAATTAGATAAGCGTTACGGCACCAGCTGCCCTCTGATTCCGGTGGTTAACCATGACTCACCCTTACCTCGACGCCCGCTGGAACGTCAAGAAGTGGAAATGATTGATAACCGTTTAGAAACGCCTAACAAAGGTCAAAGAGTTGATTGTGATGCCCCAAGCACCATCGATCTAGGCCATGGCGATGTATTAATTGCCGCTATCACTTCCTGTACCAACACCTCCAACCCCAGCGTATTACTGGCTGCCGGTTTGCTGGCGAAAAAAGCTGTTGAGTTGGGTCTGAGCGTGCACCCACGGGTGAAAACCTCATTAGCTCCTGGCTCGCGGGTAGTACCAGAGTACCTTGAGGCTGCAGGCTTGATGAGCAGTCTAGAAACGCTAGGCTTTGGTGTCACTGCTTTTGGTTGCACCACCTGTATTGGTAATGCCGGTGACTTACGCCCCGAGTACAACCAAGCCATTGTGGAAAATGACATAGTGGCTGCCGCGGTACTCTCTGGTAACCGTAACTTTGAAGCGCGGATTCACCCCAATATCCGTGCTAACTTCTTAGCCTCACCACCGCTGGTAGTGGCTTTTGCTTTAGCCGGCACGGTTAATATCAATCTGGACCAAGACCCGCTTGGCACAGGCAAGGATGGCCAACCGGTTTACCTGAAAGACCTCTGGCCAAGCAATAGCGAGATCCAAGCATTATTAGGCAAAGCCATGAACCCTGCGGTATTCCGTGAGAAATACAGCGACTTCAGCAAAGACAACGCATTATGGACCGACATTGAAAGTGCTAAAGGTTTAGTCTATGACTGGCCCCAATCCACTTACATTGCCAAACCGCCTTTCTTCTCTGATTTCGCCATGGAGCCCAAAGCCGTTACCCCGATCAACAATGCGCGGGCGCTAATGCTGTTGGGCGACTCAGTCACCACTGACCATATCTCGCCAGCGGGCTCATTTAGCAGTGACTCCCCCGCCGGGCAGTACTTAATCAGTCATGATGTGCAGCAAGCTGACTTCAACACCTACGGCGCACGCCGCGGTAATCACGATGTGATGATTCGCGGCACCTTTGCCAATATCCGGGTGAAAAACCTGATGCTACCTGCTACAGCTGATGGCTCGCGGATTGAGGGTGGCTTTACCTTGCTCGATGGCAAGCAAGTGCCGGTTTACGATGCAGCGATGGAATATATGCAGCGTGATATCCCAACCATCGTCTTTGCTGGCGAAGAGTACGGCACCGGTTCCAGTCGCGACTGGGCGGCAAAAGGCACTTTACTGCTTGGGGTGAAAGCGGTTATTGCCCAATCCTATGAACGTATCCACCGCTCTAACTTAGTTGGCATGGGCGTATTGCCGCTGCAGTTTATGGATGGTGCGTCTTATACCTCGCTCAATATCCAAGGCAATGAAACCTTCAGCATCCTTGGGGTTGACGGCGCCATGGAGCCACGCCAAGAGTACACCTTAGAAATCACCCGCGAAGATGGCAGCGTGGAACAGGTGTCGGTGTTATCACGGATTGATACCCCGGTGGAAGTGGACTACTACCGTCACGGCGGTATTCTGCCCTATGTACTGCGGGATATTTTAGCTAAAGCCTAAACCGTCCCTAACACTAAAAAGGCCAGTACGTTTACAACCGTACTGGCCTTTTTTATTGCTTAGCGCAAGCGCTGAAGTAACGCTGTGCTATAAGGACTCAGCAGCGACTGCAAGCAAGCATCATTTATCCTGCAAGCTGCCACCACGGCAGTGCGGCGAATCGGGTGTTTGTTGCTCTGTTTGCCATTCAGCTGGACTGAAAGTGTGCAGCGCTAAGGCATGAAACTGTTGCATCAAATCGCCCAGAGTCGCGTAGACTTTTTGATGGCGCTGCACTTGGCGTACACCCTCAAAAGCATCGCTGAGCAATACCACTTTAAAGTGGCTTTCTGCACCGCGACTGTGCATATGGCTCTCATCTTCCACTTGCAACTCTTGTGGCTGTAACCCAGCCAATGCAGTCTTAATTTTTTCCATCATCATAAAGCTATCTCCTCATTGTTGTGCCGATTGCGCCATCTTTTGTGCATCAAGTCTAAAGCTACTCATGGCAATCAGCAAAAACACACCGGTTAAGGCCATGGCCACCGGCACTAAATACAGCGCGCTATGCAAACCTATGGCGCGGAAAGCTTCACTTATGTCTGTTGCGCCTGCCGCCAGCATCGCTTGCTGAGCAAAATAATCAGATAAGCCACCCACCATTACTGGCCCTAGACCGCCGCCCAACAAATACAAGCCAGCCAAAAATAGCGCCATGGCTGTTGCTCGCAAGCGCGGCTCTACGACATCCTGCACCGCAGTATACACGCAGGTATAAAAGTTATAGGCAAACACCCAGCCCAGCGCAAACAAACCGACAAAGACCGCCACATCGATCTTGCCTGCAACTAAAGCAATACCCGTACAGAGGCTGGTGAGTAATAAACTGACCCCGCCAAATAACAAGCGACCATTGGCCATGCGCATATGCAAACGGTCAGCAATCCAGCCACCTAAAGGTAAAGCAAACAAGCCAGTAACACCTATAATGATCCCAACCGACATGGCCGCTTGGTTCAGTTCTAAAGTAAAATAGCGTTGCAGCATGGGCACCATAAAGGAGCTATTGGCATAGGTAGCAAAGTTATAACAGAGCCCAGCCAAGGTCAGCCACCACATGGTTGGAATGGATAAAATTTTGCGAATTGGTTGCCGTATCGGTGCGCTATCAATGGCGACTACTTCGGCAGCGCCACGTTGCGGTTCGCGAATCATAAAGATAAATGCGGTCAATATAACACCCGGCACTGCGGCAATAAAAAACGGTGCACGCCAATTGCCGAAGGCCTCAACAATCGCCCCTGTGGTGAAAAATGCCAACAACAAGCCCAGCGGTAAACCCAGCATAAAAATGCCCATGGCTCGTGCTCGGCGGTTGGCTGGAAACATATCGCCGATTAACGAGTTCGCCGCAGGGCCATAACTGGCCTCACCAATCCCCACCCCCATACGGGCCAGTAAAAAGCCCCAAAAACCTTGCACAGCGCCATTGACCGCGGTCAAAGCACTCCACACCAGCAGCCCCCAACCCATGATTCGCTTACGTGAGCCCTTATCTGCCATACGCCCTAAGGGTATGCCAGCAATGGCATAGACAAGGGTAAATGCCGTTCCCAGCAGGCCAATTTGGAAATCAGTTAAACTCCACTCCAAGCGAATGGGTTCCATCACGATACTGGGCACAACCCGATCAAAGTAGTTAAAGACATTGACTAAAAACAGTAAAAACAAAACACGCCAAGCGTTATCCGCCTGCTTGGATTGATGCGGTTGTTGCAGCATAAAAATCCCACTCTATGTAGTTTTGCTCAGCGAACAGGTTGATTAGTTGACATCCTCTCACCCTAAAGGGCGAAAGTTCCTACTGCTAGCCGGCTATGCCTGAGCGCGAGAATGTTCTGAGTCGCATTTACATTGCGGTCGCGGATGACACCCTACCCACTCTACGTCCATTCTCTTACTCAAAGTTCTGCGATACCTTTCGCTCTACTACCGAGCAAATGAGCCCAGCAGTTGTTACTGTGATTTGCAGAGCAGCTACTCAGCGAAAGATGCGGTCTGCATCCAAGCCAAACTCTCTTCAGTGGCCACACTTGGCTTGTACTCAGCAGCCAGTGCTCCCTGATAACCTGCTTGCTGTAGCGCATTAACCATGGCGTTAAAATCCAGCTCTCCGCTACCCGGCTCAGCACGTCCTGGGTAATCAGCAAACTGCACATGGGCCACTGCATCGCCCAGTACCGCCAGCGCTTGCGCAGTGCTGATACCTTGCCGGGCCATATGATACACATCCAGCTGGGCATAGCAGTTACTGTGCCGCACCTCAGCCAATAACGCCTGCAAGTCTTGCGGGGTATTAATCAGAAAACCTGGCATATCGATGGGATTAATTGCTTCGCAGACCACTTTAATCTGCAAGCGATCAAAAGCCTGCGCCGCATCACGCACGTTGGCTGCAAGAGTTTCCAGCGCACGGGCTCGGGACACCCCATCAGGTAAGCGCCCAGCCAGCACATTGACCATGCGCGGACGAACCATGCTGGCATAGCTCAAGGCTTCATCCAGCGCGTCAGTAAACTGCTGATTGCGCTTTGGATGGCAGGCCAAGCCATCACCACCCTGCATTAAGTCACCGGCTGGCAGATTGATTAACACCAACGGCATAGCGCAACGCTCCAGTTCTTCTTTAAGCTGAATCGCCGGCAGGTCATAAGGAAACTGAATTTCCACCGCGGAAAAACCTGCAGCCGCCGCCGCACGGACCCGTTTCAGCAGCGGCAACTCAGTAAATAACATCGATAGATTGGCAACAAGCTCCATTAACTGTCTCCACGATAAAGTTTAATCAAAGTTGCGGGATCAGCTGCCAGATGGCCTTGGGCAGCATGACTGCGCATTAATTGCGCTGCTAGGCCGCTCATGGGCGTGGCTGAAGTCTGGCTCTGTGAGAGTTTCACTGCCATATCCAAATCTTTCAATAGAGTGCGCACATGCCATTTTACCGGCGCAAACTGACGGCTAGCCATTTGTGGTGCCAGGATTTGCAGCGGGGTGCTGTCAGCAAAACCACCGGCCAATGCTGGCGCCAGCAAGGAGGCATCCACCCCAGACTGCTCAGCTAAAGCCACCACCTCAGCAATCACCATGGCATTACAAGCCACCAACATTTGATTACACACCTTAGCTACCTGCCCTGAGCCAACTGGCCCCATATGGGTTACCCGCTGCCCTAAATGCTCCAACACCGGCATCACCTGGGTCAAGGCCTGAGCATCACCGCCAGCCATCATCGCCAAGCTACCCGCCTCAGCGCCGCCAACACCGCCAGACACTGGTACATCCAACCACTGCGCGCCGCTGTCTGCTAACAATTGCTGCGCCATCGTTTGGGTCGCTGCCGGTTCAATGCTGGAGAAATCCACCAGTATTTGCTCAGCGCTCAGCGCCGCAGCAATGCCCTGCTCAGCAAACATCACCTCTTGCACCGCTTGCGTATCTGCTAAACACAATAAAATAATATCGGCGTGGGCGCACAATTGCGCACGCTCCTGCACCTGTTCAGCGCCAAGGGCCACCAGCGCTGCACATTTTTCCGGGTTACGGTTCCAGACCGTGAGCGGATAACCCGCTGCTAACAAACGTTTACCCATAGGTAAACCCATTAAGCCGATTCCGGCAAAAGCTAAACGCGGCAATGATGTACTCATAATATATACTCCAATTTGCTGACCACTTGGGCTTTGCCCCTTGGGTGATAGTGCAACTCAGGCTATCATGCCCACTTTTGCCACGGGAAAAAACATGTCGAAAGAAATCAGTGACTTATATGCACGGCTGCTGGCTGAAACCGCACGCATTAGCTGGGCTGAAATCATGCCCTTGTTTGCCAAAGGTGTGGTGCTGGGAGTGGCCAGTGATCAAGATTTAGTTGCCGTTGCCGAGTTGATTATCAATGACAATAAAAAACAAGTCAGCGCCCTGATGCAGCAAAAAGCATTAGAAAACTTAAGCGATGAACGCGCCTTGGATTATGCTCAACGTGACCCAGAACTCTGGGCGGTGGTGGTGGCACCTTGGGTATTGGTGCAAGAACGGCACAGCGCAACAACCCATTAGGCTGGATCAATCAGTCACTACTCAGCGTTGTACATTAGTAACTGCTGACTTCTGGTCGAACACACTTGGCCACGATTAAGCGCTTATTAGACTGCATGCCACACTGACGCTGACGACAGCATTGCGCAGCAAATAGTAATTGAGCATTTTTCGCTGGGTCAACCCGCCAACGACCAATTGCTCTCAGCACCTAATTTACAGCAGCAATCCTACTTGCCTGTCGCTGCAGCGCAATTTCTGCTATCGAGCAATCTATCGATTTTAAAAGGTAATTAAGCAAAAGCCCATGACTGAAAAAAACTGGTGGCTACACCCCGCCGCCGAGCTATCTGAGCCCGCCCGGCAACAGGCGCAAATACGGCAAAACCAGCTGACCAAACCACAAGGCTCTTTAGGTCGCTTAGAAACCGTTGCCATTGCTTTGGCCGCCATGCAACACACCGACAAACCACAGATACATACACCACAGATGTTAATCTTTGCTGCTGATCACGGCATTGTTGCACAAGGGGTATCCGCCTATCCGCAGTCAGTGACCATCGCCATGCTGGCTAATTTTGTCAATAATGGTGCAGCTGTCGCCACCCTGTGTCAACAGCAAGGGATTGCCCTCAGGGTGATTAACTGCGGCACCGCCAGCCCCTGCGAGCACTTAACCAATATTACTCATCAGCCGATTATGGCTGGCACTGCGGATTTCTCGCAGCAAGCGGCCATGAGCCCAGAGCAAAGCTTGCAAGCGCTTCGTTTAGGTAAAGAACAAGCTGAGCAGGCCCACGCCAAGGGCTGTGATTTTTTACTGCTGGGCGAAATGGGCATTGGCAACACCTCTGCCGCCAGTTGTTTAAGCGCACTGCTGCTCGATCAAGCAGTGAGTACACTGACCGGCTTTGGCACCGGCGTAGAGGGCTCAGCTTTTAGCCACAAGAAAAACATCTTAAACGCCAGTGTTGCGCGAGCCAAACCACTGATTAGCACAGATTTGCAGGCTTTAGAGCAAGTGGGTGGTTTAGAAATTGCAGCGATCACCGGGGCTTATATTCGTGCCAGCCAGCTGGGTATTCCTTGTCTAGTGGACGGTTTTATCACCACTGCCGCTGCTTTATTGGCCGTGCGACTAAACCCTGCAGTACGCGATTGGCTCTTGTTCTCCCATCACTCCGCTGAAGCAGGGCATGGCGCATTATTAGCAGCGTTAGCAGCAGAACCCTTGCTGCATTTGGATATGCGCTTAGGTGAAGGCTCAGGTGCAGCTGTGGCCTATGGCACCATACAGCAGGCCTTTAACCATCCATAACAATATGGCCACCTTTACCGAGGCTGCGGTGGAGACTAAATCCTTATGATCACCACCTATGTTGATATTATTCGCCATGGCGAACCCACTGGCGGTAAGGTTTTTCGTGGCCGCACCGACCACAGTTTAACTGAGCTGGGCGTGAGCCAATTCCAACAACGGGTAAAGCGTTTGGGCTATCGCTGGCAGCAGGTGATCAGCTCGCCTTTGCAACGCTGCAAACAATCGGCAGAGCTGTTTGCCGAACACCAACAGATTCCATTGCAGATCGAGCCCAACTTGGCTGAAATTCACTTTGGTGACTGGGAAAACCGTTTAGTTGATCAAGTGATGGCGGAGCAAAATATCAGCCAATTATGGCACGACCCAATGAACTTCTGCGCCCCACAAGGTGAATCCACGGCTGCTCTGCAAGAGCGTGCGCTGCTGGCTTGGCAGCAATTATTAAGCACTCACCAAGGTAAAAGAATTTTAGTGGTGACCCATGGCGGCGTGATGCGGGTACTGGCCCAGCATCTACTTGAGCTGGCGCCCAATGCGATGAATAAACTCAGCTTACCTTACGCCGCAGTAATGAGTTTTAAAGTGATCACCGCCGAGTACCAAGGCCAAGCGCAACAATGGATCAGCCTCGAAAGCATGGATGGTACAGAGCTATGAGTACCTATTACTGGGGTTTTTGGTATGCAGTGATTTTTTTAAGCCGCGTACCTGGACCTTATTTAAAGCGCATGGATACCGAGGTGCAACAAGCGGCGATGTGGTTTTACCCCATAGTCGGCGCCTTACTCGGCTTGCTGTTAGTCGCCTTGGTGTTGCTGTGCTTTCTATACAATCCGCACGCCGCACGCGTCGGTGATCTTAGTTGCTGCTTTAGTTTTGGCGCTGTGGGTGTATTTCACCGGTGCCATGCACTTAGATGGTGTCGCTGATACTGCAGATGCCTGGGTTGGCGGTTTAGGCGATCATCAACGTACTCTAGAAATCATGGAAGACCCGCGGGTCGGTGCGATGGCGGTTGCCGCTATGCTGCTGGTTCTACTGGTTAAGTTTGCTGCGATCACTGCACTATAAGAGCAAGCCCAGAGCAATATTGGCCTGCTCTTTGGCGGTCTGCTGTTGATTCCGATGCTAGCCAGAGCGGGTATTATTGGCCTAATGGCGACTACCCCCTATGTACGCCAGCAGGGCATGGTCAGCGCAACGCAAAACGCCGCCAGCAAAACTAAAGTCACAGTGATAGCGGTTGCTTTGGCCCTACTGGCGGTACCAATGCTGCAAGAGAAATTATTTTTGCTGTTGATGGTTTGGCTTGCAGTATTAGTGGGTTATCGCGCTGCACTTAAGCAACGGTTAGGCGGCTATACCGGCGACACCTTAGGTGCTGCGGTTGAGTTTCAAGAAACCCTACTATTGGTTGCTTTGGTTTTATAAGCTCAATTCTTGCCAAAATTTGCTATCAACCTACTCATCGCGCTGCTTAAGTGACCTGCACAGTCATTGCAAATATAAACACGTGAGAATTATGCTAAATTCTGCACTATTTTAACTAGACTTGTAGGTACTAACGTGGCGCCAGCTCTTGGCTAAGAGCTTACACAACATTACTCAGGCAAGCTGAGTGCCAGCTTGCCTGAATAATTAACTGACTTTATTTAACCATCTTCTTGTTCCAAGGCATGACCAGCAACATACGCGCCAAGCCACAGAAACCTGTGATGCCCGCCATAATTAAGCCCGCGCCCACAAATCCAGACAGTGCATACCAGCCTGGCGCAACTGTAGTGCCTAGAATAACGCCCAATAAAATCATTAAACCGGCGCCAATTTGCACTTGACGTTGCAACTCCAAAGGCTGCTTAGCGTCTCTTACCACCGGTAAGCCAGCTTTTTTCCAGCCGTCCAAGCCACCTTCCAAAATATACACTTCACAGCTCGCGCAGTTATCCAGCACTCCGGAATTCATCACTGTGCGATTACCTGATTTACAGTGAAAAATCACTGCATTGGCTTCATTATTTGGCATACCTTGGCTGCTTAATTGTTCCATGGGCATATGCTTGGCATCAGCAATATGCTCACGGGCATACTCATCAGCACCACGGATATCCACCATAACAGCGCCTTGCGCCAATAATTCTTGCGCCGCCTGAGGCGTTAAGACTTTGTTAGACATTTTAACCCCTTTAATCAATCAATATACTGCCCAAATAGCCTCAACAGATGCATAGCAAACACGCTGTATCTGTCGGCCAAGGCCAATTCACTTATAAGTATAATTTATATTGATATAATAAAATAGTGTTATCTAGTGCTCAGCGCAGTCTTTTGTGCTGAGATGCAACTTAAAGTACAGCACAGCAAGGTTTTAAACAGTTATTACGCCGACGCTTACACAAACGCAGTCCAACTAAAACTGGATCGGTCTGCGTCCAGCAAAGGCATGGCTTAAGGTGCCGCCATCAACCATTTCCAGCTCACCACCCAAGGGCATGCCATGGGCCAGGCGTGAAATAGATAATTCTTTATCAGAGAGGAGTTGCGCAATGTAATGCGCTGTGGCTTCGCCTTCAACCGTGGGGTTCGTGGCTAAGATCACTTCGGTAAAATGACCGCTATTGATGCGTTCGAGCAATTCCGGAATACCAATGGCTTCTGGACCCAACCCATCCAAAGGCGACAGATGGCCCTTTAAGACAAAGTAGCGTCCGCGATAACCGGTTTGCTCAACCGCAAACACATCCATGGGCCCCTGCACCACACACATTAAACTGTCGTCACGGCGCAGGTCATTGCACAGATGGCAAATGTCGTCCTCGCTTAAACTGCGGCAAGAACGGCAATAACCAACCCCTGACATGGCTTCAGTTAAAGCCTGGGCTAAGCGTTGCCCACCGCTACGATCGCGCTCCAACAACTGTAAAGCCATACGCTGGGCAGTTTTCTGTCCCACCCCTGGCAATACGCGGAATGCATCAATCAATTGACGAATTAACGGACTAAATGACATAACGTCTCAGCATAGTTAAAGGGAAATAAATACATCTTTTCTGCTTGATACAAGGGAGTTACTGCTCAAGCTGCACCACAGCAGACCACAATAGCTGGGGCCTGCTGAGTACAATATGCTTAGAATGGCATTTTAAAGCCCGGTGGTAATTGCATCCCTTCCGTCATACCAGCCATACCTTCTTGACTGTTTTTCTCAACCTTACGCACCGCGTCATTCATTGCTGCGGCGATTAAATCCTCGAGAATTTCTTTTTCTTCCT
Organism: uncultured Thiopseudomonas sp.; assembly: GCA_964516465.1. Taxonomy (GTDB): domain Bacteria; phylum Pseudomonadota; class Gammaproteobacteria; order Pseudomonadales; family Pseudomonadaceae; genus Denitrificimonas. The sequence goes on along the minus strand of CAZEZR010000006.1, from coordinate 26,172 downwards.
GCAATAAACTGTCATCAATATTGACTCGACGCACATCATGGCGACCGGTCATAACCACACTGACTAAGCCAGCACCGGACTCACCGGTAACTTCTGCATTGGCCAATTCTTCTTGCATTTTCTGCATTTTTTCTTGCATTTGTTGCGCCTGCTTCATCAGGCCAGCCATACCACCTTTCATCTTGGATTCCTCATTATCTATCTAGGGGTTCAATGCTATTAGCGCTGATTGTAGCGCCAAATGTATCCATCAGCTGCAAAATCACTGGATCAGAGTGAATCTCAGCTTCTGCTTCATGTTGCCGTTTAGCTTGCTTGCGCAGCAATGCCAAAGCCGGTGTTTCTTGATCCGGTGTGTGCAACTCGATCTGCAGCTCAATCTCGGTACCCTGTAAGGTATTGATTGCATCATTGATGCGCTGCTGCTGGGTTTTATTAAATAAAGCGCTGTGATTTGGGTCTAAATGCAACAACCAAGCAGCAGAACTTTTCTCAACCAACACAGTATTAGCTGCAATACTGTGGGTCATGCCGGCCAAATTCAACTGTAAAAATAAATTTTGCCATTCTGCGGCCAAACCTGAAGCTGGGGGAATATCAGGCTTTAAGTCTGCATCATCGTTAGCACCCTGAGCAAAAACGGGCTCATCGTCACTGAAGCTCGGTAACTCAACATAATCCTGAAAACGATTGCTCGCAGCCAGATACTCTTCATCATCCTCGCCATCCCCACTGGCTAGTGCTTGGGCATAATCCTGTTCAGAATACGGTGCATACTGATCATCTGCACTGCTGCTTTCACTGGCAATTGCAGGCGGACTTACCTGAGTTGCGGCTGCTGATAGCGCTGCGGTTTCTGACTCTGGCTCTGCAGGCTGCGTTGCTGCTGTAACAGTGCGAGCTGCATCTGTTGTGGATGCTTCGCTAGCTTGTGCTACTGCTGCCAACTTGGCAGCCGCAACCTCTGGCTCTACTGCAGCCCGATCAAGTGGTTTTTCACTGACCTCAGGCGGCATGGGCTGGCTCAGCGGCGGCTCTTCCCAAGGCGCATAAATTTCTTCAGCCGCAGGCGCAGGGTTTGCTTGCGCTGGCGTATGCTGAGTAACAGGCTCAGTCGATCCAGGCTGCGCCTGAGTTACAGCCGGGGCCGACGCTGCCGCTTCTGCCGGTGCTGGAGTCGCTTGCGCGTGCGCTGACTGGCCAGCCGCCTCTATTGCGGGCTGCACAGCCATTGCTGAATTGCTTTGCGCTGATTGGCTGTGGCCAACCGCCGGCTCAGGCTGAATCAGGGTGGTGGACGGTGGCGTGCCGGGCAAGCTGGCTGGACGAAAGGCCAGCATACGCAGCAGCACCATTTCAAAACCATCACGGGGATCGGGCGCCAGCGGTAAATCACGGCGACCGATTAAACCCAACTGGTAATAAAACTGTACATCTTCTGCTGGAATCACCGCGGCCAATTCAAGCACCTGCTCACGATCACCCTGCCCGTTATCAATGGCATCGGGCATCAGCTGGGCAATGGCAATGCGGTGCAATGCATTGAGAATTTCTGCCAAAACCCCAGCCCAATCCGGACCATGTTCGGCTAAATGCGCCACAGCACTCAGCGCTGCGCGGGCATCGCCAGCAATCAAGGCTTTTAACACGCCATAGATTTGCCCCTGATCCAGGGTACCCAGCATGGCGCGCACATCGTCCGCCAGCACACTGCCATCACCAAAGGATACCGCTTGGTCAGTCAGACTCATGGCATCACGCATGGAGCCATCAGCCGCGCGCCCAAGCAGCCACAGCGCATCATCCTCAAATGGGATATTTTCGCTGGTTAAAACATTTTGCAAATGGCCGACAATGGGCTCAGGGGGCATATTCTTTAAAGAGAACTGCAAACAGCGCGACAATACCGTGGCCGGTAATTTTTGTGGGTCAGTGGTGGCTAATAAGAATTTAACGTAGGGCGGCGGCTCCTCCAGAGTCTTCAACAAAGCATTGAAAGAACTGGTCGAAAGCATGTGCACCTCGTCAATCAGGTACACCTTATAGCGCCCGCGAGTCGGCATATACTGCACGTTATCCAGCATTTCCCGGGTGTCTTCCACTTTGGTTTTACTGGCCGCATCCACTTCAATCAGATCAATAAAGCGACCTTCATCAATTTCACGGCACACCGAGCACTCACCACAAGGGGTGGAGCTGACACCCTGCTCACAGTTCAGACACTTAGCCATAATCCGCGCAATGGTGGTTTTACCCACCCCACGGGTGCCGGTAAACAAATAGGCGTGATGCAAACGCTGATGATCAAGAGCATTGATCAATGCTTTTAATACGTGGGTTTGGCCCACCATTTCACGAAATGAGCGGGGACGCCATTTGCGGGCTAAAACCTGATAACTCATAGCAACCAAAGACCTGTAAGACAACAGACACACATGCTAACGGAGCACAGCAAAAATTGCACCCGCAACAGAGTCTGCGAATGGCTTAACTTGAATATAGAGAGGGGATGTATAACGGATCGAGCAAATTAGGTGGCAACCACTACCAGCCACACCCCGGCACACAATGTCACCGCTATGGCTGCTCCCTTCCGGGTCTGACCAGGTTTACGGATAATCGTTGCGAGGGGACCGGTAGGGTCGCCATAACGCGTACACCAAGAGTTGGTGAGCCGCTATTGTACCCACCCACTGAAAAGATGCAAGGGGAAATGCTACAAGCTAAGAGCCAATGCCGCTAACCAGTACTTTAACCGCTAAAGCAATCATCGCCCCGCCCAGCACCCGGTCAACCCAGTGCCCCGCGGCTTTAAATTTTTGATTAATTGCTGGGCGCGATAACAGCCCCACCACTGTAGAGAACCAAGCCAGCTGAATAACCATCATCCACACACCATATATAGCAATTTGATAGAGCGGCATATCCGGCGATAGCACCAGCGTAAACAAAGCAATAAAGTAAATAGGTGCTTTAGGGTTTAATGCATTACAAAAAAAACCCATGCTGATACTTTTCCTTGCTGAAGGATGCTTCACGGTTTTAAAATCTGCAGTGTGCTCGCCCGGCGTTGGTTTAGCTTGTAGACCTTTAATCCCCAAATAACACAAATAGCTGCCGCCCAATATTTTGATCGCCCACAGAATATTTGCCGAACTTGCAATCAGCGCCGCCAAACCAAAAGCGGAATACAGAATATGCACCGCCAAACCTAAAGTAATGCCAATACTGCACATAAAACCGGCTTTTTTGCCATTAGCTAAGGTTTGCTGAGACACCAAAACAAAATCCGGTCCAGGCGATATCGCTGCCAAGGTATGGATCGAAGTAATCAGTAGTAATCCTTGCAGAACATCCATCAATATCTCCAGCTTTAATCTGCGGGTTGAGCCCCTGACTATTACAACCCGCTGCTAGCAGCCTAGGTAAGAATTTTGAATCTCACATAAAATACACACTTAAAACGAGGCCGAGCCACATTATAACGTGATGAGGCATTCACGGCGTGCACGGCGAATATGCGCTCATCAGCGCTGCCAGTTCAGCAAGCCAACAATAGTGGCGACTTATCAATGCACAAGGGTACTCGTTGGAACGGGTACTTTAATCAACTACGGGAATGGATGGTGTTTTAATTTGCGGGGCAAAGTTTAAGAGATACATTAGCGGATAAAATCATGCAGTCATTGCGGGATCTTACTAGGGTAAAGCTCACTTATGTTGAGCGAAAAATCATCGCCCAACATAAGCTCTGTTGTGTAACAAGTCTAAAGTCAGCTGATAGGTGTGATGTTTAAAGCGTGATTTAAGCTCATCCAGGGTGAAAGTCGTCGGCGTGACACAGGACTCACCGGCAATGTCTAAGGTCCAAGTGGCTGGTTTTGTGCAACTTGGCATAGACGCCTAAACTGATGCCAGCCTCGCCGCTGGATGCTAGAATAACAAGCCAGTAATCCGCAAACTCAAGCTCAACTGCTGCTTAACGCCAAACACAACTTAAGCTTGCACGCCTCAAGCAAACCGCTTAACTCAGCACCCTCCACTGCCCGCAGCACTGGTATAATGGCGTGTCCAACAGCGCAGTAATTTTCAATAAAACCCATTTAGGATGGATAAACGTGATCACTTCTACGCAAAACAGCCAAGTCAAAGACTGGCGTAAGTTACACACAAAAAAGTATCGCGTTAAAACCAATAGTTTCTTAATCGAGGGCTACCACCTGATTGAAGAAGCGCTTAAAAGCGGCTGGGTCATCGAGGTGATTATCGTCCAAGACGGTATAGAGTTACCGGACTGGCTCGCGCAGCAGCGCTATCAACTGGTCGATCAACACGTCTTTGCTGCAATTTCCCAAACAGAAGCACCGCAAGGCATTGCCGCAGTGGTGAGAATAAAAGACAGCGCTGAAGCCCTAGGCAATCACCTATTGCTGATTGATCAAGTACAAGATCCAGGCAATCTTGGCACCATGATTCGCACAGCCGATGCTGCAGGCTTTTCGCAGGTGGTTTTAGGTAAAGGCACGGTGGATCTGTATAACGATAAAGTCGTTCGCGCTTCACAGGGCTCCATTTTTCATATCCCTATTATCCAAGCCGATTTACTCGAGCTGATTCCTGCCTTACAAAGCCAAACCTATACAGTGCTCGCCAGTGCTTTAGAAAATGCCGTGGCATACGATAGGATCGAACAGTTAGAAAAGGTTGCTTTGGTGATGGGCAATGAAGGCTCAGGCATTGCTCCTGAGATCCTACAGCTGGCAGATAAATGCATTAAGATTCCGATTTATGGCCATGCAGAGTCATTGAATGTCAGTATTGCTGCGGGGATATTGATGTATCAGCTGCGCAAGCAGAATTCATAGTAAGCATAGAAAGTTTTATTTATACTTCAGTGAAAGCCGAGAGTGACTGCGCCAAAGAGTGCCTGCAGACTATCCTCAAAAGTTCTTTTCTCCTTGCGCACTACGATCTTTTACCAAGCTTTGTCTAGCAACTCAAAACAGTCCTGCCAAAACAATTACGCCTAACATCAGTCAGTGCTGAAGTTAGGCGTAATGTATTAATAGTCCTGATTACTTACCGTGCATACTTCGCAAATGGGTCGATAACCAGTTAGCACCCTCAACTGTGCCCGTCAGAGCGGCCTGCGGCCACTGATAACACGCAGCAAGATCATAATAATTGCAACAACCAGAAGTATATGGATGAACCCACCAACGGTATAAGACGAAACCAAGCCTAAAAACCACAGTACTAAAAGTACCAATGCAATTGTATATAACATAGTCGTATCCTTCTTTTTTGTTCATTATTTTTGCTGGACATCACTCTAAACGAGCTGTCCGCTGCCAGAGACTTTCTATGCGCTCTCACCTTGTGTTTTTGTTGCATGCTCCTCTTTAAAATAAAAACATATTTTGATGTGCATAAAACATTTGTGGCCCAATTGCTAGTTTTGACCTGCATTTTTTTGCATTGTTCAAAGTATTTTATAACAGCCTCTAAACGCTGCTGACAAGACTGATAACACCCTTTTAGCCAACATATGTCTAGTCTTTTTTCTAACTATCTTTTACTGCTGAGGCGCAAGTGCAGCACCTATCCCGCTTCAACCACCAGTTAAAGGCTAAAAGTTCCTTTAGCAGCGCCGTGAGCATCTAAACGCCTACTCACACGCGGCCAAAGAGCTTTTTTGCAACCGTTGAAAAACTCAATAACAGCATTTATGCTTATAAACAATGAACTTGCTGAAAATCATGGTCTCTAAAATGTGACTGGAAACAGTTTGTTAAAAAACCAATGAAACGTAGCATCGACACTGCGCTTAGCAGTACGATTAGCAAGTAACAAAAGTATGTATCGGAAGCTCAAGAACGTTTCTGTGCATGCCTAAGCTGACTGAATAAAACAGTTATTTAGACCGTTTGAAACATTTGTGAAAAATGCAATACGTCATTTAAAAATAACAAGGGGACTACTATGCGATCTATTCTGCTTTGGTTAATTGGAATACCCATTCCTATCATTATTCTTATCGCTTTACTCACATAACTCTATTTTGAATTAAGTTTTATTAGCAAATCTAAGCAATAAAAAAATAAAAATAACGGAGCTCATTATGCTAAAAACTCACGCTGTAGATCATGTAAACACCCCCTATCCATTAGGGGAGTCTAGCCGATCAGCTGTTTCATGGGGCGCTGTTATAGCAGGCGCAGTGATTGCTGCGGCTTTAACCATAACACTGGTCACTGGAGGAGCCGGCTTAGGCTTTTTAGCGGTATCACCCTGGCAAAACCAAGGCGCATCTGGCACTAGCATCGCCATCAGTACAATTGTGTGGCTGTTTGTGACACAAATAATTGTGTACGGCATTGCTGGGTATGTCACCGGTCGTTTACGCACTAAGTGGACTGATGTGAGAAGTGATGAAATTTACTTTAGAGATACAGCCCATGGCTTTATAGTTTGGGCCCTGAGCTCTATTGTAGGTTTTGTCTTACTGGGTTCTATCGCTGCCTCTGTTGTTTCTGGCACTGCGCAAGCGGGTGCAACAGTCGCTGGAGCAAGTGCTAGCGCAGTCAGTACTGCAGTGCTTGCTAGCGATGAAACCTTCTCTTTGGATTACTACACCGACAGCTTACTGCGGGATGAAAACCTTGGTCAAACAGGTAGTCAGGAGGCTAACCGCAAAGAGGTTGCCACTATTATCACGCGTAGCATCGTACGCGGCGAACTGTCTACAGACGATAAAAACTATTTGATCAAGGTTATCGCGCAGCGTGCAGGTATCAGTGAGGCTGAAGCCAGAGCTCGTGTAGAGGACGTCACTGAGCGGGCGAAAGCAGCCGCTGAAGAAATTGAGCTGCAAGCGCGAGAAGCTGCTGATGATGCGCGTAAAGCAGCCGCTCTGTTTGCTCTTTGGGCTTTTGCATCCCTATTAATAGGCGCATTTGTTGCCAGCCTTGCAGCAACAGTTGGTGGCAGAGCTCGAGACTTATAAGTTCGACACTCTTTATTAACGTTACTCACTTAAAGCTGCTTATGAAAATAAGTAGCTTTTTTTATTTAAATTGATCTCACTTTGTTTTCTGAGTAAAAATAGTTGAGCATTTAACTTGGCCCCAGCTGCAATGATCTTAACCGAGCTCTACCTTTAAACTCTTGCCCCAATACCACAACAGTGGTTAACAACATAAATGCCACAGTTGCCCACAGTACCCCTTTAGCTAACTGCTGATCCAGCAAGTAACCGAGAAATATCGGCCCAATCACCCCACCAATATTAAAGCCGGTAGAGACAATCCCAAAAGTGCGCCCTTCTGCTCCTTTCGGTGATGCCGCGCGCACCAACATATCCCGCGATGGCGCAACCACGCCAGTTAAAAACCCCACTACTGCCATCACTGCTACCAACAGCAGTGCCGGCAACGACACAGTGGCAATCAACACCACACCTGCTGCCGCTAAAGCAAAAGCCGCTGCGGCTAACATACCGTGCTGTGTGGTGCGGTCTGCCAGATGCCCGCCCGCTAAGACCCCAAAGGCACTCATAAATAAGAATACAGTGAGGCCTTGGTTCGCCGTTGACAGTGGCACAGCAAAACCCTCGACCAAAGCGGAGACAGAAAACTTATCCATTGCGCCGGTACTCAAACTTAACAGCATAAATAAGACGACAAAGCCCATTAGGCTCCACGCCGAGATTTGCAGCGGCCGCTGTTCTCTAGCAGCCTGCTCAACCGGCTCAGATAGATTTGTAAAGCTCTCTAGCACCGGCGGGCTTGCGCGACTAAATACAAACAAGCTTAAAACGACCAGACCCGCACCACTGGACACTGCAAACGCCAAACTCATATTAACCACCTGCGCCAAACCTAAGAGAATCAGCGGCGCCAGCGCAGCGCCAAGAAAACCGGCAAAGGTATGAATGGAAAATGCTCGACCCATTTTATCCGGCTGCATGCCTTGCGAGAGCAACGCGTAATCCGCTGGATGATAAACCCCATTGGCGAGACCAGCGCTGCACATTGCCAGCAATAGCACCGGAAAAACCGGCCAAATGGCCAAGAGCGCAAAGCTTATAGAACCAACCGCTAACGCCCAGGTCAGCATTTTTTGCGCACCTACACGATCCACCATAAAGCCCAGCGGCGCTTGCACCACAGCAGAGACAACATTAAACACACCTAGGGCAAAGCCCAGCTGGAGAAAGCTGACATTCATAAATGACGGCAATAAGGGCAGCAATGCGGGAATCGTCATCATATGCAGATGACTGACCAAGTGGGCCAAGGACACCTGGATCAATAATTTATTATGCATAGGATCCTTACGCTAACTTTAGCGCTGCTGTGCTGCTGCGCTATGGGCTAAATACCTTCGTTGAGCTGACTTAGATGAATGTATACACCAGCCAGTGCTATTGCTTGCGCTGCCAGTATAAGTCAAGACCACTTTTAAACGTATCCAGTCCATAACTGCGGCTTACTAAGCAGACAAATAAAAGCAAGCAGCTGCATCCCCTCAGCCGTTGCATCTAGCAAGAGATTTGACTTGCTGTCACTGCAATAGGCTTGCGGGTGACGCTGGGTAAAAGAACAGCTCAACAGCCTAACTCAGTGCAGGAAAATTTTAATTGCCAATAATCAAGATAAATTTCGATTGAAATCAGTGACCAAAGCCTTAGCATCAATGGCCCTCTAATAAACACAACAATAAGGCTCTCTATGAAACAAGCAACAACCATCGAGCAACGCTTACAGCAACTTGAAGACAAGCAAGCAATCCTCGAATTAAAATACCGCTACCTCAATGCCTGCGATGAAAAGCAACCTGAACTGATCAACGACTGTTTTATCAGCGGCAAGGTTGATATTAATTTTGGTCATATCGGGACTTTTACGAGCCGCGAAGACTTTGTTGCAATCTTTAAACAGCTCGGCTGCCATAAGCATATTGTTGATATGCACCATGCGAAAAACCCCATATTTCTTCAGCTCAACCACAACACTGCCAGCCTCAAAATCAGCATGCGTTTTCAAAGCATCAACACCCAAGATAAAACCAGTCTAGAACTCGGTGGTTACTATCTTGATGGTTTTGAAAAAAACCATGATGGTCAGTGGCTGATTCATAGAAGCTCATTTACTATCAACTCAGTTAAAATGATCGACTTTTCTGGAGACGCCAGCAAGGTCACTTACAGCGGTAACTGCATGCCCAGTTAAGCACCGAATAACACTGGATGACTGAGCCGTTGCTACTGAGTAAAAAGTACAACGGCTTAGCCTATTAGTCTAGCTGCTTAGTCCATAGAACTTCGCAAGAAAAAACACCCCAACTTACACCAGTGTTGACGACCCAGGCCAACGAGCTGCACAGCTCACTCAGCACTGATTGCGTTTTACTCAGCAAGTTTTTATCAAAAACATATTAACCACATCGTTGCGCAGATAAGCAGAGTCATACGCGCTCGGTGTGGAAAACAATTACTTCTCAATGCTTAGATTCCAACGGGCCGCTGAGTCAAAACCCGTCACAACCCTGTGTTCACTGACTCAAAAGCCCACCCTACTCAGTCATGCGAGCAATTTTAATTTAGCCCGCACACATTGCTCGTTGAGTTCAGGCGCACATTGTTCAATAAACTGAAAAGCAAACTGGCGCAGTAAATTATCGCGCCGCACGGCAATATAGGTTTGTTTTTCTTCAAACAGATGCTCAGCATTAAGCAACTCAAATTCCGTATCTTTATTTTTATTGAAGGCAATAGACGCAATAATGCCAATACCCAGTCCTAGCTCAACATAGGATTTGATCACATCAGCATCCAGTGCAGTCATAATAATCTCTGGATGCAAACTGCGTGTGGCAAAGGCTTTTTCAATACTGGCCCGTCCGGTAAACCCCTCGTGGTAAGTAATCACCGGATACTCTTCAATGGCCTCCAAAGTTAATTCTTCAAGTTCGGTCAACGGATGTCCTTTGGGTACGATCACCCCGTGGTGCCAACGGTGATAGGGGAAATGCGCCAGCGGTAAAGCGGTGTCCAACGACTCGGTAGCAATACCAATATCGGCTTCACCACTGAGCAACATGCTGACAATCTCACTGGGGCTGCCTTGATGCAGACGCAAACTGACATTGGGATATTTGGCTTTAAAGCTGCGCACCACCGGCGGCAATATATAGCGGGCTTGCATATGGGTGGTGGCCACGGTTAACTCGCCCACATCTTGATTACTGTAGTGTTCGGCCAGGTTTTTAATATTGCGCTCATCGGCCAGCATGCGCTCCACATACAATAGCGCTTTTTCTCCAGGCTCAGTTAAGCCCAGTAAACGCTTACCTCTGCGCACATAGAGCTCAATACCTAACTCTTCTTCTAGATCTTTAATATGCTTGGATACACCCGATTGCGAGGTAAACAACGCACTGGCCACTTTGGTTAAATTAAAGTCCTGACGTACTGATTCTCGAATAATACGTAACTGTTGAAAATTCATACTCACAATCCCACAAGCAAGGTCACACGACCAAAGAAAACGCATAAGAAAATGTTTTTTATGCTTTTTTAGTATAAAGGCAATAAGCTTAGCAGCCGAAGACTATTTGCGCCTAAGCTCAGAAGTTTTAGTTAGATACTGGTGTCATCTGTATCCCACAGCCCATATCGACCGCTCACAACTGAGCAAGGAGCAGCGCAACAGCTCGACTCCCGCTCAGCGTATTCACAGATACACAGCTGGCTTATCGCGCCCAGAAATCATGCAAACTGCGCAATGACCAATCCAACAAAAAGCCCAACAAACCAATTAATAAAATCACCGCCATCAGTTCGTCGTAAGCCAAACGGTCCCGTGTATCCAGCACAAAATAGCCCAGCCCTGCGCTGACCCCGAGCATTTCCGCAGGCACCAGTACAATCCAAATAATCCCCACCGCAAGGCGTGTGCCATTGAGAATGTGCACCATAATCCCTGGCAGAATAACTTTGAAAATCATTTCGCGGCCGGTGGCTGACAAACTCTTTGCCAGCAGCAACCAGTCCGGATTGAGTTGCTGCACGCCTGCTGCAGTGCCCAAAATAATTGGCCACACCGCAGCAAATGCCAATAAGAAATACACCGGCGCATCACCAATGCCCACCAGCATCACCACTAACGGCATCCATGACAGTGGTGAAATCATCCGTAAAAACTGAAACAGCACCCCAGTTAGCCGCGCAAAGCGTTGCGACAAACCGATCCAAATGCCCAGTGGCACGCCAATCACTAAGGCACAGAGCAAGCCCACCGCCACCCGCTGCAAACTCAAACCAATATGCACCCACATATAACTGTCGGAGAGCAAATGCGCTAAGGCAGGAAAAGTATGCTCAGGGGCAAAGTTAATCAGAATGGGTTGCTCCACTGACAGCAGCTGAATCGCCACAGCCCAGCCCGCTAACGCCAACCCAATTCCCAGTAGCGGCAATACATAGCGGTTATCAATCAGTTTCATACCCCGAGTTGCTCCTCACGATTGAAGACTGCCGGCAGACCAAAAGCTGCAAGCCCACCCACCTCTTCCAAGGCCTTACGCACAAAACGCTCATCCACCAAATCCTCTGCCACAAAAGATGGCTCCAGTTTGGCTAAAAATGCGTTATTGCCTTCCAGTTGCGTCCCTTGCAAGCTGCGCACCAATTGCTCTGTGTAAGACGGGTACGGATACGGCTGGAAATCAATCCGCTGCTGTTGCCACTGCGGATGGGCCAGTTGATCGTGATACTGTTGGTAATCCTCTGTGGAAAAAACCCGCTGCAAGACTTCTGCATCGTGGGGGCTGTAGCGCTGCTCGGCGCTATTGGCCAGCAAAGCTGCAGTTTGCACTGGATTATCTTTAACCCACAGCTGCGCCTTAACCAGTGCGGTGGTGACTTTTTGTGCCCACTCGGGGCGCTGTTCAATATCCCGCTCCGATAACACCGTCACGCAGCAGGCATGGTCCTTCCACATATCCCCGGAAAAACGCAGTGGCTTACCAATGCCTTTGCTTTCCGCAATGGCATTAAAAGGGTCGGCGACAATAAAGCCAGCAATCGCGCCACTGGCTAAGGCCGAAACCATTTCAGACGGTGGCTGGACAATAATGCGCACCTCATTGTCAGCCAGCGTTGTTACACGGCCGCTGGTAACAGGAACTAAATTATTATCCCGCAATAACTGCTGCAACAGGATATTGTGCATGGAGTACCAAAAAGGTACCGAAACCGTTTTCCCAGCCAGCTCACTGATGCTATTAATCGAGTTGGCCACCGTTAATGCCGAACCATTGGTGTGGTTCCACGCCACAACTTTTGCTGGAAAACGTGCGCCATAGCGTACCCATAAAGTTGCTGGCGCTAATAAATGGATCACATTGACCTGACCGGACACAAAGGCCTCAACAATTTGCGCCCAGCTGCGAAATAATCGCGGTTTCTCGCAAGTTAAACCTTCAGCCTCGTACATGCCTAAGGCATCGGCAACCAGCAGCGGTGTGGCATCGGTCAATGGTAAATAACCAATTTTAACCGGCATATCATCACTGTTGAATTGCTGCGCTTGAACATCACCAGCCTGCAATAACGGCAGCGCCAGCGCTGCACTGGTGAGCGCAGACAGTTTCAGAAAGTCTCGGCGACTCATGCCGCAATCACAACTGGATGTCAGACAAATATGCGGCTGCTCTGTGCTCATTTTAAACCTCAACAATAATTTTACTGTACGGTGACCGTACGATTTAAATAACCTAATATTTCCTGACGCAAACTCAGTGCTGCTGCAGCATGTTCGGTACGTGGGTGCTGCAATGGCACCTGCCACTGCTGAACGATTTTGCCGGGCTGACCCCCCATTAAAATAATCCGATCCGCCACCGCAATGGCCTCATCAATATCATGGGTCACCAGCAGTACTGCGGTATTCCAGCGCCGCACCAGACTGACTAGCAGCTGCTGCATTTCAGTGCGGGTAATGGCATCTAAAGCAGAAAAAGGCTCATCGGCAAACAGCAGTTCCGGCTGTTTAGCCAGCGCCCGCGCCAAAGCAATACGCTGCGCTTGCCCACCGGACAATTCACTGGGCCAAGCCCGTTTACGGTGCTGCAAACCCACTGCGGTTAAGGCTTCGCTCACCCGCTCACGGTGCAACTGGCGACTTAGATCCGGTTGATGCTTAAAATCCAAACCAAAACCAATATTGTCTTCCACCCGCAACCAAGGCAGTAAACTGGCCTGCTGAAAGATTAAAGCACTGCGAGGATGCGGTTTATCCATGGCCTGCCCAGAAAAACTCACCTGCCCCACTGACGGCACTTGCAAGCCAGCCAGAACTTTTAACAGGGAGGATTTACCGCAACCACTGCCACCCAATAACACCACAATCTCACTGCGCTGAATGCTCAGACTAATATCATCAAAAATTCTTGCCTCGGGCGTATAACTAAAGCCAAGGCGCTGCACATCCAGCACAGGAACTTGAGTGGCTAAGGGTACGAAAGCATTCATGGTCAGCTCCGACTCTCTTGCACGGCACTTTGCAGTTGCACCAAGCTGGGGGTCAGCACTGGGACAAACACTGATTCCAGCAAACGGCGATAGAAGTTTTGGTTATATTGCTGCAAATACGCCCCACCACCACTGGCTTCCAGCTCGAGGGCAATGGATTGCTGCACCACAGCAGCCAACTGAATGCGAATTTCAAACAGCGCAACCGGATCGGTTAAGAAGCTTTTATCCTGCAAGCCCTGCTCTAAAGTCAGCTCGGCGCTACGCAACTGCTGTCGCAGCGATTGCAGGCGTGGCGCTAACAGAGGCCAAACTGCGTTGTGTTCAATGCGTTTCTGAGTTGCATTCAAACTGGCCTTACTCAGTCCTAATGACAAACCACACTGAAAGGCTAAAAACTCTGGGCGCACCGCAGGGCAAAAGCTTAGGGCATTGTCATCCAGCACCCGCTCAGCTGAAATCTGCACTCCCTGTAAATCAATGGCAGCGGTATTACTGCCGCGCATTCCGGATAACTCAAGATCAGCACTGCGCAGTAAACCTTCGTCTTCACTGCTGAGTACCACAATCATCGGCTGCTGATCACTGCTGCGTGCGACCGCGGCGGCGACTAAAAAGCCGTCCGGGTTTAGATTGGTCACCCAAGGCAGTTTTCCATCCAGCTTTAACCCTTGCTCATTGGGCTGCGCTGCAATCTGCAAGCCTTCAATACCAGAGAGAAACTTCATCGCATTGGATAAACCGGTTGCCCCAGCCAAAGTACCCTCTAATAAGGCTGGCAAGTACTTATCCTGCAGCGCTTGATTATCTGCCTGCAGCAAATACTCAATAAACACCCGCTGACTCCAAAAAACAAAGGCGGCAGTCAATGAGTGTTCCGCCACTCGAGCAATCGCTTGCACCGCATGAAACGCAGTGCCGCCGTAACCACCCTGCGCCTCAGGTACACCAATGCGGAATAAACCCGCAGCACCCAGTTGCGGCAAAACCTGAGTCGCCGCCTGATTGTCATTATTTAGCGAGACTGCATTTTTTTCTAACCAATCCCATACGCTGGGCGTATTTGTGTGGACACTCATGACTGAAACACCCCTGGACGAAATGCTTGTAACTGTGGGTTGATATCGTTTTTAGCCAGATTGTTGGTAAAGTTGCACAAGGTGGCCAAGCTCACACCTAACACCACTTCCAACGCTTGCGCTTGGACAAAGCCGGCGTTAATAAAGTCTTCCAGCTCACCGTTACTCACCGCACCACGGCTAGCGATAACGCTGCGGACAAAACTGACCAAAGCATCAATTTTCGCATCGCCGGTGTGACCACGCTCTTGCAGCTTGGCAATCACCGCCTTAGGCAAATCGGTTTGCTTACTGGTAATGGCGGTATGCCCCGCCACACAAAACTCACAACCATGGATACTGGCCGCGGTAATCTGAATCACTTCCCGTTCAATCAATGACAGGCTGGAGCGACCGTTAATCTCACCCACAGTTAAATAAGTTTCCAGTGCCGTTGGCGCATGAGCCAGCACGGCCACGAGGTTGGGGAGAAAGCCATTTTTGGCCACAACTTTTTTTAAATACGGCTGGCTGGCATCAGGGGCGGTGTTTTCGGTTAATAAAGCAAAGTGTGTCATACAGACCTCATAAACAGTGATAAGTGAGCGCAGCATTGCTTGATTGGTTACTAGCAAAGCGCTGACATGACTTAATGGCGGGCTCAAATATAGCTGCAGGATCATCCAGCAAAAACCATGTTTTTCTGAAACGCTTAGCAGAAATAATGCTAACTGGACGATTACAGGTATTTATGCAGTGGAAAGGTTCTAACGGAAAGTGCCCTGTGGGGCTGAAGAGTAGCAGCGCTGTATACAAGCAAATCTCTGGTTTTAAAGCCAAATTTAATTAGATGGGTATAATGCCGCTTTTTTCGCAGCATTTATTACCATCTCACCCATTCATCGCTTCACCCGCTAAGGAACCCTCGTGTCTGTTCGTTTCCCCCGCAAGCTCGTAAAAATCATAGCTGTTGTCGCCACTGCATTTTTAGCCTTCACAACCATTGATAACGCACCCGAATCCTTCTCCAAGGCCAAAGTTACACTTAAAGAAAAAGTCTATTACGACCAAAATAAAAACGGTGCACTGGGTACGATCTACTGCGGTTGTGATTGGCGCTGGGTGGGAAAGTCAGGCGGTAGAGTTGATCATAAAAGCTGTGGTTACCAAGTCAGGGCACAACACACCCGAGCTGAGCGAACCGAGTGGGAACATGTGGTCCCCGCCAGCTGGTTTGGCCAGCAACGCCAGTGCTGGAAAAATGGCGGACGTGCTAACTGCAGCCAAAACGATCCCGTATTTAGCCGCATGGAAGCCAACTTACACAACCTGACCGTAGCCATTGGTGAGGTCAATGCCGATCGCTCCAACTACAGATTTGGCGAACTGCCCAAGGCGCGCCAGCAACATGACCAGTGCACCAGCAAAGTTGATTTTAATCAGCGTGTTTTTGAGGCCAGAGACGAGGCAAAAGGCATGGTGGCGCGGATCAACTTCTATATGGCCGATCGCTACGATCTAAAAGTAAGCCCGCAACAGCAAAAACTTCTGATGTACTGGGACCAAAAATTTCCCGTCACCGCCTGGGAACTGGAGCGCAACCGCCGTATTACTAAGATTATGGGCCACAGCAATGAGTTTGTTACCGGCCAACGTCGCTGGACGCATGGCCATCAAAACTCTAAAGACGGTCTAAAAGACCCTGTGAACCTAGAATGGCTGCGAGATTTACTGATGTCTATATTGCCGGACGACTTAAAGCATGCCGCTGGACTGCAATAACAGCTATGCTAGACGTTCGAACCTAAGCGTTTAGCTTTTGTCATCAAAACTCAGGCTGAGCGCACCAACACTATTGAGGCCGCCTATGACTCAGCATAAAGCTCACCGATCACAGCGTGTCAGTTGGTTACGGGCAGCTGTGTTAGGTGCCAATGACGGTATTGTCTCGACTGCCAGTCTTATTATTGGCGTAGCAGCAGCCAGCGCTACACAGGACAGTATTATTCTGGCCGGTCTGGCTGGGTTGGTTGCCGGAGCCATGTCCATGGCCGCTGGTGAATATGTATCAGTCAGCTCACAAGCAGATGTTGAGCGCGCCGATATTGAACAGGAAAGACGCTCACTCGAGAGCAATTTTGAGTTTGAAAAAAAAGAGCTTACGCAAATTTATCAAGACCGTGGGCTTGAGCCCGATTTAGCTAAACAAGTTGCAGAGCAGCTTATGGCGTATGACGCGCTTGGCACCCATCTTCGAGATGAAATTGGCTTATCAGAAGGCAACACCGCACGCCCAGTACAGGCCGCTTTTTCCTCAGCAGGAGCATTTACCATTGGCGCTGCCCTTCCCTTATTGATGGCATGGATTGTACCTGGGCCTCGATTGATCGCCGTTGTTGCCAGCTCTTCTTTAGTGTTTTTAGCCATTCTTGGTACCCTTGCCGCACGAGCTGGCGGCGCGTCTCTAGTCATTGGCGCCGTACGTGTAACCTTTTGGGGCGCATTGGCTATGGCACTCACTGCGGGTGTTGGCCGCATCTTTGGGGTTGCAGCCTGACAGCACTAGATGGACACAGCTTTATCGACAATACAGATAGCCCACGTATGCGGCTGGACGCGGCAGAAACGCACAGCAATCTTGTTAAACGAGCGCAACTGACCGCTGATGACCATGACCTCAGTAATGGTCATCAGCGGTAAGTTTTAACGAAACTCAAAAGACTCCTGATGAAAGCGCACTGATATAGGCTCGTGCTTAAGCCCTTCGCGCAGAGCTGCTGCTAAGCCGTGTGGCCCGCAAAACCACAGGTCCACTTTTGAGTCTTGAATTTGCAGCTGCTGGACGGTTAAACGTTGCCCCTGCTGACTGTCGTGGATATGCAGTGTTATGCTCGGAAGCTGTTCGGTCAATTGCTGCAGACGCGTCAACATAGGATCAGTCGCAGCGTCAGCAGTACAGTAATGCAGGATCACCGCAGGATAGTCTTGTTCGTTATGCAGCAGACGGTTTTCCAGTGCCGCCAAAAACGGTGTGACACCAATACCACCCGCCACCCAAATCTGCTGGGCACTTTTTCTGCCGCTATCGGGATTAAAGCGACCATAAGGTCCTTCCAGCGTAACCGCCCGACCATTGTGCAACCGCTGCGGGAGTTTACCGGTGTAATCACCTAATGCTTTGATCTGCAAGCTGAGCTGCCCGTTGCCATGATCGGCACTGGCCAGTGTGAATGGATGCGCCCCTTCCAGATGATCAAAGGTCACCAGTGCAAACTGTCCAGCTTGATGCCCCGGCCAGCGCTGACCCATATCACAGACCACTTCGGTAATATTGGCTGATGCCTGCTTAACAGTCTGCACTAAGCCTTGATAGCGGCGACTTTTGCCAATATTGCCAGTTAATGATTGCACGCTAGCGCTAACACCCGCCAACATCAGCAATGCCATTAACCAGCCGGTGGGTTGTTGCCACCACTTCAGTGGTGCCAACAGCAGTGCATGGGATGCCAGTGCTAGATAAATCAGTGGCATCACTCGGTGCAAGTAACGCCAAAACACATAAGGCACCCAGCGCGTTAGAGTAATCGCCACCAGAAACAGCAATAAATATAGACCCGGTTCAGCTAAGTCCTCTGCGCCACTTTGTAAACTGTCTAACAGCCCTGAAAAGTCGGCTTCTTTTAAGCTTCGATCATTACCAAATAACGCCTCTAAAGCATCATCAGACATTTCAATCAGCCAATGCGCCAGCGCTGCAATAACCGCCAGAATGCCAGTCCATTTGTGCAGCTGGTACATTTTATCCAGACCACCTAACGGTGCTTCCAACCAGCCCGGCCGAGCGGCCAAAACTAAAGTGATGGACATAAAATTGATGGCAAGATAGCCACTGGTGGTCAGTAACTGCTCATAACTGGGGCTTAGGCTTAAAAAACTAAGCTGCAGCGCCACCAGCAGAAAAAGACTGACACAGGTGCGTAAGCTAGGCATACAATAAACTCCCCTTGGGTGTGTTTAAAGTGTGCCGCTTAAACCTGACAACAGCCTTAATCGCGCGCTAACCTAGCTTTGATTAAAGTTTTTAAGAAAATATTGGATAAATACCTCCATCGGCACATCTGCGCATTATGCGCTGTGCACTTGATCATCTATGTTGCTGACATATTTTGCTCAGCTGCTTTAATCCGCGCCTGCTGAAGTCTGCCAATAAGTTCTAGCCGTCTGTACGAGCCACCACAATATTCAGCTCTGCTTCAAAACCATCACTCTGCCCTGAGGCCGGTGAGCGCAGATTCAGCTTAATTCCCGCACCTGTGACAATCGCATCGACAATCGCAAGACCAATGCCGGAGCCGAGGCTTTTGCTATCTGCACGGACAAAGCGCTGGCGCAATAAAGCCAGCTGCTCCAGCGGTACAATTTCGCCGCCATTCACTACGCGCAAAACACCCTTCTCCGTTAGACTGATTTTTACCGGCTGATCAGTGGCACCATGCTTAAGAGCATTCTCAATCAGATTACGGATTAAAATCGCAAACACATCGGGATCCAGCAATGACATCACAGCCTGCTCAGGCAAAGCCAACTGCAGGCGTCCAGGCGCTTTATACTGATAATCACTGGCAATCATCTGCAGAATCGGTAGCAGATCATGCGGATTTTCTGCCAGTGCACTGCCCCCTTCAGCTTTGGCCAGCTCTAAGAGTTTTTCTGACAACCGGGACAAAGTCCGCAGCGATAGTTCGACCTCCTTAACCTGCGCTTTAATCTGCATATCCTGAGTTTTCGCTTGTAAGCGCTGCAGCTTGGCCAAAGCGGTGGCCAGTGGTGTGCGCAACTCATGGGCACTATTGGCGGTAAAACTGCGTTCTGCTTCAAGGGCTCTGCGTAGGCGCGCTAATAGATGGTTAACCGCATTGAGTAAAGGCGCAAACTCTTGCGGCAGCTGCTGAACCTTAACTGCAGACAAATCACCGCCATGACGGGCTTCAATCAACTGTTGCAAGACAATCACTCTGCGTAACGAACGCCTGATCAGCCACCAAACGCCAAGCAGGCTCACCGGAATCAACAGCAGCAATGGCGTCAATAAAGCAAGGATGGTCTCCCGCACAGCTTTGCGCCTATGGGCCAAAGGCTCGGCCACTTCTATATAGATGGTGCCGCTCACCGCTGATGCTCCGTAGAAACGATGAGTTGTTGTTGCAAAAAAACCTTCACGGGGCTGGGCGCCAAAAATACTTGGATCAACAGCATGGGATTGCAATAAAAGCTTACCCGATGGCCTGCGTACCAAATAGGTGAGGTACTCATCATGGTCTTTAAGTAGAGGTGTCCGCTGCGGACCGGTGTCACTTTCGCGACTGAGTATTTCGCTCACCGCCAGTGGTAAAATACGCTGCGCAGTTTCTTCCAGCGCACTGTCGAACATCTCATTCATTTCGTGCTGAGCAATCAAGCCTGCTGTTGCCACACCAAGCAGCCACAGCAGGATAATCCCGATAATCAGTGAGAGACCCAGGGTTTTCTGCAAGCTGGTCGTATTATTCATAGGATCCCAAGCGATAGCCCATTCCTCGAACCGTGACAATCGCATCGCGGCCCAGCTTTTTGCGCAAACGGCTGATATACACCTCGATGGTGTTGCTCTCAATTTCTGCGCCAAACTGATACAGCCGATCTTCCAGCTGCGTCTTCGACAGTAATATTCCTGGACGCTGCAAAAGACCTTCAAAGAGCGCCCATTCCCGCGCAGTCAGCTCCAGCGCTTCGCCATTACGGCTGACGCGATGATCGCCAAGGTCCACTTCTAGATCACCAATCTGCAACACAGGGTTGGGATTGCCCCGATACCGGCGTGCCACAGCAGAGACGCGAGCCGACAGTTCAGATAAATCAAAAGGCTTGACCAGATAATCATCGGCACCGGCATTCAGTCCAGCAATCCGATCGGACACCTGATCCCTTGCGGTAAGAATAATCACCGGCGTTGTATCACCGGCAGCGCGCAGTTTTTTCAAGAAATCCAAACCGTAGCCATCTGGCAACATTAAGTCGAGCAGGATCAAATTGTAGCTGGTGGAATGCATGCTTGCTTGCGCAAAACCCAGACTCTGCACCCAATCCACTGCATGACCATCATCACTGATTTGATCCCGCACCGCCTCGCCGAGTCCAGCAGTATCTTCAACCAAAAGTACTCGCATCCTGCACCTCTAATCTAACCTTGTGCAAAAGATACTACAGTCACACACTGACAACAGCCTGAATCGTACAACCGTGCTGCTTAGTCAGTGATTTATCTGCCTATTCAGGTTGCTGTCAGGTGGACGCCTTACTCTGAATAACACAACCCAAACAGGAGACACTGCGATGAATATCAAACCCACCGTTATTGGTCTTTCATTGCTGCTGATCAGCGCCAGCACTTTGGCTGACGATGATTGCACCGACCCCATTGATCAATGGCAACCACGGGAGAATCTGCGCCAACAACTGGAAGATCAAGGCTGGACAGTGCAGCGGATTAAAGTGGATGACGGCTGCTATGAAGTGAAAGGCGTGGATGCAGAGGGTCATCGCATCAAAGCTGAGTACGCCCCTGCCTCGCTCAATCTAAGGGAAATTGAAATCAAAATAAACCGAAAAAATGTCAGTGATAGTGACGACTTCCGCCACACACTACAGCGCTACAGTAAACCGCTCAGCCAAGAACAGGCGCCGCTTAAAAAGGTGTCAAAATCTAAACCTAAAGTGACCATTGAGTAATGGACCAGCAACGCTTAACCACTGCGTAAGTGGCCGTTTCTAACGCCGCTTACTGCCGAAACCTTTACGGAGACAGCACCATGAAAAAAATTCTATTTGCGCTTGGCCTCGCTACTGCGATGACCTTGCCAGTCCACGCTCAGGCGCGAGAAGTCACCTTTACCACCCAGCTCAGCGATTACGGTGGTGATGGCGCTTATTTGGCCCTCTACCTCACTGATGAGGCCGGAAAATACCACCAGACCCTGTGGATTTCGGGTGAAAAAAGCAAATACTACAAGCATTTACGCGACTGGGCTCGCGGGAGTGGCCTGAAGCCGGCCGAATACGATGGTCTCAGTGGCGCCAGTGTCACCAGTGGCCGCACTCTAAATGTCACCCTAGACGTTGATGATGCTTTAATCGATGCCGGTTACCAAGTGCGGGTGGACAGCGCCGTGGAAGATATGCGCGACAACCGTGCCGATGTGGTAGTGCCCCTGACCACTGCAGGCTCTGGCAAGTCAGTGGCTGGCAGCGGCTATGTGCGCTCTTTTGTTTATCAACTTAAGTAATTAATAGGAGTACATATTATGTTGCGCAAGCTCCATGGCTTACCCGGACTGATCGCCGCCTTGTTGCTATTAGTGCTGGCGATCTCTGGAGCAGTGTTATCCATTGTGCCGGCACTGGAGCGCTCCGCTGCGACCGTTCCAGCCGCCGGTGATCTTAACGTTGCTGAGTTGGCCAAGCGTGTTATAGCGCACTACCCCAACACCGAACAGATCACCCGCTCGCCAGCAGGGGAAATCATCGTCTATTACAGCCGTGATGGTCAGCCTGCTAGCGATTTGGTCAACCCTATCAGCGGTGCAAGCATTGCGACCTACCAGCCTTCAACTTGGGTGCGTTGGGTAAAGAACTTGCACCGCTCTTTTCTGCTGGGTGATTCGGGACGGATGTTGGCCGGGATTTTAGCAGCATTGATGGTGCTGATCTGCTTGTCTGGTCTTTTCCTACTGGCTCGCCGGATGGGCGGCTGGAAATCAATATTGCAGCCCATTGCGGGCTCTGGCAGTCAAAGAATTCATGCTGAGTTTGCTCGCTTTGCCGTGATCGGTTTGCTTTTCTCGGCCCTGACTGGCAGCTACATGTCAGCCGTACGCTTTGAACTGTTGCCAGAAGCGAGTAATGCAGAGCCAGCCTTTCCAACACAGGTCTCAACTGGCACACCAGCACCAGTAGGCTCCTTGAGCGCTCTGCAGAACTTAGATATCAACCAATTGCGCGAGCTGGTCTTCCCCTATCCGAATGACCCCACTGACGTCTACTCACTCAGCACCACTCAAGGCGCAGGGTTTGTGGATCAGTCCAATGGCGCACTGCTGCAGTTTCAGCAACACTCAAGCCACAGTACGTTGCAGCGCTGGATGACCATCTTGCATACCGGTGAAGGTCTATGGTGGTTGGCGCTGATGCTTGGTTTGACCGTACTTGCAGTGCCAGTGCTGGCGTTGACTGGGGTGCAAACCTGGTGGCAACGGCGCTCTTCTGCTCTGGGCCAGATCGAAAGTGTCAGTAGCACAGAAGCGGACACCGTTATTTTGGTGGGCTCCGAAGGCAATACCACTTGGGGTTTTGCCCAGGATCTGCACAGCCAACTGAACCAAGCCGGTAAACAGGTGCACTGCGCAGCGATGAATGACTTTGCACAGCACTACCCCAAAGCCTCCACATTGTTTATTTTAACCTCAACTTATGGCGACGGCGACGCACCCGCTTCTGCCAGCCAGTTTATGACCCAGCTCGAAAACTTTCAGGCGGATAACGCGCTGAAAGTTGCAGTGCTCGGCTTTGGTGATCAACAGTTTCCGAAATTCTGTCAGTATGCGCTGGATGTGGACAGTGCTCTGAACAACAAAGGGTTACAACGTCTGCATCCTGTGACGCTGATTAATCGCAACTCCGCCACACAGTTTCGTCACTGGGGTGAGGCGATCAGCCAGCATCTAGGACTGGCGCTCAAACTCACTCACAACCCTGCGCCTGCTGCCACTGTAGCGTTCGAGCTGGTTGAGCGAGCCGACTACGGCGTTGCTGTAAATGCGCCAACCAGCATCTTGCGCTTTAAAGCGGTGCCACAGGATCGAAACCTGTGGCAGATCCTAACCTTTCGTAATCGACATCAGGCGCTAGACTTCGAAGCCGGTGATCTCATCGGCATTACTCCACCCAACGGCCACAGCGCCCGTTTGTACTCACTCGCATCATCGTCCTCAGATGGACAGTTGGAAATTTGTGTACGTAAACAGGCCAATGGTTTGTGCTCAAGCTATTTACACAACCTGCAACCTGGCGATCGCATTGCTGGCTTTATTCAGCACAACCCAGGTTTTCGTCCAACCGGCGGGGCGCAATCGATTATCTTGGTAGGCGCCGGTGCAGGCATTGGCCCACTGGCGGGTTTTATCCGCAAAAACACCGCGCACAACCCCATGTATTTGTACTGGGGCGGGCGCAATCCAGAGTCAGACTTTCTCTATGAGCCAGAGCTTAA
Organism: uncultured Thiopseudomonas sp.; assembly: GCA_964516465.1. Lineage (GTDB taxonomy): Bacteria > Pseudomonadota > Gammaproteobacteria > Pseudomonadales > Pseudomonadaceae > Denitrificimonas. The sequence goes on along the minus strand of CAZEZR010000006.1, from coordinate 2,273 downwards.
CAACTACCTCACTGACAACCGCCTCACTGGTTTAAACACCGCATTTTCACGGGCTGCAGAAAAAGCCTATGTACAAGATTCCATCCTAGCCGATGCAGTTGCCTTACGTCAGCTGATTGAAAAAGGCGCGCAAGTACTGGTCTGCGGTGGACGGGGCATGGCCAGCAGCGTCAGCCAAGTGTTTGACACAATTCTCCAACCGTTAAACACCAATGTCGATAATTTAAAAGCGGAGGGGCGTTATTTAGAAGATGTGTATTAATATCAAAGATTTAGAGTTATAGGGTTAAGCGACCAAGCTGAGAAGGCCTGATTTTATCAGCATTGCTTGCCAAGAAAGCCATAGTGTTCTGTGCAGTCTATTGGTGTGCGCCACGATACCTATTTCTTAAAAACCGGTTGCCGAAGCGCGCACAAAGGCAAGACTGCCTTGCAGATACAACTTTTACGCAGACGGCGAGTCAAGCATACATGGATGAAACACAGGCATCGCATGTTCAGAAAGCGTTGCTATTTAGATAATGGTCAAGGCAGTAAAACCCTTATTTTAATTTATATATTTTATTGTTTGCGCAGGCTACTAATGGACTGACAACTGGCTCTTGAAAACTCTATCATCTGACCTTATATATAAGAGTACAGTAATCCACAGGAGAATAATCATGAGCATATTTCCTACACGCAGCCGCCTATTCAACGAGTTGATGGGTGATATGGACGGTTTTTATGTGAAGCCACTGCATGGCGATCCACTGCCCCAAAGCATTAAGCTTGATATTCAAGAAGAGGACGATGTCTACAAGATTCAGGCCGAATTGCCTGGCGTTAAAAAAGAAAACATCCATGTGGATATTGATGGGGCTATCGTTAGCATCAAGGCAGAAGTCCAACAACAGGACAGCTCTGGTGAAGGCCGCCGCAGTCTACGTAGCGAGCGCTATTATGGTAGCGTGTCACGCCGCTTTGAATTGCCCGACGAGGTCGACTTAGAAAAGGCCGAAGCACATTATGAAGAGGGCTTACTGCACTTAGTCTTACCTAAGCGTAAAACAGAAGAAAACAGCCGTAAGCTGACTATCAAGTAAATCACTTTTAGCACAACCGCCCCATGCATTTGGGGCGGTACTCATTCCGCAGCAATCGAGGCCAGCGTAAATAGAGCAGTACCCAGGATAAAAACCCCGCCACGGCCCATCAAATCCCCTGCCCGCCCGCACTGACCAGCACCACACCAAGCGTCAGCGCATAGCCGGATAAGACCCACTGAATATCCGACTGAGTGGCATCCAGCGCGTCTTGGATTGAAGCCAAAGCCACATTCACCACACTGACACTTATCAACGACATAAAAATCGCCATCAGTAACACTGCAAGAACTTTCCAGCGGAGTGGATCACTGCTGAAGTCAGTGTCGGTATGTTGCGGTGCTGTCAGTTGCGTCATTTAAAAACCATAAACCAATAATGTCGCAGCCAGTGTAAAGGAAGTTGCTGGACGTCACACCACCCACACCAGCAGCGCACCTTGCATGCCTCTTGGTCTCTGCTTCGCGCGCAGGCATGTACCCTACTTAAGTATTTTAAAAATATTTAACAAGCCGATTTGCACAATATATTTTCAAGAAAATAGTCGGCCATTGGACCGACCGCAAAATAAACAATTAGCGAGGTAACCTATTGGACTAAATATTATTCATTTGCAGTGTTAAGCAAAGACAATACGTAGAGATAATTTATGAAATTAAAAATCAATAAAGTTGAAGTATTCGTCGTAGCTGGTCCTGATGCGAAATACAAAACATCATTTCATTATTCTGATTTGGTTATTACCAAGCCACAAGCACAGTCCCCCATTGATATTGCTTTATGGGACTTGGTGGCTAAATATGCGGGAATGCCACTCCCTATGTGGTTGGGATCTTAGGCGCAGGTCAAGGCAATAGCGCGATTGTCGCCGTAATGGAAACGCTTCCCCTGAGCGGAGTCTTTATAAGAAACTCATTAACCGTCCGTCGATCAGCTGGAACCAAACGTCTTTAACGTTTTCTACAAAGTGTGCAGTTCACCAAGTGCCGCACAAAAATAAAAGTTACTTCTGTAGCTTTATATTTTTAGTATCCATGTATTTAGAGGATAATAATAATGAAAATTTTAAATCGCAAAAATGCCAGTCTTGTGCTTATGACAACTCTATTAGGCATGCCCTTAACACAGGTAATTGTAGAGTACCGGATGATCAGATGAGTTTTAGGAGTTATCCTTTACTGGTTGCAA
>CAZEZR010000005.1:0-60211 GCA_964516465.1 uncultured Thiopseudomonas sp. | reverse complement strand
GTTGCAACAGTGGATTTACGAGTTCTGTTACCAACTCGGCATGCACCTAAAGTTTTGCAACCGGCGTCGAATCCTAATCGGCCCCAAAGCTGTTCACTTAACTCGGTGACAGAACAAACATATTACACTAAAAATCATGCTGTGTCGACCACCTATCAAAATATTGACTCACTGTCGACTACCTTTCTTGTTTGCTTAACTTATATATGGGACTGTTCTAAGTGATTTCAAGGGTCGCATTAAAATACCTGCACATACAACATCCAATACTCACGATCAACGTCTGCGGGAATCACCTACACGCCGCACATCATTTTACAAAGCACCCAAGCTCCGCGACACTTTACCTCTTTAGATACTATTTCAAAACACTTAAAATCAAACAACGATTAACACTTGGAAGGTATGTACTGATGTCTATTTTAATTATTTTCAACCGCGAGCCTTATGACAATACCGATGTCACTTGGAACGGCTTACGTTTAGCCGACCAACTCAGCCAGAACAAAGAAGACGTGCGTATTTTCTTAATGAACGACTCGGTTGATATGGCACGTGATGTTTGCGTACCGCCTGCCGGTTATGATCAAGACCTCTCCCAAATGCTCAAAGACTTAATCACTAAAGGCGTTCCCGTAAAAGTGTGCGGCACCTGTATGGCACGCTGCGGTATCTACAAAAACCATCCCTACTTTGCAGGTGCAGATTCATCCACCATGCAAGAACTGGCCAAACTGGTCGCCAGCTGCGATAAAGTTCTCACCTTTTAATACAATCTTATAAATAAGCTGCCTGCTGATAACCATACCTTACAAGCAGCTTATGCCAAGCAAAGCATAGGAGGCACAATGACCCCACTCTCTGCTGCAGAATACGATGCATGGTACACAAGCGAACGCGGCGCATGGATTGGCAACGTTGAATATCAACTGTTACTTAACCTCTTACAACCGAAAGTGGGCGAGCACTTACTGGATGTTGGCTGTGGCACCGGTTGGTTTACCCGACAGTTTGCGCAAATAGACGGGCTCAACGTCACGGGGGTAGATATTAACCCACAATGGCTCAATTACGCCCGCCAGCAAGACCCACACAGCCGCTATCTGCAAGGTGATGCCCGCAACCTACCCTTTGCCAATAAAAGTTTTGCTCGTTGCGTATCAGTGACCGCACTGTGCTTTATAGAAAACTGGCCATTAGCCATACAAGAGATTATCCGCGTCACACGTACCCGCTTTGCCATAGCCTTACTCAACCGCAATAGTTTGCTGTGGCACGAAAAAGGCCAAAATGGCGGCCAAGGCGCTTACCGTGGCGCGCACTGGCATACAATTGATGAGTTACGTTCAGTCTTTGATACCCTGCCCGTACAGCAGGTTGAATACCATAGCGCGGTGTTTTTACCGTCAGGCTCAGAAGAAGCCCAGCAAGCAGAAACGTTGTTATCGAATGATTTGCACTGGGGCAGTTTTCTGGTTGTGTCAGGAACCCTGTAACTTTTAAGTTTTTCTAAATAAACCAATAAGAAAGCAACTTCTGTACAATCCCCGATCGAAAAGACGCCGAATGAACCCCGCCCCTTAAGAAGAGTCGCACTGGGGATCCACATTCAGATATAACCAAGCTGGCTACTGCCACTAAAATAGGGATATCATTTTTGATGGGTAATTTTATTAAATTAAGTGCACTAAAATTCGACCCGCTTGGCCCTAAAACCCGTTTATTTCGCCGCAGTGTATTTGTGATTTATACCGCGCTGTTACTCTACGGTTTATTCCGCGCTGAAGGACCACCCAGTCTTTTTAAAAACTCAGATAAAATGCTACATTTTTTAGCATTTGCTGGGTTTGCTTTTTTCACACGCGCAGCATTTCCTAAAGCAGCAGCTTGGAAAGTCTGGACTCTTATTGTGCTCTGGGCACCCATTTCTGAAGCGCTACAACATCAAATCCAATCATCACGCTATTTTAGTTGGCTGGATATCGTTGCCAACCTCACCGGCGTCGCCATTGGCGTACTGTGCTGGGGGATTACCTTCTTGGTCTATAAGCGCTGGAAAGCCCGTCACACTTTATAAAACGGACTCCTGCCACAGAACTCAGCCATTCTTTAACGTGCCCCAAAACCCGTCAAAACCGTACGGATTGTTTTCACCACAATCAAAATATCCAACCACAACGAGAAGTGCTTGATGTAGTAAAAATCATGCTCAATTTTCACCCGGGTATCATCAGCATCCGCCGCATAACCATGCACCACCTGCGCCCAACCGGTAATCCCAGGTCTTACCACATGGCGATAGGAATAAAATGGAATCTCTTTTTCAAACTGATCGACAAAAGCACGCTGCTCAGGCCTTGGCCCTATAATGCTCATATCGCCTTTCAGCACATTAATAAACTGTGGGATCTCGTCAAGGCGTGTTTTACGAATAAAATGCCCTACACGAGTGATACGCATATCATCGGCCTGGGCAAACTGCGCACCGTCTTTTTCCGAGTCATGGCACATACTGCGCAGTTTATAGACTTTGAAATCTTTGTTGCCCAGCCCGACCCGCTCTTGAACAAAGAACATCGAGCCTTTGCTTTCCAGCTTAATAATAATTCCGGTAATAAACATCACTGGCACCCAAAACGGCGCAGCCAGTAAAACTCCGCACACATCTAATAAACGTTTAAAGCCTGAATACAATCCTGATGGCAGCAGTGAACCAAAAATGTTCTCTGATAAATGATCCACTTTAACCCGACCGGTAATCGACTCAATCAGCTGCTGGGTATGGAACACTGGAATGCGCGCCAAGGTGCAATCGGCCAAAAACTTCTCCCATTCATCAGGCAACTCTGCAGAATGCAAGTCAGCACCAATACCGTCGTAGCGACGCCCTTCTAAGTCAGTTTTGTCTAAAACAGTGATAATCGCATGAGGCGTATCCGCCAGCTCTAAAGCACGGCCAAAAGGCACTAAAGCCAACTTGGGCTGACTAAAACGACGACCAAGAAAATAACCTAAAAACGCCCACATATAGGCCAAGATAAACGCGTAAGTTAAAACCTGCCGAGCATAGTTTTCTTCTCGTAAAAAAAGCAAAATAGCAAAAACAAATAACCAAGAGGTCAGAATAGTCGGAATAATAAAAGGCAGAGATCGCGTGCCTGGAAAACGCTTAAACTTGTACAGCATAAAAAACGAAATGATATATGCAATACTGTTAGCGATTAAGGTATTCAGCTCGGCATCTTTTAGCGGCCACTTTAGCAGCAGTTCACCCCAGCGGATCCAGTTCGGCAGCAAAACCACGATTGCAAAGCCCAATAAAAACTGGAAGACGTGGCTAAAAAGTATGATTTCATACCAACGTGAATGGCGGCGCTTGAAACTACCCGACACAATGAACTCCTTGCTGCGCAGTAAAGTGCCTACTGGCTGCTCAATAAATTCGAGACGACTATTCTAGTCATAACCCACAGCCGAGTATAAGCGCTCAATAAGTCCTGCGCCTCATCAATCAACTGCTGCACATGCGCTTCACTGATAAAGCTCTCGGCATAAACCTTATACAGCGCCTCAGTACCACTGGGCGCGATAACGCGTGCGTGTCTAAACCCAAAAAACAACGGCCCACTGATCCCCGCCTGCTGACGGTAATCCACCACAGCTTGAGCAATGGCAAGGATGTGTAGCTCGTTAAAGCTCGCGGTTAAAGAAGAATCACGATAGCCGGAAGTGCCGAAGGTGATGCGTTGGCTGGGGATAGAAGCATCGGGTGCAATTGAGTAAAAAGCATTGAGCCAAGGGGTGGTCACAGTGTTTATCTCTTAATAAAGGTATTAATCCAATACACCTAGCCAACGGGCTAAAGATGGGAACTTGGTACGCAGCAGACCACGCACAGCATAGTGAGCGAAATAATATGATGACTTAAAAAAATTTAATTGCTCTATATCTCGGTATAAGCGCCAATTTTCTTTAGCCATTTTAGTCTTTTTGGCTGAACTTTGTGATGCATACACTCTGTACTGCGCTAACACATCAGGCATACCATAGGCGTAATCGACTTTTTTCAAAATTGCTAACCATGTAGCAAAATCTTCCCGCTTTGTATTCACTGGCATATAGACTTTGCCCAGCTTTGCGACATCGTACATAGCAGTCAAACAACCGATGACATTGGTTTTCAAAAGCTGCTTATAACTAATTTTTTCAGGAACACTGACGATATCAAACGGTACACCCCTTTCATCAATTTTTTCATACGCTGAAAAACTAAAAGCTACATCTTTATCCAGCATAAATTGAATTTGTTTCTCTAGTTTTTCAGGATGCCATAAGTCATCGCTATCTAAAAAAGCTATAAAACGGCCAGTAGCAGCTTCTATTGCTGTGTTTCTAGCCACGGCTGCACCGGAGTTTTCTTCTAACTTAATAAATTTAATACGCGTATCACGGTCAATAAATGGTTGAATAACTTCAATAGAGTTATCAGAAGAGCAATCATCAACAATTATTATTTCCCAGGATATAGCAGTTTGAGCAATAACTGAATTAATTGTGGAAGCTATAAAACTTGCTGAATTGTATAATGGAGTAATAATAGAAACATGAATAGACATCAAAAAACTCGTTTAAGAAACTTAAGAGTTGCTGCAATACGTGTTGCAATAAACAACTTATTATAGCGAGGATTAAAAAAAAGCTTTGTATATTGAAGAACTAAATAAAAAACTCGCTCAACCTCATCTACACGTTTAATTTTTTTTCTACTTGCGGAATTTGGTCTTTCATAAACATAGTAAATAGCCTCCGAAGAAGCTTTTTTTACGGCATGTACTTTATTTGAAAGCTCAGCCATAAATAAAGCATCTTCACTCATAGCTAGCTTTGTATTAAATCGAGTGGAGCCGATAATCTTGCGATGAATTAACTTAGCGCAGGGCGATGAAAAATACTTACGACTTTTAAATTTTGACTTTTCGATATCGGGTAGTTTTAAGAAAGACTGACCAATAAAGTTTGATTTTTTTTCATTGATATCTTGTTCAAAATCATAGGAATTGCTGATACCTATAGTGTCTAGGCTTGAGACAGCAAGTAAGGATTCTAGATAAGTAGGGCTGATACAATCGTCATCATCTATAAAAGTGATATATGGTTCAGTGGAGGTGTCTATCAGGTGGTTACGTGCGTTGGATACTCCAGCTTTATCAAGATAAAAAAACTCGTATTCAAATGAAAAAAGTCTTAGGAGTCGCTGAATGAAGTCAGCATAATTGTCTTTTGGGCCATTAAGCGCTATATAAACCTTATATTCTTTTTTGGGCAGAGATTGATCATCAATGCTTTGCAAGCAACGTTCAAGGTACTCTTGGGGCTTGTAGGTTGGGATGAGAACAGAAATTTTAGTCATAGCTTAACATAATTTTATTAAAACTCATGAAATTTGGAATTAAGTAATATTAGTATAAAGAATCTTAAAAATAAAAGCCCTTTCTAAAAAACTTAAAAAATCAAATTAAATAATCTGTGTATTTACAATACAACACCCTGAGCGCCATTAAATAGACCTTGTAAAAAAATCACTGTAAGCATTACCCAAACTAAAAATAAAGCAAAGTTTTTTTGTGATTCTTTTATCAATGAATTAATAGTCATGGGCAAAGCCAACAACATAACAATAAATAGGTATTCATTGAACCGACCAATTAGCCCAAGCCCTAAAACAATATTGCCAATTGTAATCGCATACATAGCTAGTAAATAAACAACTCGACTGCTAATAATTTGAAATTCTTTTCGATAAGCAAGCCAGATCAAAAAAAACATGCATTGCTTAAGCAGTAAAACCAAACCAAAGCCGGACACCCCCCCTGCTTCATACATACTCTGCGATGAAAGATAATGAACATATTGATCTGGAATTAAAAAAAATAAGCCTTGAATAATATTTACAATTAAGTTTGTAAAAAATATAAACGGTAAGGATATAAGCCAAGCTACAAGCAGCACAGTGCTTTTAATAGGCAGCCTAGCTAAAAAATAAAATGGTATAAAAAACACGGCTGAAGCATGCACTAAAATAGCAAAGGTCGTTGTTACAATAAATTTTAAAAGCTGCTTATCACGAATAAATGAAACACTATAAAAAACAATTGCTATTGCTAACGCTTGGCGCATAACATTATGCATAAAAAAAAACAGACCAATACCCGTAAAAAAATATGCAATAGATACAGGAAGGCTAACACCATAGCGGTACAACGTATAAAATATAAATACGCAAGTGAGCAAAGCATAAAAAAAAGTTAAGTAAGATGCGTCACCACCCAAAAAATCTGCAAGTTCGCTGAGATAATAAAATATATAACCCAGGTACCCTTGCAACCAAGTATCATGAAAACTATTTAATACTTGCTCATATAACGAGTAGTACGCTTGCGTGTCTATACCAATTTCGGCTGCACGAAACCCTACGAGAACAGAAACAATAACAGCTATATATAAAAGAGAAACAGCTCGAAGTTCTACATACTTTTGTCCTGCTATGCTAAATAACATACAGACTGTGTATGCAGCGAGATAGATAATCATAACTTCTTATAGCCTATGGCATTTAAAATAAAGACCATACAGTTATTGTAGATTTTATTGTAGATTTTCTTCGGCCCCTCGATAGAAAAAAGTTTTTTTATAAACTTTTTATCTTGATATCTTCTTTCTGATTCTATATGGCTACCGCTTAGGTCTACAGGATGTTTAAAAATATCTTTGAAATATATTTCAGTATTTGTTCCTTTAAAAAAAGCATCCCATTTGTCTGCAAGTTCAATATGCTTAGCTTGATAATTTAAAATACATTTCGCTGTTTCTCTACTAACGACATAGCAACATGCCCTGGTTACAAATTTTCTAGAGAATGAACTTACTTTTGACAAATTGTCTTTTACATTTTTTTTTCCTAATTGAAAACGCTTGTTAAGACCTTGCTGCCCACCCAATAACAAAAAATCAGACTGCTGCAAAGTAGATATGGATTCCATTGCAGTGTCTATGTCAGAATCACTACCAATAATGTCATCTTCAAGGATTAAAGCATAATTGGCTGTAGATAACATAAATTTTTCTAAAGCATTAATATGGCTAAGTGAAGCGCCTAACTCACCAGGTGATAGAACTTTATTGTTTACAATAAAGTAACTAATGATTTTATCATAGTAAGTCTTAGCACTTAATTCTCGGCCATCAATAGCGGGAATATATATAAAGCTTTCATAATACTTAGGGAAACGTATTTTTAACTCTTCACGACGTTTGACATCTTTTTCTAAAGACACTAAATATATTGGAAATATGTTAGACATTAATAAAGCCTTAAAAATTAAAAGTGAATTTAATAAACGCTATCTAAACAGCTAGCTTTTGACGATTAGATTTGAATCGCTTATTCTTAAATCAGTCATATTTTTATAAAATAAAGTCTATCTAAATCCCAAAGTAAACGCATGAACGAATGTAGACCTCATTTTCGAAGGGAAATTAGTGGTTACACAATCAATTTGTCACCATTCGGACAGGCTTAACATTAAAAATATTGTGATCTGGCTCTATTCATGCTGTCGCCTTGATCTAAGCCCTCACCAAAAACTCTTTAGAGTTTTTCCTTAATAGACCCAACTTTTCCTTCACCTGTTGGTAATCAATCTCTTGGTTTAGTAAGGAGTTTATTTTAGCTTCATCATATTCAGTGACTAGCCTATCCTCTAAACCAAACTCGCTAAGTATCGAGTGAAAGCGTGATGCCCCTCTATCTGAGTTTAATAAGCTTACAAAGGGTTTGTTAAAGAGGATTGAGAAAACCGTGCCGTGAAATGAGTCGGTAACCACAAAGTCTGCATCGGCAAAGCCTTTTATCCAGCCTTCTATGCTGGGGATAATGTAATCATCCGGGTTGTCTGATGGGTTTTCTATTGTCGCTTTTGGCTGGTTATTAAAAACACTTGTATTTAGAATTTCGGCCACTTGATTGATTACCTGGCCTTTCCAGCCGTCAGCATCGAGTACATAAGTGTATACGCCTTTACACGTTGGCAATGGTGGCTGATGTGCGTCTATTACTTTTAAGTAATCGTCTTTATTAAGCAGTAAAGTTGGATCTAAAACGAAGCTAGCATCTGTATTAAGCTTATTTTTTAAAAGTTCAACGGCCTGCTTTTCTCTGACTGATACGACATCAAACTGCTTAATAAAGCGTTGTGCCATTTGCGTTTGCTGTGTATCAAACTCCCATTGTTCGGTTCCAAAGGAGGCAGCATAGGCTATTTTTTTGATAGATTGGTCACTCTCTAAAAAGTCTAAAAAATAAGTACTGATGTTAGGTGAGTATATAGGACGCCAGCATTGGTCACTACCGACAATGACGGCATCGAATTTATGCTCTGCAAAAGCCTTCTGTACGGCCTGATCGCTATAAAGCCTTGGGGTTTTGTTAATGTAAGTTTCGATAAACCTAATCACATGTGCTCTATCGCGCTTGTCTTTAGACGTACCAAAATAATCTTTGGCCTTAGGCTTAGACATACCTTTTAAGTAATGAAGAACTAGACGTTTAAAATAGCCAAGTTTTAATTTGGAGCGGAGCTTAATAGAGTGGTGTCTATCAATAGTAATTGGCTCATGCCCCATGTCCTTGAGTACTTTCTGCAAGGCAAAGTTTTGTAGGTTGCCACCGTAGTTGTTGTGCAGAGGCTGGGTAAGAATTGCTATTTTCATTTTTTTCTCAATACCTTTTCAGCTAAACGCTGTGAAAAGCGCTTAAGCCCCATCCGTTTAAGGTGATTCACTTTTGTGGCCATCTTTAACTTCAATAACGTTTTTTCCATTTTCTCATCAAATGCCGTCGCTGATTGAGTTTGCCGCCAAGTATCTAAGCTTGTCTGTCTAGCTGCTCTTCTTAGCTTTTGCACCATGAGTACATCCAGCGATACGGCTTTTTTTCCGTATCGCTTTAGGGGTATAGGTATCCCTTTCTTTTGCATTTCTTTAACCCGGACGTAAAGACCGTCATGCCGATGGTTATAACTGCCCTGCTGAGACGCGCGCATGGTGTCCGGGCTGATAGATTCAATGACAATAGCTGAGTTGTTAGCACCTTCTTGTATGATGCTTTCAGCGAGTGGGCTGCGAGTGACAATCACACTGGTACCACGACCGTCTTGGCTATAGGGCTCAAGCCAAGCGTCGCCTAATGAAATATCAGCCAACTCATTTACAACGTCATCGCAGAAGTCGCAGGCATTGGCTTTAAAAAGGCCTGTGCCCCACATATCGCCGACTTCACGCATCTTTATCTTTTTATAATCGCCACTCGCAATGTCTTCACACCCAAATGCATAATCGCTCGCGGTACTCGTTACATCTTTTATCCTGAAGTCAGGGTGTTTGATTTTCTCGGGGTTTGCTCCAGCTTTTGAAGCAAGATATTCGGTGAAAAACTTACTTTTCACACCACCACAAATAATCCCAGCAACAAAGGGTATTTTCTCTTTTAAGGCTGGATCATGGTACTGAGCTAAACTAATGGCTTTTACAAAACAAGCAATGCCTACAATAGCCACCTTACCTTCAAGACGCTCTAGCTCTGGCATTACAGTCGCTAAGGTCACTGGGTAGTATTTAGTCTTAGCAGAGTCTCTTAAATCCGCTTTACTGCTCGACACTTTATACTGGTAATGCTCACCCGCCACCTCTGAAGATCGCACTGAAAAAACATGATTCACTATGCCTTTATCAAGCAGTTGATCGAAGACATAGGTTGCAATCCCGTCCGAGGAAGATGTTTCACGAAACTCATTAGAATACGCGGCATAAATACCAATTAGCCTGCCAAGTTTTTCATGGGTTTGCGTATCCTTTGTAAGAAAGATTTCAGCCAATGCTGTTTCATCTTTTACAGGATCAAGAGGTGCTGGGTTAAACGGGCAGACACTGATGTAAGTAACGACATCATCACAAGAACTAGTTGACACAGGTACGAGAAAGCTTTTCTGACTGAAGAAAAAACTCGACAAAAAACCATATTCAAAATAACCACCTTGTGAACTTTGAGCTACAGCTTGATAATTACTTGTCATATTAACGCCATAGTTTTTTTTGAATTTTAAAAACAAAATGGCTTAAAAAAACATATTCACTTTTCCTTAAGCCAACTATAAAAACAACTAATAAAATCAAAACACTTGATGTTAGCGTAGAAAGAAAAAATCCAGAGAACGTATTTTCAAAAAAACGATCAATATAACTATTCGCAAAGAACACAAAAAAAGTAACAGAAACAACAGGCACTAAAGTATCAGATATATACTTGTTTTTCTTCATATTTATTAATGATGATGCTAATTGAATTCTTGCTAATAATGCCGTTATAGATAAGGCGATAGTCACGTAAAAAACCACTTCAGGTGCGCCTCCTTTTTTTAAAAGAATATAAGAAAATGGTAAATTTAAAAGCAATATACCACCGACAACAAACTGGTAAAGTTTAATACGTCCAGTAGCTTGCGCAGCAGTAATAAATGTGCGGGAAAGGCTTTCAATCAAAATGCTCAATATAATCAATCTAGTGAAAACAACGGTATAATCAGGGACATTTCCGAGCCATACTGATAAAACAAAATCCATATTATTTAATACTGGAACGGATAATAACAACAATACAAAAAAACTATATTTAGCGCCATTACATACCAGCTTATGCATATATGCCATATCCTGTGCCGCATAAGATTTTATAATTTGCGGACTAATCGCCACCTGCAAATTACTTATAAAACTGTTTAACGCACCAGAGACTTGCATAGCAATAGCTGTAGCAGCATTAGCTACTGGTCCAAAGAAAATATTCAAGAGTACATTTACTCCCTGACCAGTCATAACAGCAGAAAGATTACCCCATAGACTCCAGCCGGTAAAAGACAGCATAATATTAAATAGTTGCTTGTCCCAATAGAGTCTAAAGCGCGACTCTTCAAAGCGAAATTTACAGTAGCTGCGATACACCATAAATACGATAAAAACTACAGCCAAGCTGAGTACCGCATACAGGATCAGATTATCCATGCCGAACCAGGCCAGCATAAATACAATCAACAGCTTTAGTGTTACATCAATGATGCTGACCCAAGCAAAAACGCTCATACGTTCGTGAGCAATAATCAGTGCGTTATAAGGCACACTGACAATGGTGACCATAAACGACAGTAGTGCGAGGTGAAATACCCATTCAGCGGCGAATAGTCTCTCTGCTGGTATGGTCATCTGCGTTTTTACAAACCACAGACCAACGGTTTCTCCCAATACCAGAACAAATACAGCGATAAGGAGATGGATATTCAGACTCATACTGAATATCCCTCGCATATCCTTATCGCCTGATTTACCTAACTCAAACGCGAGAAAACGTTGCGTGGCAGACGACATGGCGCTATTTAAAAAGCCCAGCATCGTAACGAAGCCAGCAACAACACTGTAAATACCGAAATCGTCAACGCCCAAAGTCTGTAATACGACCCTTGAGGTGTACAAAGTGACACCCATGGTAAGCAACATGCGGAAATACAGCATTCCGGCATTTTTAGCCATGCGTTTGTATTTGCTATGAGTCGAGTTAGAGGGCATTAGATATACTGCTTATTTGCTCAAGATATACTTTTAAAACACGCTACCGCCCATGAGTTATGGCTCCCAGCGTGCCGTGTTGCTATTAGGTTTTATCGCTTTTCTGTGTTGCTTTCGCGGACATAAAAACCCGCTCTATCTATTTGTCGCCCTAAAGGGACGACCTACAAAAAACCTAAAAACCCTACAGAACGCTAATCGCTGCGTAGAGCGGTTTCTTTTATTTCTATGTGTTGTTGCTTGCCGAGCATGTCTAAAAATATTAAACAGCGCTCCTCACCTTTAGGCAGATTGTATATGGCCTGTAGCCCGGCGAAGGGGCCTTCGGTGATGTGTACTTTTTCGCCTGCGCTAAAGGTTGGTTGTGCGGTGTGTTGATTTTCGCTGCTGTGCTCTAGCGCTAAAATTGTTGCCATGACCTCGTTTGGTACTGTGGCGGGCGTGCCGCCAAAGCGGACAAAGCCATTGACGCCGCGGGTGCTGCGTAGTGCGTTAAAATTTGCTGTGTTGCTGTCGAGATGGATAAAAATGTAATTTGGAAATAAAGGTTCGATCCGCTCGACGCGTTTGCCCTGCACTATTTTTTGCCGTTTTATTTGCGGTAAACAGGTGGTATAGCCTTGGTTTTCAATATTGAGCTGCGCACGATTTTCTTGTCGTGCTTTGCAGTGCAGCAGATACCAAGCGTTCATGACCTTTTATCCTGTTTTCTTTTGTCGCCTATAAATGAACGGCCTACAAAAGCTATATAGCGTTTTTACGCTTGCGGATCATAATGCGAATTAATGCGACAAATACCCCAAGCATACCGCCGAGAACAATGCCGACGGCGACAATCATGGTCTTCTTCGGTTTAATTGGCGTGCTTGGCACTTCTGCTGTTTCATCTATTGCTACAACTGCGACACTAGAATCGTCCAGTTTGTAGCTTTGCAACAGTTCGAGCTGCGTATTGAGTTCACGAAAGCCTTTTATAAAGGGCTCATCACTGGTGCGGTTTTCTAGCACTTCAAGTTGCGCGCGCAAGGTTTTCGCGCCACGGGTATAGATCAGATCATTATCAATGTAGCGGCTGCCACCTAATGAAGCTTTATCCGACAGTGGGCTGGAGTTTTCTAAACCAATGGATTCGGCAATATACAACGCTTCTTTAAGCAGATTAATTTGGTCTTCACGCTTTTTTTTTGCCGTTTCAAGCAATGACTTAGCTTGCACTCTTAAAGCATCAAGATGCACTTTTTGCTCTGCTTCAATATTGCTCTTTAATTCCAGCTTGGTTGCAGCAATGGCTCCCTCTATATATGTCTTAGCCCACTCTGCCGCTACCACAGGGTCATCCAACTCTACGCTGACACGGTATAGATTTGGGTTACTCTTAGGATCACCTCGCTTCACACTAAGAACTGTATTGAATCTACGTAGAAGAGTATCACGACTGCTATCTTGCTCATCAGCGTTCAGCGACGGCAGATACACCTCTTCAAAAAAAGCATTGCGCAGCTGTAAAGAGTTTAAGTTGCTTAGATACACTTTATAAATATCGTCTACCGTAAGCTCTTTCACGCCATTTTTACGAAAAGCCTCCATGCGCCCTTCGTTATACCCTTGAATCGCATAAGCCGGTGGCGGCACTAAACTGGCTTGGGTTTGGTAAATAGGCGTAGCCATTAACGCATAGACCAAAGCCAACGCTGTAACGACCCCGGTGATTAGGACTATAAGTACTTTTTCTTGCCAGAGGGATTGAAACAGCTCAAACAGGTCGATTCCGTCTGCGTAAACAGGTGCCTTAGGCTCATATCGGGGAGGAATATTAGGGCTCACAAGTGTTCCTTAAGTGCGTGTCAACGTATAAGGACGCGCTGTTGCTTGGTCCTTTACAAAATTATTTTTCATCAAGACATGAATGGCGGAGTATGTTAAGCCGAGGTTGCTTATATTGCTAGTTTTTATGTAGGTATTGGCTGCTAGGTCACAGCCTAGGGGGTTTATTTGAGTATGGAAATGATGTAGATCGCCCCGCGGGGCGATTTTGTCGGCCTGAAGGCGCGACCTACACAAGTTTCATACATAAGCGGCATATATGAGCGGCAAGTTATAAGCCACCAACAACAATCCATTAGCCATACGCTGTTAACGCAGCTGCGGTCCAGCAAAGCCTGCCCAAATCGCAATGCGATCCGCTACGCTGGCACCAAACTTTTTCGCAAAGCGATCAAAGGGCGACTGCTCTAAAGTAAAGTCCACCAATTTTTCATGGCCAATCACTTCTCTGGCGACAAAACTGCTGTTGCCTAAAGCATCGACTAAACCCAATTCCACAGCTTGCTCGCCGGTCCAAATCAGGCCCGAAAACAACTCTGGGTGCTCAGCATCTTTTAAGCGCTCTCCACGGCCTTGTTTAACGCTGGCGATAAATTGTTTATGGGTGGTTTGCAGCACGGTTTGCCAAAACGCGGTTTCTTCTGGATCTTGTGGCTGGAAGGGATCAAGGAAAGCTTTGTGTTCGCCTGAAGTGTAAACGCGGCGGTCAACTCCAAGCTTTTCCATGCTGCCAACAAAACCAAAACCTGCTGCAGTGACACCGATGGAACCGACTAAGCTGGACTTATCTGCATAAATCTCATCTGCAGCGCTGGCAATATAGTAAGCGCCGGACGCGCCTAAGTCAGTGATCACCGCATAGACTTTGGTATCTGGATATAAAACCCGCAGACGACGAATTTCATCATAGATATAGCCGGACTGGACGGGGCTGCCGCCTGGGCTATTGATCCGTAGCACAATGCCTTTGGTGTTTTTATCTTTAAAGGCGGCGCGCAAAGCACTGACGATATTATCCGCGCTGGCGGTTTCTTGGTCGGCAATCATGCCGCGCACTTCAATGATGGCGGTGTGGCTACCAATGGAGGTGGCTTTAGTGCTTTCGCCAAAGGGCGAGAAAAAGAACAGCATAGAAATTAAATAAGCAAAGGTCAGGGTTTTAAAGAAAATCCCCCAACGCCGGCTGCGACGTTGCTCACTAACGCTGGCCAGAACTGCTTTTTCCAGCAGTTTCCAAGTTTTTTTATCAACATTGTTGTCAGGCACTGCTGATTCCTTTGCGCTCGGCGCGGGTTGTTCCAAATAACTGTCATCGGTCCAAGGGTCTTTGCGTGGATCGTCTTTGTTGTCGGTCATGCTTAGCTCCTTGTGAGCAAGGTGTTAGGGTGCTGCTGTAACCAATGGGTCAGCTCGGTAAAGTGATCAATGGCTAACACGGGGTTTTCTTGCTGCAACACACTCATTGGCTGTGCACCGTAGCTGACCGCCACGCTGGGCATATTGGCATTATGGGCCATACGCAAATCAAACGGTGAGTCGCCCACCATAATTGCCTGCTGCGGCTCTGCTGCGCAGTGTTTTAATATTTCATGCAACATTAATGGGTCAGGCTTGCTGCGGGTTTCATCGGCGCAACGGGTGATGTCAAAGTAATCGAGCATTTTGTGCCCACTGAGTACCCGATGCAGGCCGCGGCGGCTTTTACCGGTAGCAACCGCAAGCTGGTAGCCAGCGCTGCGGTAGTTATCCAATGCATCCATCACCCCAGGGTAAAACGCTGAAGGGACTTCTTCCAGCACAATATAGTGATCGCTGTAGCTGCGAATAAAACGCTCCTTTAACTCAGCGTCGTCGGCATCAGGGTACAGCACATCATAGGCTTGCGGCATGGCCAGCCCAATAATTGCCCGTATTTCATCATCGCTGCGGCGCGGTACACCACAGTCATCCGCGGCCATATGCATCGCTTCGACAATGCGCATAATCGAATCTACCAAAGTGCCATCCCAATCAAAGATCAACACATTAAGCCCAGTCACCAAATTCTCCTGAAAAAAACAAATATTGTGGGTCGGTTTTAGGCCGACACATATACCAGCCTCTGCGGTGTTATGAGAACACTTACACCTTAAAAGGTTGCCGTGCGGGCAACGTGTCGGGCTAAAGCCACGACCTTCAAAACAATCTGTAAAATGTAGGTCGGTCTTTAGGCCGACAAATCTATCAATCCATGCATTGGCATGAGGGCATTTGCAATGCCCATGTCGGGCTAAAGCCGCGACCTACAAGAGCAGTCTACAAAAACAATCCACAAAAGCGATCTACAAATCAAATAACGCCTGTGCTTCATCAATGATCTGTTGCAAATGCTGCTCACTGATAAAGCTTTCCGCATAAATCTTATACAAGGCTTCTGTGCCACTGGGTCGGGCGGCGAACCAGCCATTTTCGCTGCAGACTTTAATCCCACCAATTGAGGCATCATTGCCCGGTGCTTTGAGTAATACTGACTCAATCGGCTCACCGGCCAATTCTGTGGCAGTAATATGCGCAGCAGTGAGCGTTTTAAACACCACTTTTTGCTCAACGGTGGCCGGTGCATCAATGCGACGGTAATACGGTTGACCATGCTGCTCAGTCAACTTGGCGTAATACTGCGATGGAGTTAAACCGGTGACTGCGCTAATTTCTGCAGCCAGTAAGCACAGCGCCACACCGTCTTTATCGGTGGTCCAGGTTTGGCCGTCAAAGGTTAATAAGCTGGCACCGGCACTCTCCTCACCGGCAAAGCCCAGCCAACTTTTATGCAAGCCCTCGACAAACCATTTAAAACCGACCGGCACTTCATACAGCTCACGGCCATGGGCTGCGACAATGCGGTCCATTAACGATGAAGTAACCAAAGTTTTGCCAATCTTCAATGATTCAGACCACTGCGGTCGATGGCTTAATAAGTAATCAACACACACGCATAAAAAATGATTGGGGTTCATTAAGCCTGTGGCA
This sequence comes from uncultured Thiopseudomonas sp., assembly GCA_964516465.1. GTDB lineage: Bacteria > Pseudomonadota > Gammaproteobacteria > Pseudomonadales > Pseudomonadaceae > Denitrificimonas. The sequence continues at coordinate 43,708 of CAZEZR010000005.1, read as the reverse complement.
TCAACAATCCCATGCCGATCGGCATCTGGGTCATTGGCTAAGGATAAATCAAACTGTTGGCGAATCTTCAGTAAATTAGCCATGGCGGCTGGACTGGAGCAATCCATCCGAATCCGGCCATCATGATCAGGGGGCATAAAAGCAAAATCCGCGGCTTGGCTGGTATTGACCACAGCAATATTGAATGCCGGATCCTGCGCTAACGCCTGCCAAACCGGCAAGCCTGTGCCACCCATGGGATCCACCCCCAGTTTCAGGTCCGACTGGCGAATCGCCGGCAAATCAACCACCTGCTCCAGCTCTGCCACATAGCGCGCCACATAGTCGTATTCTTGCACCTGACTCAGAGCATCCTGCAAATCCACTCGTTGTATCGCAGCACACTGCTTCTGCAAATACTGATTGGCCCGTGCTTCAATCCAATTGGTGACATCACTGTCCGCCGGTCCGCCATCAGGGGTGTTGTATTTAATCCCACCATCTTCAGGCGGGTTATGCGATGGGGTAATGATTAAGCCATCGGCCAAGTCTGTGGGGTGCTGCGCGTTGTGCACCAAAATCGCCCGGCTAAGTAAAGGTGTTGCGGTTACGCCATGCTCGGTGGCGACCCATACAGTAACCTGATTGGCGACTAACACCTGCAGCACTACATCCCACGCTGGACGCGATAAGGCATGGGTATCTAGGCCGAGAAACAACGGCCCACTGATATCTGCTTGCTGACGATAATCCACCACCGCCTGCGCAATGGCGAGAATATGCAGCTCATTAAAGCTGCCCGTCAGTGACGAGCCGCGATGCCCAGACGTGCCAAAACTAACCTTTTGTGCAGGGTTAGCAGCATCGGGTTTAATTGCGTAAAACGCGTTAATCCACTTGGTTATCAATCTTTGCACCTCTGGAAATCATTAAAATTAAAGGCATGCCACTCTAAATGTAGATTGGTCTTTAGGCCGACAAATATATCAACTTATGCATTGACCTCAGGGCATTGACAATGCTCATGTCGGGCTAAAGCCGCGACCTACCAAAGCTCAGAAACCTTACCCTGCAACAGCATAAAAACGTTTTTTAGCCATCCACCAACTGCTCAACCACGCTTTGCCACTGCTCATCGGGCTCAGCATGTACCGCCAGCACCTCGCCATCGGGCAAGGTGACTTTTAAATCACAGGCGTGCAAAAATAAACGCTTGCCGCCCAGCTCGCGAATTTCTTTACTAAAACCATCGTCACCATACTTGCTATCACCGGCAATCGCATGCCCTGCATAGAGTGCATGCACACGAATCTGGTGGGTGCGACCGGTCACCGGACTGGCTTCAACCAAGGTGGCGTAATCACCAAAACGGCGCAACACCTTAAATAAGGTTAAGGCTTCTTTACCTTCTTGATTGACCTCAACTAAGCGCTCACCAGCACGCATATTACTGCGGGCCAACGGCGCATCCACCTGCTTGCGCGATGCCGGCCAACGGCCACGGACCAAGGCCATATAGCGTTTGTCCACAGTATCGTCGCGCAGCGCTTCATGTAAGTGGCGCAACATGCTGCGTTTCTTGGCAAGCATTAATAAACCAGAGGTGTCGCGGTCTAAGCGGTGCACCAACTCAAGTTCTTTACACAGCGGACGCATCTGACGAAAGGCTTCGATCACCCCATAATTCAAGCCACTGCCGCCATGCACCGCGATGCCAGCGGGCTTATTTAACACAATCAGGTTTTTATCTTCATAAACAATGCCAGCCTCAAGTCGTTCCAATAAGGCTTTGGCCAAGAGCACCGGTTCGTCGGCCTTGTTCATCCGTATTGGTGGCACTCGGACGATATCCCCTGCTTTGATGCGATAATCAGGTTTAATTCGGCCTTTATTCACCCGTACTTCGCCTTTGCGCAAAATACGATAAATCATGGTTTTTGGCACACCTTTTAAGCGCGTCAAAAGAAAATTATCAATCCGCTGCCCCTCTAACCCTGCCGACACCTCAAACAGTTGCACACCCATCAAGGCCTGCGAATTCTTATCAGTCATAAATCTAAATACCCAGAAAATCAACTCAGTAACAATGGCGCAATGTTAGCAACAAACCAACAACCCCACGCAGCAAATTACCAATAAGCGGATCAAAACCACGCTTTACTCTCTCCTTCTTCTACCTTTCAAGCCTATTATGAGTCGGGTTTGAGCCCGACATGTCGCCCTAAAGGGTCGACCTATAACCCCCTAGAACGCCCTGGTACCCTGTCACGTGTATGCATTAATAACGCTCCGGCCTCTATACTGGGGGAGAAGCCTAAATAGTCGTGCAAGCTAACACGTGTATGCATTAATAACGCTCCGGCCTCTATACTCCGGTACACCGCGAGCTCTGGGCTTTGTAGGTCGCGGCTTTAGCCCGACAAGTCATCCTGCAGGGATGACCTACGTCACCTCAAAGCAACACCAACCCTTGCGCCACAGACAAGCAACCTGCGCGCACAGCGCAAACCAGCCTAGATTCTGATTGAAGCAAACAGCACATACTGCTATATTCCACTCGCTGCCAAAAGCAGTCAGACAAGAACCAATGCTAAAAGAATTTAAAACAAAACATTGCCACTCTATACTCTGGTAATAATTTTTCGACAGGTCACAGACCACCTCGCTAAGCAGCATAACGCCTTAGCCGAAGCTGTCTTGAAACATAATTCGCGAACGCACAATGCGATCGTATTTTTATAAACCCGCTCACGACCACATCGAGCGGCACCCGATTTATTAAGGGACATGTGTAGGGTGGAGATGCACAGTAGAATTGACCTGCGTAGCCATGCGCTTTGATTCAGACGTTTCATCACGTCCGCGGTCATTCACTGATTCCTCCTCCTAATACAAGTACGTTGCAGGTACGTATTACTGCAACCACTGGAGACGCTGTCGCGACACCGGCTTATGACCGCTGTACGCTAGACACGGTTAAACAATTTAACTGCGCGACCCCAACACCGAGCCCATTTGTCGTGTGTGCCAATGACGTGATCCGTGAACCCGGAATACATTGGTAAACCATGAAAAGAATGCTAATCAACGCTACTCAACCCGAAGAGTTGCGTGTTGCACTAGTCGATGGGCAACGGTTGTTCGACCTTGATATTGAATCAGGTGCCCGCGAACAAAAGAAATCCAACATCTACAAAGGCCGTATCACCCGCGTAGAGCCTAGCCTTGAAGCTGCTTTTGTCGACTTCGGCTCTGAGCGCCATGGCTTCCTGCCCCTGAAAGAAATCTCCCGCGAATACTTCAAAAAGAACGGCGAACAGCCCGGTCGCACCAACATTAAGGATGTCCTCACCGAAGGTCAGGAAGTTATCGTCCAAGTTGAAAAAGAAGAACGCGGTACCAAAGGCGCAGCCCTGACCACCTTTATCAGCCTGGCTGGCCGCTATATGGTGTTGATGCCCAATAACCCCCGTGCTGGTGGTATTTCCCGCCGCATTGAAGGTGAAGAGCGCAATGAATTGCGCGAAGCACTGAACGCTCTGAAGTCACCGGCTGATATGGGCTTAATTGTCCGCACCGCTGGTTTAGGCCGCAGCAGCCAAGAGTTGCAGTGGGACTTGGACTACTTAGTACAACTGTGGACAGCGATTAAAGAAGCCTCTGATACCCGCAGCGCACCGTTCTTAATCTACCAAGAAAGTAACGTGATCATTCGCGCGATTCGCGACTACTTACGTCAAGATATCGGTGAAGTGCTGATTGATACCACCGAAGCCCAAGAAGAAGCGTTAAGCTTTATTCGCCAGGTGATGCCGCAGTACGCAGATAAAATCAAACTCTACCAAGACAGCGTGCCGCTGTTTAACCGTTTCCAAATTGAAAGCCAGATCGAAACTGCTTTCCAACGTGAAGTGAAACTGCCATCCGGCGGCGCACTGGTGATTGACCCAACCGAAGCCTTGGTCTCCATCGATATCAACTCGGCGCGCGCCACCCGCGGCAGTGATATTGAAGAAACCGCTCTGCAAACCAACTTGGAAGCGGCTGAAGAAATCGCCCGCCAACTGCGTTTGCGTGATATTGGCGGTCTGATTGTGATCGACTTTATCGATATGACTCCAGCGAAAAACCAACGTGCCGTTGAAGACCGCATGCGTCAGTGCCTCGAAGCTGACCGCGCGCGCATTCAAGTGGGCCGTATCTCACGCTTTGGTTTACTGGAAATGTCCCGTCAACGCTTACGCCCGTCCTTAGGCGAAAGCAGTGGCGAAGTGTGCCCACGTTGTAACGGCCAAGGCATTATCCGTGACGTTGAGTCGTTATCTTTAGCTATTCTGCGTTTAATCGAAGAAGAAGCCCTCAAAGACCGCACTGCGGAAGTCCGTGCTCGGGTACCTTTCCAAGTCGCTGCGTTCTTATTGAATGAAAAGCGTAATGCCATTACCAAAATTGAGCTGCGCACCCGTGTACGCATCTTTATTCTGCCGGATGAGAGCTTAGAAACCCCGCACTTTGAAGTGATGCGTCTGCGTGATGACAGTCCTGAAGTATTATCTGGCCAGTCCAGCTATGAAATGGCGCCAGAAGAAAGCGAAGAGTTACAACCGGTCAGCGCGACCCGTTCTTTAGTCCGTGAAGAAGCGGCAGTGAAAACCACTGGTGCTGAACGCATGGCGCCACCACCGGCACCAGCGGCAGCTACTGCCCCGGCCCCAGCTGCAGTGAAAAAAGCGCAGCCAAGCGCCTTTAAAGGTCTGGTGAAATCATTAGTTGGCTTGTTTGCCAGCAACAATGAAGAAAAAGTCAGCGAGCAAACCGCTAAACCAGCACAGCCTGAGCGCAGCAGTCAGACTAACCGCAGCAACGAGCGTCGTAACGAGCGCCAGCAGCCACAAAATCGCCGTAATACCCGTAACAACCGCGATGACGAGCGCAAGCCCCGTGACAATGCCCGTGATAACACTCGCGACAATGCCCGCGACACTAGTGCGGAGCGTGATAGCAATCAGCGCGACACACAGCGGGACAACCAGCGCAACACTCAGCAGAACCAGCAGAGCCAGCAAAATAAGCGCGATAATACTGAGAACCGTCGCGAACGTCCGCAGCGCGAAGAACGTCCAGCACGTACCGAGCGTAGCGATCGCAATGAGCGTAATGAGCGTCCAGTCCGTGAGTTGCGTCCGGCCCGTGATACGCCAGAGCCGCGCAATGGCCGTGGCACTGCCCATCAGGCTCAAGAGCACAGCAACGAAGAGACACCACAGACTCCAGCACGCTCACAGCGCGATAACCGTCAAACTGATGAACAGCGCCCCACGCGTCCAGAGCGTCAAGAGCGCGCGCCCCACCCTAAGGCAGCTGCCGAGGTGGAAAATGAAGAGCTAGACAACACTGCAACTGAGCAAACCTCTGGGCCAACCGAGGCGAACGCCGAAGAAGAGCGTCCACGTCGCCGTTCACGCGGCCAACGTCGTCGCAGCAATCGCCGTGAACGCCAGCAAGTTGATACTGAGACCACTGCCAACGATAAAGCAACCACTGAAGATCAAACAGCGGCCGCAAAGCCTGCTGATAAGCCAGCAGCTGATAAAGCTGCTGACAGTGGCAAAGATGTCGCTGCCGCTGAGCAGAAGCCAAGCCCAGCACCTGTTGCCGCCGCTACTGCAACAGAAGCGCAAGCAGTGGAAGCTAAGCCTGTAGTTGCTACTGATGCAGCAGCAGGTCGTGGTGCAGTTGCGACAGTCGACCCAGCACAGGTTAAAGCACCTGCAGCTTTGTCTGATAAGTCCTTACTGCAAATCTCTGAGCCTGCTTTAGCTAAGGCACCGGCTTCAGCTTCGCAAAAGACTGCAGATAAGCCTGCTCCTGAAGCGCAGCCAACTGAGGCGGCAAAACCTGCTGCGCCAGTTGCACAACAACCTGCAGCTCAGGCTGAGCCTGCTGCTAAAGAGGCAGTAAAAGCTGTTGAACCAGTAAAAGCTGAAAAGCCAGCCACACCAGCGCCGGCTGCTAAACCAGCAGCTGAGCCAGCCAAACCTGCAACACCTGCGCCAGCGACGAAGAAGCCTGCAGAGCAACAGCCCGCGCAACCCGCTCGTCTCGTAGGCCGTGCGCCAAATGACCCGCGCGAGCGCCGTCGTTTAGCCCGCGAAGCCGAAGCTGCAAAGAAAGCAGCTGAAGCCAAATCTGCCGAGCAAGCCAAAGCTGAACCACAACACACTGCTAAGCCTGAGACTGCCGCCGATAAGCCAGCAGCACCGGCCAAGCAAGCAGAAGCACCAACTGCAGACAAGAGCAACGAGCCCAAGCCAGCCTCTGCCAGCAGTGACTCTGCTAAACAAGACACGCCTGAAACTACTGCCGACAAGTCAGCAGAACAGGCGAAACCAACAGCAGCACAACAGGAGCCGTCTTCAAAACAAGACGCCGCCCCTGCTGCCGAGCAGGATGAGACCAAGCCAAACGCTTAGTCTGTACCTGCGCCATAGAAAAGGATGCCTATTCGGCATCCTTTTTTTATGCCTGCAGGTTTTATTCCCGGTTGCTTCCTGCTCTAGCGCAGACAATACAAAGAGTGAATAAGTGCTTCGGGGTGGCTGTGGCAAGCGCAGCCATGGATGGCGCAGCGCCGGCGTTGAACCCTGGACGGGTTCGTCGACGGAATAACAGCCACACCGAAGCACGCTACGCTACACGCTAGAAACTCAGCGCTGACTCAGCCATTGATGGAACAGAAGTGAAACTTACTGCGGATAAATATCAAAATTCTGTAGCGCTACTACCACTTCAGATAAAGGCAGTCCAACCACAGTGCTATAGCTACCGGATATATTACTGACGAAAATACCGCCCTTCCCCTGAATACCATAACCGCCAGCTTTATCCAGCTGTTCACCACTGCGCCAGTACCAATCAATTTCCTTACTGGTAATGGGTCTAAAGAAAACCGTGGTATTCACCCGTTGCACCCGTATTTGCTCAGCGGTTTTAATCGCAAAAGCCGTCATCACCACATGGGAACGGCCTGATAATGCGCGCAACATTTCTTGCGCTTCAGCTTGGTTGCTGGGCTTACCCAGAATGTCATCTTCTAAGACAACTATAGTATCCGCGGCTAAGACAGTGGCATCGTTATCATCCTGAATACTTTGATAACCCGCTTCTGCTTTTTCTTTAGCAAGACGCTCCACGTAAGCAGTGGGCAGTTCATTAGCACGTTGAGTCTCGTCGATCGCAACATCTAGGACTGTAAATTTAATATCAGCCTGGGAGAGCAGTTCGCGACGCCGAGGCGATGTGGAAGCTAAATACAACGTCATACGTTCTAAAACCTTTTTAAACGAAACTATTGTTATTGACACAGTAGATTAAAAACAGCCACCGATGCGATCTTACCAACGTTACCTTAAATGGCTGTATTAACAAGTATTTTAACGACTGCTTGTTTTTCCTACCTAGCGCTTACTTCTTCATCATGCGAACAATATCGTCAAGCGGGTTGCCATCTTCATTGAGAAGATGGCATTAAAACCAAGCTTGATTTATTTATAGCAAATGCTCGATGAAAATATCCTTATCCGATGTGGGCTCAATTTAACCCAGTAAGTCTTGTGGGATATTGCCGCCATTTTCGGCAATTTTTGTCAGCACGGTTTTGTGTAACCAGGTGTTCATTTTTGCCGAATCATCCATCAATTCTGCAGGGCAGTTAAGTTCTGCAGCCAGCTCTTTACGGACAGCGAAGCTGCTATCAAGCTCGAGCAGTTTCAGTAAGTCTACAATGGATACCCGCCAGTTGAGTTTCTGCGGATTAGCTGCTGCGCGTTCTTCCAACTGTGCAACCACATCAACCTCGCTGACTGCTGCTGTGGCTTCTGGGGCTGCTGCAACTGCAGTATCTGCTGCTGGGCTATTTGTGTCTGCTGCTTCTGCTTTGCCCATACCCAGTTTAGAAAGAATGTTATTAAAAAAACCCATGTGTTTCTCCTTGCTGATCTACTGATGGCAATAGTGCCGTATTGTGCTAATAGAGCCTGCCCAGCGTGCTTGTATCTATCACTAGGAGGCAATTTCAGTATAAGGCCAATTATTGAATAAATAGCGCTTTAGATCATCTTTTAATCTAGTCTGTGCGCTGGATTGGTGTTTATGTATTTTTTGGCTGCGCTAGGCCAACTTGAATGAGGTGGATATGGAACGTGTTGTGATTCTTGTGGATGTACAAAATATTTATTATACGGTGCGCCAAGGCTTTGCCACGGGATTTGACTACAACGAGTTTTGGCGGCAAGTGACTGACGGCCGTGAAGTGGTGAAAGCAATTGCCTATGCCACCGACCGCGGTGATGCCAAGCAGCAACAGTTTCAAAATATTTTGCGTGCCATTGGTTTTGAAGTAAAACTCAAGCCCTATGTGCAGCGCAGTGATGGTACTCGTAAAGGTGACTGGGACGTTGGCATTACCGTGGATGCAATGGAGTATGCCAGTTTAGCCGATGTCGTAGTACTGGCCTCCGGTGATGGGGATTTTGATATCTTGCTGGAGCGTATCCACCAATTATATGGGGTTAAAACAGAAGTGTTTGGCGTCGCAGAGTTTACCGCCTTCTCGCTGATTCGCGCCGCCACCACCTTCACCCCAATTGAGGGTAGCTTGCTACTGGGCAGATAGTCACAGCCCTGTACGAGCCGAGCTATGCCTGCGATTGCACCCATCAAGCAACAACAGAGCCCAGACACATACAGTTTTAGCGATTAATCGGCAGCAGCTGCAATGGCCCTTTAAAGGCTTGCTGGCGTAGGCCTTTTTGCTGGTCGGTGTTGTGCAATAACAACGGTTTGAGTGGGTCGTCGGCGTCTAACTTCTGGGCAAAGCGTCTGACGCTGCCAGCCAGTTCAATTTGCTTGGCATCTTGCGCGATATCATTGGCCTGGGCGTACAGATACTCCGCTTGCGGCAATAAAATATGGGTATAACCACCATTGAGCGCAAAATTCAGCCCCGCATGATCGTAATCACCAAAGTAAATCAGCTGTTTATCAGCGGCTAAACAGGCCTCACGCACTCCTTTACAACCTTTGGCTTCGTCGCCATTGCCACGGTAAATCACCAAGGCCTCTAGGGCCTCTTCCGGTAGGCTGTAGCGCTGCGGATGTAAGGCAAAGAACTGATAAAATGCATCACGGTTTTCCACCATTAAGACATGGGCGTACTCACTGAGCTGCAGGGTTTGCCAATCAATATCCATCACCCACTGGCTGGGCGCTTCCTTAACCCATTCTGGAAAATAGGCACCGCAATTGGCCTGCGCCATCAGCACACGGTGCTGCATGGGTGCAACACCTGTGCCTTTATTTTCTGCGGCGCCACTGTCCGCTTGCTGAAAACGGTCTTGCTGGCTGCCATCCACGGTTAAACCAGCCAAACCCAACTCAAGCAGAGTCTGCTCAATGGTTTGCAGTACGCGATGATCCAGTACGAGTTTGTTGCCCACACACCAAGCTTGAGTCTCCAGCTGATGACGATCGCACCAGCTCAGCAACTGCTGAATCGTGCCCTGTTTAAGCGGGCGCGCAACACTGAGATTTTCCCGCAACTGCTCTTGCACCCGGGCTAATACCGCGCGCACCCCTCGTGATAAATCCACACTCATGCCAATACTCCTGCGCTGAGCAATTGCAGCTCCACATCTTCAATAATCAACAGATCATTAAACTGTCCTACTGGACGATCGCTGTAGTGCAAACGAAACGCGCCTTGTTCACTACTGGACAGCCCTTGGTATTCGGCAATCACCTGATACAACCAGATTTCCGCATCCCAATCGAGCTGCGCTTCGGCCAGATAGGCTAAAGCACTTTGATTCTGCTGCCGGTCCAACACATTGAGGTAAAACGACACCACATCTTCATGTAAAGCACGGCGCTGGGCCAAAATGGTTTCATCATCTTGCCACGCCAAAGGTGCTGCAGCGCTGGGCAGTTCAGCAGTTGGCTCAGTGCGCGCCGGTAACTGGCTTAATAACTGCTGCATGGCATATTTATCTTGATGCCGATCCAGTGCAATCGCGGCACTGGGTTGCAGCGCGGTGGCCTGATTCAGCAAATCCACTACCTTGCTGCGCTGGGCATAGTCAGAGGGTTGGAAATTGGGCTTTTGCGCAAAAAACTCCAGCATGCCGCGCACCAACAAGTTACGCGCTTGCTGCTGGCGGAAGCGGGCCATCAGCTCACTGAGGCGTTTTTGCACTTCACGCAGACTACTAAAATGCACGCTGACTTGGTTTTGCAGTTGGCGCACCAGTAAATGCCGTAAGCCACTGTTACTACCGGCAAAAGCAATCAGCTCATTAAAATCAATCAGTTCCAAACCTTTTAGCCAGCGCACCACTTCGGTATGGGCTTTTTCATTCTCATGGATCTTATCTTGCACCGTGCTGACAAAGGCAAAGTCAGTATTTAAACGGTTCCACAGACTATCAATCCCGGTGGCAATGCGGCTGTTTAAATCATCCACTTCTTGGCTCAGCTGAGCCTGTAAGTGGGCACTGCTCTGGTAGTTACTCTTTTGCTCGGCAGCATTAATCTTGCCCACCAATAAGCGGATATTAAGCAGGAAATCTCCCACATCAGCATTGACCTTACGCCGTTGCTCATCGGCAATCAGATGCACAATCATTTCCCGCACGGGGCCGGTGAGTTTTAACCCCGAGGTTTCATCCGGACGCCAAAAAATATTGGCTTGCTGCAGTTGATTGACCACCCGCGCACCGATCTGCACTTCATCCAGCTCGGCGCCATAGTAGTTTTGCATCAAGATATCGCTGTAGCGGCCCAGTAATTTCAGCCGCTCAACCCCTTGTTTAACCGCTTCACTGTTGTAATCCAGGGTACTCATGCCAGCAGATCCTCTTGGCTGGGCGGCACCTCCTCGTCAATATAAATATTTTCTTCTTCACGGATAAAGCGGGTCAGATCAATCAGATAATCGATTTTGCCCGTAACAATATAATGGTGGCGGTCTTTATGCGGCTGGAATACATAACCATGGCTGCGCAGGCGATCAAATACCTGCTTAAGCTGCCCCGCCACATCGTCACTTTGTGATTGGAAAAACCGCGTTTGCACCAACACCTGCAACTGCTCGCGCAAGCTGGGGTTGTTTTCAATCCGCGCGGCCAGTTCATGCCGGTTAAGGATATCGTTAGCGGTTAACACATTTTCATGGCCCAGAGTTTCTTGGGCCAACTGCAACAGCTTCAACATGGGAATCAGGCTGTCGAGGGTGTCTTTAAATTGCTGCGACAGTTGTTCGCGCAGCGCTGGAGTCAGCTCGCGCCAGGCTAAAAACCAGACGCTGCCTTCTGGATTGCTGGCCAAACGGCGATTCAATGGACGTAAATATTCATCAATGGCATCCCGTTGTTGTTCATCCTGTAGGCGGCGAAAGGCTGAGTTATCGGTCACCGCGCAAATAAATTCACCGGCCAACAGCTGCTCTAATAAATAACTGTGCTGCATCATCATGATACGACCTCCTCACGGCGCTGTTGTAGGCGTTGCGCCAGTCGGCTGAGCTTGGGCTCGATGCGTTTCAATTTACTTTTCGCCCCGTGTTGGCTGTCTTTTTCAATTAAGTAGCGGTGTTTAAATAAGGTCAACACATCGGACTCAGGGTTGGGAAACGCGCCTAGAATAAAGATATTGTTGTTCTCGCAAGCCTTAAATAGTTTCTCCACGTTGTGATAGGCCAAAGTGCCAATTTCATCAATGGGCCAATGAATGGTCACGTGCGCCTTACCGCGCAGCAAGCGGGTAAAAGCCAGCAGATATTTACATAGAATCAGGTACGCCATGCCGTGACTGGATGATTCCAGCAGCTGACGGTCATTGCGGATCACCAAATCAGTGCCGCCTTCATTGAGCAGTAACTCCAGGCGCAGCAAGCTTTCAAAGGTGAATTGCTGATCACTGCGTAATAAGTCCGCCACATCGCTTAAGGCATCTAAATAGGCATCGCTGGGCAGTCGTTCAAAGTCCTGCTGCCATTCGGCATACAGCTTAGAAAAGCGTTTCAGCGGCTGCCAAAAGCCCAATTCATCAATGGTGGACTGGATTTTCACTTCTGATTTAGTAATGCCTTCTAAGACAAACTCTTCGCTGACTTCTTCACTTAAACGCCGGCTTTGTGCACTGATACGGCGATTTAAATCGCTAAACACGGTAAAGAAGACTTGCAAGTCGTTACCGTAGTTACGCCCAGTCGAAAGTAGGTTTTGCTGTTGATTTTGCAAGATCCGCAGCATTTCTTGGTAGGCAATCAATAGCGCTTGCGGGCTGGGGTTTAAACCTAAGCTCTGCTGCTGACTGCCCCAAATATCGGTAAAGTGCACACTGGCATCTTTCAGCAATTCTCGCTCAAACAGATGCAGACTGTTTTTCAGCTTGCCATCCAGCAGGTGTTTATCTTGTAACGCTTGGCGGGTGCGCTCAATGCGCTCGGCATAATTACCGGTATTGTGTGCATCGACGCTGGCATTGTATTGACTCGGCGCGGGGAACTGCTCCAGCTGTTTCAGCAAGGACACAATTTGCTCGAGCAGTTTACGTTGGCCGCCGAGTTGCTGCTCACTGGTTTTAATCGCCAGTAATGCGCTTTTTTGTTGCGCGATAAACGTCTGTTCTAAGGCCGCTAAAGCTTCACTTAAGCTTAACTTGTGCTGTTTCAATTGATGCTCTTGCGCCAGTAATTCTGGCTTGCGCAGCTGCCAATCAACCCGCAAAAAGTGTCGATACTCTTCCAGCTCATCACGGCGCGCCTCAGTTTCACTGATCTGTAGGTGAATGGTGGTTAAACGCTGGGCAATCTCTTTTAGCTTATCCGGATCAATGCCCTGCTCGCGCAACTCACGCTCAAGGGCCAACTGTAATTCATGCACTTGCTGCTCAGTTTCTCGGCGTTTAGCAGTCATACTGCTGGCGTATTGCTCGATTTTCTCCCGCAACAACTGCAGGGCATGCTGCCAATCCGCTTGATACTCAAGCAGCATATCTCTAAAGGCACTGTCACGCTCTTTTAAGGTATTTTGCTGCTGCTCTTTTAGGCTGGCGAGCTGTTGCGTCAGCTGCTGCTGTTGTTCCTGCAGACTCTGTTTACGCTGTTGTTGCAACTGCTGCTGCCGTTCAATTAAGCGCTGTCTAGAATCTTGGGCAAAGCGTAAGTCTTCACGGTGGCGGTCACGGGCTTTTTGCGCCTTCTGTAGACTTTCTTGCTGCTGCTCACTGTTGGCATTGTAGGTTTTCTGGGTTTCTTCCAGGCTACTTAGCGCCTGCTCAGCAGCATGTAGAGTGTCTAACGCCTCAGCAATAGCCGCCAACAGCGCCTGCTCATCTTGCGCATAGGCCGGCAGTTCAATGGCGGCTAGATCCAAACGCATATTAAACAGCTGCTGTTCGCTGGCTGCTGTTTCATTGCTCAACGCTGGGTTGGCTAAGCTGGGGGCTAAATCCGTGCGTTCCAGCAAATCGTCGCGAATCAGCTTACCGACAGTGTGCTGCCAGCCGGGGAGTTGCTGCTGCAGAAACTGGCGCAAACTGCCGTCACTGGGCGCTTGCTGGCGTTTTAGCTGGCTATAGTGCTGTTCCGCCTGACGCACGTTGTTGCGTTGACGCTTAATCTCGTCTAAATGCTGATCGCGGATTTTTTTGCTCTGTTCGTATTCATCGCGCAAACGCTCCACTGCATCACTTTGACTGCTTAACTGCTGCTGAATTTCTTCAATCCGTGCTTGCTCAACCTCCAGCTCCAGCTGCTCATCTGGGGTTAAAAACGAGACGCGGAGACGGGCTTTAACCTCAGCCTGCTGCTGAAAAATACGATTTTGCTGCTCTTGAAACTCTGCTTGCAGGCTTTGCCGTTGCTGCTGCTGTTCTTGCTCCAACTGGCTTTTTTGCTGATCCTGCTGCTGGCGTAAAACCTGTTCTTCATCACGTATTTTTTGCTGTTGATGGCTGTTTTTCTCGACAAACTCATTCAATTGTTCAGCCAATTCAAATTTACGCGATTCAAAACGCTGCCTAGAACCCCCTTCCACTTCACGCAGCAATTGCAAATGGGTATCCAACTCATCCCGTTGCGCGCGCCAACTGGGTAACTGACTCACCGCCTGCTCCAAGCTGGCCATATCGCGCTGGGTAAAATCACTGTAGCGCTGCTCGATACTGTCCAGATCGGCTGTCACTTGCTTAAGCTCACTGCTGACCTGGCTGTGCTCACCATTGAGCGTGTGGCGCTGGCTTTGATAGCCCTCTTCCTGCTCTGCCAGTGTACGTTTGGCCTGTTTAATCTCCGCCTCTTGATCCGCGCAGCTGCGTTCCAGCTGGCTGGCATCGTTAATCAATAACGGTTGCAACTGCCACAGTGCTTGCTCAGTGCTATTTAGATGCTCCACCTGTTGGCTCAGAGCACTGATCTCAGCCTGCAGACTGGTTAAACGCCGGGATTGGCGCACGTGTTGCACCCATTCGCGCACTTGGGTGCTTTTAATTTTGGTGGTCGGTAATGCCACACCTTCGTCTTCAAAAATAGCCGCCAGCATGGTTTTTAGCGTGTCCATTTTGCCTTCTTTGGCATGCACCGCAGACACCAGCTTTTCTATATGCCGTAAACGATGCGGGTTCTCCGCCAGGCTGTAACGCAACGCTGCTTGGCGCAAACGGGTGGACTCGGCGCGGGATAAGCTGCCGGTCAATAAGCTGAAATCATTTTGAATAATACTGCGGTAATCGCTGATGGTGTCAATGCGACTGGAATGCTCAATATTATTTTGGCGTAAATGACTGGTCAGCTCTTGATAGCTCAGCGCTTGGGCTTGACCTTTTTTATTGGTTCTTAGATAAAACTCTGGCTGGTAGGCACTGTTAATAAAGCGATAACTGACACCATCGTCTTTTTTCCGCGTCAGGATCACATGACACACAGTGCCGGCCTCGCGGCGGTATTCATAAATCAGGTAGGAGTCGCTGTGCGGCAGATAGTATTGGTCAAATTTCTTCCGCGTTTTAGGCACCACATTGTTGGGACGCTCGCCATAAAACACGGGGATCAGGCGCTGCAGTGTGGTTTTCCCTGAGGCGTTGCTTCCGCAGATATTGGTATGGCCACTGAGGTCGAGTTCGACAATACCTTCAAGGTGGCCGTTGATCATAATGATGCGGAGTAAATGGGACATAGTGCTGTTGTATGCTCCGTGATAAGGCGATGGTTAGATGCGGGTTGCAGGTCAATTTTGACCGCTAAGATTACATGAGTCTTTGCAGGCAATCATGGGATGTTTTTACTAGCCTGCAGATATGCTTTATAGACTGGTAAACATGTTGGTCAAGATGTGTGTCTGCAGTACCTTGCTTTCATTACGAATAACCAACGATCCAAATCTGTGCCTGCCGTGCCCCGCTAGTGTTGCTCTTCCCTCAACGAGCCATCCTGGCTCGATTCGGGCGCTGCGCCATCCATGGCTGCGCTTGACGCAAAAGTAGCGAGGCACTGCTGAAATATTGATGTAGTTTGCGAGTTAGTAGCACGCCTCTATTGAGTAAGCTTTGAATATTTATGTTTAGTCCAAGCAAAGGTTTTTTAGGTAGTGGTTTTTAAAGAGATTTACGCAATCGTGCAGACAATACACATGGTCAACCAGTACTTCGGGGTCGGTGTGGTGAGCGAAGCTAGGGATGGCGTAGCGCCGGAGTTGAACCCGGGATGGGTTCACCGACGGATGAACACCGACCCCGAAGTACGGCAAGCACCATCCTCGCTTTCATTACGAATAACCAACGATCCAACTCTGTGCCTGCAGCACCTCGCTAGTGTTGCTTTTCCCTCAACCAGCCATCCTGGCTCGATTCGGGCGCTGCGCCATCCATGGCTGCGCTTGACGCAAAAGTAGCGAGGCACTGCTGAAATATTGATGTAGTTTGCGAGTTAGTAGCACGCCTCTATTGAGTAAGCTTTGAATATTTATGTTTAGTCCAAGCAAAGGTTTTTTAGGTAGTGGTTTTTAAAGAGATTTACGCAATCGTGCAGACAATACACATGGTCAACCAGTACTTCGGGGTCGGTGTGGTGAGCGGAGCCAGGGATGGCGTAGCGCCGGAGTTGAACCCTGGACGGGTTCATCGACGGATGAACACCGACCCCGAAGTACGGCATGCACCGTACAAACCAACGAAACTAAAAATATCTTAACGCTGAATCGTCTTGATTAAATCTTCAGGAGTAATATGCCCCACCACAGCTGAACTGTTTTGACCGCTGCCCAGTTGCGGCATATTCAGAATATGGCCTTTCATCTTGCCGATAATATGCATTTCACACGGTTTACAATCAAACTTCAGAGTTAACACCTCATCACCATGAATCAGCTGCATATCCTTTACTTTAGTGCGTACCCCAGTGACACCTTTGGCTTGTTTAGGACACAAATTAAAGGAGAAACGTAAACAGTGCTTAGTGATCATCACCGGCACTTCACCCGCTTCTTCATGGGCCTCATAGGCAGCATCAATCAGTTGCACCCCATAACGATGATAAAACGCCCGCGCCTTTTCATTGTAAACGTTGGCCAAAAAGGTCAAATGCGACTCCGGATACACCGGCGGTGGATCGCTGACGGGTTTACGGAAACCTTGCGGATGCGCGGCAACACGGGCAGCGGTTAACGCCTCAATGGCTTCTCGACGCAAGGCTTTCAGCTGTGAGCCTGGGATAAACCACGCCTGTTGCGCTTGAATATCCACACCCTGAGCATGATAAATCGTGGTACCTAATTTAGTTAAAGTATCTTCCAATTGCGCTAAAGCTTTTTCTGGGTTGCTGGCGGCATTGAAAGGACCAACCAGGTGAACACTCACGCTCACCCCTTCTTCACTGGTCGCGGTCAAGGTTAACTGCTGCTGATCCAACTGCACTTGCCAATCCAGCAACACACGGCGCTCAGCGGACTTTTTCAACAAAGCCTGCTGCCAATTGTGATCCATATTGCGATTGAGCTGATACGGCGGGCGCAGCTGTTTTAACTCAGCCGGCATCTCATTGGGCACCACGCGGTACTGACGTACCATCTGACCGTCTTGCTCATATTCACAAATCTGCTGCACGGTATTAGCGCGGAAACCAACCACTTCACGCTTATATAAAACATTTAAACCATCGCCATTACTCAATGGTTCAGTTGTTTGTACGCTGATATCGCTTTTGCCCACCCCAAGAATCTCACCCACCGGTAAGCCAATAAATTTCGGCGAATCAAAGGCGCCAATATCAATTTTACGCTCACTGACAAAGTAGTCAGTGCTGCCGCGGTGAAAGGTTTTATCTGGATCTGGGGCAAAAAAGTGCTCGGTAAAGCCACTGGAGGAACGGGCCAAATCAGGGCGATCCAAGAGAATCTCATCCAGCTGCTGACGATAATAAGCAGTGATATTTTTCACATAAGTGATGTCTTTATAGCGCCCTTCAATCTTAAAGGAACGTACGCCAGCGTCGACCAAATCACGCAAGTTGGCGCTTTGGTTGTTGTCCTTCATCGACAGCAAATGCTTATCGTACGCCACCACGCGGTCTTCATCGTCTTTTAAGGTGTAAGGCAAACGGCAGGCTTGCGAGCAATCACCGCGGTTGGCGCTGCGTCCGGTCTGCGCATGGGAAATATTACACTGTCCAGAAAACGCCACGCAGAGCGCACCATGAATAAAGAACTCAATGGCTGAATCGACATTTTGGCTGATCTCCCGGATTTCTTGCAGATTCAGCTCGCGAGCTAACACCAGCTGGGAAAAGCCCGCTTGGGAGAGAAATTTGGCTTTCTCCAGGGTGCGAATATCGGTCTGGGTACTGGCATGGATCTCCAATGGCGGCAGATCCATTTCCATCACGCCTAAGTCCTGCACAATCACCGCATCCACACCAATCTCATACAGCTGCCACAGCAACTGCCGCGCAGGCTCCAACTCATCATCATGCAAAATGGTATTGATGGTGACAAACACCTTGGCGTGAAATAAATGAGCAAACTCAACCAGCTCAGCAATATCGCTTAGGCTGTTGCTGGCGTTATGCCGCGCGCCAAAGCTTGGCCCGCCGATATAAACCGCATCAGCGCCATGTAAAATGGCTTCTTTCGCAATAGTGGCATCGCGGGCAGGACTGAGTAACTCAAGGTGGTGCAGAGGTAAAGACATAGTTTTAAGAGTTCAAATAGATAAGAGGCTGTGCAGTGTGCGGCAGGATCGACACGCCGCTACCAAGCAATAATTTAGATCCACGCAGTTTACCACAGAGCAACGCTATTTTCGGGGATTAACTTGCTGGATGAACATGCGGGGCGAGCTTAAGGAATCAGCTCTAGGGGTTTACACGTAGGCTGTCCCTCTGTGGTGGATCATTGCACCACTGTGAATTGCACCGTGCCAGTTTGCCCCGTTTCATCCAGCACACTGAGCTGATAAATACCCGCCTGACTGAATAGATGATCAAAGCTTTGTCCGTTTTCAGTGCTCAATAAAGGCCGACCATTCAGATACCACCACTGCTGTGCACCGCTGCCTTGAGCGGAAAAGCGCAGATTTAATTCACTGTGCTGCCCGGGTGGCGCTTGTAGGCGATCATTTTCCTTTACTCCAACAATCTGCATCGGCTCACTGTGCATGGCCAGCGTTGGCGGGCAACTGGGGTCGATGGGCGCTAACCGGCTGCGCCGCTGTTCTTTTACTGGCAGCCACGGCTCTAAGGCTGTCGGCCACAGCGCAATCCGCTGCGGTTTGGCCTCTGGGCAATGCTGCGCCACCCGTAAGCCGTGTTGATTGAGCCACACCAGCGGCTGCAAATCGTTATTAAAGCCATCGCCCATGGTTAGCGTTGGCGGAACAGTGCCATTCAGGATCCAAGCAAAACGCAAACGCCGACAGTTATCATCGTCCCGCGGCAGCTCTTGACCCAGCGGCCAACAGATCGCTGCAACCCCCACCTCTTTGGGTTGTGGATTCGGCACCTCAGGCAGGCCATTTTGCCGGTCGCGGTGATTGAGCACATCATGCACCTGCAACAACAATGGCGTGGCTGAAGCTAAACCAAACTGGCCCGGCACCGGTGTGCCATCGGGACGGCCAATCCACACGCCAATTAAATAGCGAGAACTGACGCCCACCGCCCAAGCATCACGAAAACCGTAACTGGTGCCGGTTTTCCACGCCAAGGGCGCACGCTCCACTAACTCCGCATGGGGATCACGATCCGGGCGGTGCTGCCCAGATAAAATCCGCCGCACAATCCACGCCGCACCGGGCGACATTAAGGGTTTCTCTTGTAGAGCTTGTTGCGGCTGAAAACGTAATTGCGCCACTTTGCCCTGTCGCGCAAAGGCGCTAAACCCACTGACGACATTTTCTAAACGGGTTCCCACACCACCCAAAATCAACGCCAAATTCGGCTCCGCACCGCGGGGTAATAATAAAGGCACACCGGCATTACGCATTTCACCGGTAAAACGCTTGGGGCCATAGGCTTCCATTAATTGCACCACTGGCAAATTCAGTGAACGCGCTAACGCTTGACTGGCGGAGACTGGCCCACTAAAACCTTGGGAGAAATTCCCCGGACGATAATCACTGCTGTGCCGCGGCACATCCTGCAATAACGACTCGGAGTGAATTAAGCCGGCATCCAGGGTCAGTCCATATAAAAAAGGTTTCAGCGTCGAACCCGGTGAGCGGATTGCTTGCACCATATCCACATGACCAAAGCGTCGACTGTCTTCAATATCCAAGGAGCCTAAATAAGCTTGCACCGCCATGGTGTCATGCTCAACCACTACAATCGCCGCCGACGTACGCTCAGGCAAACGGGCGCGCCAGCCCAGCAGCATCTCTTCTAAACGGCGCTGCAAGCTAGCGTCCAAAGTGGTTTCAATGACTGCAGGACTTTTAGCATGATTTAAACGGCGCGCCAGCAGCGGCGCTAAAGACGGCGCCTCCCGCGGTGCCAACCAAACCGATTCTTGGAAGGCATCATCAATCGCCGCCTGCGGCCAAACGTTAAACTGTGCTAAACGCTGGAGAATTTTATCCCGCGCCAGCTGTGCCCGCTGTGGATGACGATCAGGACGTAACCGGCTCGGCGCTTGCGGCAATACCGCCAGCAAGGCCGCTTCCGCACGGCCTAAACTTTGCGGCGACTTGCCTAAATAAGCCCAACTGGCTGCCGCCACCCCCTCTAAAGTGCCACCAAACGGCGCACGATTTAAATATAAGGTGAGAATTTCATCTTTCGAAAGGTGCCATTCCAATTGTGCAGTGCGCCACAGCTGACGCAATTTACCGCGCAAGGTCCGCGGGTGCGGATCCAGTAAGCGCGCCACCTGCATGGATAAGGTGCTGCCGCCAGACACAATGCTGCCAGCGCGCAAATTTTGCCATGCCGCACGGGCAATGGATAAAGGATTAATCCCCGGGTGCTGATAGAACCAGCGGTCTTCATAACCCAGCAAGGCTTCAATATAGTACCGTGAGACGTGCTCCAGACGAATCGGATAACGCCAGACGCCATTCTTATCGGCAAAGCGCCACAACGGTGTACCGTCTTGGGCCAACACCACCCGCGCCATATCGTCTTTAGGTAAGGGTAAAGGGTCAAGGCGATCGGCGAGCAACAGCAGGCTGCAAAACAGCAGCACGCCTAAACTGGCCCAGCGTAGTAGTCGCCAGTGACGCCTTTTGCCTGCTTGTTTCAAGTATCTCTCCCTTCGGAATGTTGCTGCGCTATTGCAAATTTAGCCATAAGCAACTCAGCGTACTACCAAGTTCATCACCGAAACAATCAAGTTTGCTGCAATCCAGTATCTTTGACAAAAATCAAGACTTTTATACCCCACCCAGCCGTGACAAAATGACCCACACACTTACAAGTAGTTGAGATAACCCATGCAAGACAACGCAATCACACCTTGGTTACAAGAGATCCAAGCCAACTGGCTGCCACTGGTTTTCCAATACGGAAGCCAAGCCCTCTTAGCACTGGTTACCCTTGCTGTAGGTTGGTGGCTGATCAATCGCATTACTACAATGCTGAGCAATACCCTACGCAAGCGTAAAGCTGACCCGATGTTGACCGGCTTTTTAGGCTCACTAAGCAACTCGCTACTGCGCATTCTGCTGCTACTCAGCGTAGCCGGGATGATAGGGATTGAAACCACGTCATTTATCGCCCTCGTTGGTGCGGCTGGTTTAGCTGTAGGTTTAGCTTTACAAGGCAGCCTCGCCAACTTTGCTGGGGGGGTGTTAATTTTGTTTTTACGTCCATTCCGCGCGGGCGACTATATTGAAGCTCAAGGTATTGCAGGTACTGTAGAAAGCATTCTGATTTTCCACACTCAGCTGCGTACCGCTGATAATAAAGTGATTATTTTACCCAACGGTGCATTGTCCAACGGGAGTATCACTAACTATTCAACCAAGCCAACCCGCCGGGTGGATATCAATGTCAGCATTGGCTACGGTGATGATATTAAACATGCTCGAAAAGTACTGCTTGAATTAGCTGCAGCGGATGAGCGCGTCCTTAAAGACCCCGCAGCTGTTGTTTATATGACTTCTCTTGGCGATAACGCGGTGAATATGTCGTTGCGTATGTGGACCAAGAGCGGAGATTTCTGGGGTGTGTTCTTTGCTATCCAAGAACAAACTAAAGAAGCCTTTGATCGCGAAGGCATTGTCTTCCCATACCCACAACGCACTGTGCATATCAATCAAGAAATCAAATAAATCCCTTCCATGTGCGGTCAATGCGGCCGCACATTTTTCCCTTCCTCTCCACCTACCCTTTCTATCTCCTCCAGCACTTTGTAACTCTCGTAAATACTCAAGTAGCCTGCTGCGTGCCGTACTCCAGACTCGCAAAGCACATCAATGGTTCTAGCCGTGCCTCGCTGGTGCTGCGGCAAGCGCAGCCAGAGATGGCGCAGCGCCCGAATCGAGCCAGGATGGCTCGTTGAGGGAAGAGCAGCACCAGCGAGGTACGGCAGGCACAGATTTGGATAGCTGATTATTCATAATATATGCGAGGGTGGTGCATGCCGTACTTCGGGGCAGGTGTTAATCCGTCGATGAACCCATCCAGGGTTCAACTCCGGCGCTACGCCATCCTTGGCTTCGCTCACCACACCCACCCCGAAGCACTCGTTGACCATGTGTATTGTTTGCGTGGTTGCATAAGTCTCGCTTAGAGCTACTGCCCAACAAATCTTTTGCTTGGAGTAGACATAAAAGCTAAAGACTTATTCAACAGAGACTTGTTGCTCATTCGCAAACCACATCAATGGTTCAGCCGTGCCTCGCTGGTGCTGCGGCAAGCGCAGCCAGGGATGGCGCAGCGCCCGAATCGAGCCACGACGGCTCGTTGAGGGAAGAGCAGCACTAGCGAGGTACGGCAGGCACAGATTTGGATAGCTGATTATTCATAATATATGCGAGGGTGGTGCATGCCGTACTTCGGGGCAGGTGTTAATCCGTCGATGAACCCGTCCAGGGTTCAACGCCAGCGCTACGCCATCCATGGCTTCGCTCACCACACCCACCCCGAAGTACTCGTTGACCATGCGTATTGTTTGCGTGGTTGCATAAGCACCCCTTCAAGATGTAAGCGACACCCACGCAACGCATTTAACAGAAACCTGTATCATTCGTAATCAAGTTTTAACAATTTCCATTAACTTATTGTGATTGAGTTAACACCATGAATGCCGCCAAGCGTTATGAGATCTTCCGCCGTTTTCAAGAAGACAATCCAAAACCCGAAACCGAACTGAACTTCAGTTCCAACTTTGAGTTGCTGATTGCCGTGATTTTATCCGCCCAAGCAACCGACGTTGGCGTGAACAAAGCCACCGACAAACTCTTTCCCGTGGCCAACACCCCAGAAGCCATGTATGCCCTTGGCTACGAAGGCTTATGTGAATACACCAAAACCATTGGCCTCTACCCCACCAAAACAAAAAACGTCCTAGAAACCTGCCGCATCCTGATAGAACGGCACAACAGCCAAGTGCCGGATACCCGCGCAGAATTGGAAGCCTTACCCGGCGTTGGCCGCAAAACTGCCAACGTCGTACTCAACACCGCCTTTGGCCAAGTAGCCATGGCCGTCGACACTCATATTTTCCGGGTCAGCAACCGCACCAAAATCGCCACGGGAAAGAATGTTTTAGAAGTAGAAAAGAAACTGCTGCGGCTGGTGCCCAAAGAATTTTTATTAGACGCCCACCACTGGCTGATCCTGCATGGACGCTACGTCTGCCAAGCACGCAAGCCCCGTTGCGGCAGCTGCAGAATCGAAGATTTATGCGAGTTTAAAGAGAAAACTTCTGACGATTAGTTTTTATTATTGAAAGCTATCAAACCTATTAATAAAATATTTTTTACCATTGCGTCTAGATGGGTTATAAGGTGCGCCAACGGAAACTCCCGTGTGCGAGGCTCTATCATGACTACCGAAGATTTAGATTTAGACGATGATGATTTCATTGCAGACGACATTGAAGAGATTGAAGAAGAACCTACTGTAGAGGTGGTTAAATGCAATCTATCTAAACGTCGCGTGATTGATAATCTGCTTGAAGAACGCCGCCTGCAAAAGCAGCTAGCCGAGTATGATTTCGATTTTGATTAATATGCCCTGCCTACGAGCCCGTTCCGGGCTCGTTTTAATTTCGCTAGATGATTTTTAACCCAAACTGCACCTGAGACATATTGCAGATATGCAAACCATATCAATGGTTCTAGCCGTGCCTCGCTGGTGCTGCGGCCAGCGTAGCCAGGGATGGCGCAGCGCCCGAATCGAGCCAGGACGGCTCGTTGAGGGAAAAGCAACACCAGCGAGGTACGGCATGCACAAATATGGCTTACCAATATTGCTTGTCGTTTCTTGAAAACAAGAATCGTGAGTGTCGCACTTCGGGGTAAGTGTTAATCCGTCGATGAACCCATCCAGGGTTCAACTCCGGCGCTACGCCATCCTTGGCTTCGCTCACCACACCCACCCCGAAGCACTCGTTGACCATGTGTATTGTTTGCGTGGTTGCATAAGTCTCGCTTAGAGCTACTGCCCAACAAATCTTTTGCTTGGAGTAGACATAAAAGCTAAAGACTTATTCAACAGAGACTTGTTGCTCATTCGCAAACCACATCAATGGTTCTAGCCGTGCCTCGCTGGTGCTGCGTCAAGCGTAGCCAGGGATGGCGCAGCGCCCGAATCGAGCCACGACGGCTCGTTGAGGAAAGAGCAGCACCAGCGAGGTACGGCACACTCAAATACAGCCAACTCAACTACCCCACAAACGCCAAATAAACAACGGTAACCTCATCACCCCAAACCAGCGCAACCCATCCAGCTATGGCTAAATAAGGCGCAAAAGCAATCGGCTGACTGTAACTGCTGCCCTGCCAACGTAACAGCAGCATACCCACCACTGCGCCAGTCACAGACGCCAATAACAGCGTCAAAGGTAAGATCTGCCAGCCACCCCAAGCACCCAACAGCGCCAGCAGTTTAAAATCGCCATAACCCAAGCCGTCCTTGCCGGTTAATAACTTAAATAACCAAAAAATCGACCACAGACTGAGATAACCAATAATTGCCCCCCAAAGCGCAGCAGATAGACTGACCAACAAGGCAAAACTATTCAGCATTAACCCCAACCAAAGCAACGGCAGCACCAACACATCCGGCACAATCTGTTGCTGTGCATCGATTAAACCCATGGCCAGCAAACCCCAGCTGAGCAACAACATCGCCAAGGCCTCCCAACTCACGCCATACAGTGCGGCAATCAGTGTCGACAACAGCGCACAGCCCAGTTCCACTAAGGGATAGCGTCGGCTGATCAGAGTTTTACAGCCAGAGCACTTGCCACGTAAAAGCAGCCAACTCAACAGTGGAATATTCTCCCAGGCTTTAATTTTATAAGCACAATTAGGGCAGCTGGAACGCGGCAGTAGCAAATTCACTGGCTCAAGCGCATCAGGTTCAGGTAACTCCAGCAACTCATAAGCTTGATTGCGCCAATCCGCCATCAGCATCTGCGGTAAACGCCACACCAGTACATTAATAAAGCTACCAATCAACAGGCCTAACAACCCTACACTGCTGATAAACAACAGACTATTGCTGCGCCACAACTCAATAATCGCCATAGATCCATCCTTTAGCGCAGCCCTTTAAACCACCGCACCCAGCTCAAAAATTGGCAAATACATTGCAATAATCAAACCGCCGACCAACACCCCTAACACCGACATAATCAGCGGCTCCAGCAAAGCGGTTAAGCTGTCAACAGCGTTATCCACTTCTGTTTCATAATGCTGCGCAACCTTATCCAACATCGTATCCAAAGCACCCGACTCTTCACCGATGGCGGTCATCTGCACAGCCATGGCCGGAAACATCCCAGTACTGCGCATGGCAAAATGCAGCTGCAGTCCATTAGCAACATCCCCTTGCATCTGCTGCACAGCTGTTTTAAACAGCACATTGCCCACTGCGCCAGACACCGAATCCAGCGCATCCAACAAAGGTACTCCGGCGGCGAAAGTGGTCGCCAAAGTGCGGGCGAAACGTGCCACTGCTGCTTTATATAAAATATTGCCCAGCACTGGGGTTTTCAGTAGGCTGCGGTCCAATAGGTTGCGAAATTTAACCGAGGTGCGCTGTAAACGTTTAAGGACAAAAGCTGTCACTATTAAGGCCAACAGCAGCAGCCAACCATCACTTTGCAGGTATTCAGACAGCCCAATCACCAACAAAGTAAACCCCGGTAACTCAGCGCCAAAACTGCTAAACACCTCTTGAAACTGCGGCACCACTTTAATCAATAGAATTCCAGTCACAATCAGCGCCACAACAACCACTGCCAATGGGTAGCTCATGGCTTTTTTGATTTTAGACTTAAGTGCTTCCGTCTTTTCTTTGTAAGTGGCCACCCGTTCCAGCAAAGCCTCCAAAGTCCCTGACTGCTCACCCGACTCCACCAAGTTGCAGTACAACTCATCAAAGTGACGCGGATGCTGACGCAAAGCGTTGGCAAAGTTATGTCCAGCTGCTATTTCGCTTTTTAACGCCGCAAGCAGTTTACGCATGGCGGGCTTCTCAACACTGTCGGCAATAATGTCAAAGGACTGCAACAGCGGCACGCCAGCCTTCATCATGGTGGCCATTTGCCGAGTAAACAGCGCAATATCCATTGGTTTAATCGCTTTACCGCTGCTAAGCAAAACACGCCTGTGCTTACGTACTTTGCTGGGGGTGATACCTTGCTTACGCAACAGCGCCCTAACCAATAACGCATCTGGCGCAGTCATTTGCCCAGATACAACACCTCCTTGGCGATTGGTGCCCTGCCAGCTATACAAGCGCATTTTTGTCGAGTTCTTCGCCATGCTTTAATCCTGGGTCAGCCGATTAATTTCTGCCAGGCTGGTAACCCCTTGTGCCACTTTCAACAAGCCCGATGCACGTAAGCTGCTGAAACCTTCCTGACGAAGCTGCGCATTAATCTGCAATGAATTGCCTTCTGCTAGAATAATTTTTTGCAATGCGGGCGTGATTTTAACCACTTCATACACCCCAACCCGCCCTTTGTAGCCCTCATGGCACTG
Organism: uncultured Thiopseudomonas sp.; assembly: GCA_964516465.1. Classification (GTDB taxonomy): domain Bacteria; phylum Pseudomonadota; class Gammaproteobacteria; order Pseudomonadales; family Pseudomonadaceae; genus Denitrificimonas. The sequence continues at coordinate 17,026 of CAZEZR010000005.1, read as the reverse complement.
GTCACAGCCTTGCGGTTCATAGAGTTGCAATTGATCTATTTGCTCCAACCTAAAACCTTCTTTGCGTAACACCTCAGCCGGCAAACACAGCGGCTGCTTACAGCTGCACAAGCGACGGGCTAAGCGTTGAGCGATAATTAAACTGACCGAAGTGGCTAAATTAAACGCCGCCACACCCATATTGCGCAGGCGGGTGAGGGTTTCAGCGGCGCTATTGGTGTGCAGTGTCGACAGCACCCGATGCCCGGTTTGCGCCGCTTTAATCGCCACTTCTGCCGTTTCTAAGTCACGCACCTCACCGACCATAATCACATCTGGATCCTGGCGTAAAAAAGCCCGCAACGCGGTGGCAAAGTCCAAGCCTTGCTTAGGGTTCACATTGACCTGATTAATGCCTTCAAGATTAATTTCCACTGGATCTTCAGCGGTGGAAATATTGATATCGCCGGTATTCAGCACTTTTAATCCGGCATATAAGGACAAAGTTTTTCCAGAACCAGTGGGGCCAGTCACCAAAATCATCCCTTGCGGCTGATTTAAAGCGTCCAGATACAACTGTTTTTGTGCATCCGTAAAGCCCAGTGCATCGATATCCATCTGCGCGCTACTGGAATCAAGGATTCGCAACACAATTTTCTCACCCCACAAGGTGGGCAAAGTGTTCACGCGAAAATCCACTGATTGGCTGGGAGAGACTTTTAACTTTATCCGTCCATCTTGCGGTTTGCGGCGCTCAGAGATATCCATATTGGCCATGATTTTCAATCGCGCAGCAATGCGTTCACGCAACTGCACCGGTGGTTTGGCCTTTTCATGCAACACCCCGTCGGTGCGAAAACGCACGCGATAGATGTTCTCATAAGGTTCAAAGTGTAAATCAGATGACCCGCCTTTAATGGCATCCAGCAGCATTTTATGGACAAAACGCACCACTGGTGTTTCATCACTGGCCTCGGTTTGCAGCAGATCAGCAGGCTCAACTTGCTCCACTGCCAAGCCATCCAGTTCTGTATCCGCCAGACCATCAAGACCACCGCTGGCCGACTCATACAACTTATCAATGGCATAGCCAAGCTTGTCGTCTTCCACCAACAGCGGCTCAACGGTGACTCCAGAACTGAACTGAATATCATCAATGGCCTGATAATTACCCGGGTCAGAAGTCGCCACATAGAGGGTGTTTTCACGCTTATACAACGGCAGAATGCGGTGTTGGCGCGCCAGCTTCTCGCTAATTAGATTTTTCTGACTGTTTTCAACACTGACTGTATTTAAATCAAGTGAGGCCACACCAAACTGATCGGCGAGCAGATCCATCAAGGTGCGACTGGCCACCAGTTTATTTTGTACCAGCCAAGTCACTAAGTGCGTGTGATGCTGTTGCGCATCCAGCACCGCTTGCTGAGCTATGTCCACATCCAGTAAGCCTGCCTCCACCACCTGTCGAGCCAAGCCCAGTAAATTAAAATCAGCATCCATGCTTTTCATCCTGTACACCTTCCTTGGGTACAACAGGATTATTTATAGACCAGGACTGGCAAAGGGCTAATTTTTCTAACCACTTTCCTCTAAGCCTTAAGTTTAGCCCGCACGGCAAAAATTCTTTACTAAGCTGCACACTAGAGGCAGATAAAAACGACTGCTGTTGGGCATAGGGCTCAGCATGGCCTCAACGACAAACGACAATTCACAACAAACGACGCTAGGTTTTTCTTAACCTAAGTATTTTTACTGTGCTTTGCTGAGCATGGTAGAGATGGAGTTTTATCTGAAAATGGAGTTTCGATATGCATGCACACAGACAACAGGGCTTTACCCTGATTGAATTAATGATTGTGGTAGCGATTATTGGTATTTTAGCGGCAGTGGCGTTACCGGCTTATCAGGATTACACCACACGGGCGAAGATGTCAGAAGTCATCTTGGCGGGTTCGACTTGCCGCACAACTGTTTCGGAGGTGGTGCAGTCAGTAGGCTTACCCAGTGATGGCAATTGGGGCTGTGAGGCAGGCTCGGAAGACAATCCTGTCTCCAAGTACGTCCAGTCGGTAACAACCGATGCGACAGGTAAGATTATTATTACCACTGCTGGTTTTAATAATGATATTGATGGTCAGCAAGTTCATCTAATGCCTTGTACAAACGCAACAGGCGAGCAGTGTGATGAGCTAGAGAGCGGCACGCAAATAGCCCGATGGGAATGTGGCCCGGCAGATTCTGACACTCTCGACCCTAAATACTTGCCTGCCTCCTGTCGCTATGAGGTTGAGTCTGGATAGAGTTAAAATTTCTATGATCAACAAAAAAACGCCCTGTCCGACTGAGGGCGTTTACCCACCCGACTGCTTCGCAGTAAAGCCCCGTTTACGCAGTTCAGTCAGCAGCAATTCAACTTGATCACCTTGAATTTCAATCACCCCGTCTTTCAAAGAACCGCCACAGCCGCAACGTTTTTTAAAGTCAGCAGTGAGTTTTTTTAACTCATCTAAGGTTAAACATAAGCCTTGAATAGTGGTGACTGTTTTGCCACCACGGCCTTTGCTTTCCCGGCGTACCCGAGCCACGCCATCGCCAGTATTGACTGGCTGCTCGGCACACATACACTCTGCTTCGGGCTGCTCACATTCAGGGCAGTGACGACCGCTATCGGTTGAATAGACCAATCCACTTAAAGCTGAAAAGGAAGAAGCTTTTTTCACTGACTACAATCTCCACATAAAATCATGTTCTACAGCCTTAGAGGCTAGCAATACTTAAGTCTTTGTTACAACCAACGGCGCACCTTACCCATATATTGGCGGTAATCGTCGCCAAAATGTTTCACTAAGAGACGCTCCTCATGGCGAATCACACCGATGCTTACCGCAATAATCACCACCGGCAAAAACAACCAAGGCCATATATCGGCGAACAGAAAAGCTGCCCCTATATAGAGCAAGGTGTCAGCTACATAAATGGGATTGCGGGTGACGCGAAATGGGCCTTCGGTGACTAATTGCTGCGGTTTGCCGTAGGGATTCAGCGTGGTTTTGCGCCATAGCATTAACCAGCCGGTCCAGAGCATTAACAGCACACTGGCATCAATTGCCATCCAGCCAAAAAACCAGGTCCACGGATTTGAAGCTAAAGGTAATGGCCAAATTGCACTTAAACCCCAAGCCACGAGAAAAAACGCGATATACACCACAGGTGCAGGAAGAATAAAGTATGGCTTACGCATTGAGGTACACCTTACATTTTTATTGATGCAAATCAGTCTACCTCTTAGCTAACTAAACTGCATTTAAACTGCACAGATAATGGTTTTTACGCCCGGTCTAAAGACGAAAACCCCTCCAGCTCGCCAATCAGGTCCGACCGCGAGCATCTCGTGTGACGCATTTACATCGCTAGGGTAAACCCTATTTGCACCTGCTTTTTATCGCTGTATAGCTGCGCATGTTGAGTGCATTGGGCTGCATTGACTTACCCGTCTGACTGACTTTTACACAACTGTCCAGAACAGCTAGCACACTGATTCTTTAGCTAAGTTTGCCTTTTTTAAATTTAGCGCTTTAATACAGGGTTAAGAATAAAAGGATTGCGACGATGCAAGAGTTAGCCAAGGTTGTGCACCATGGGGCGAAAAATGGCGTGACCGGCTCCTGCCACCAGATTTTCATTGATGAGCAAACCAGCTTTTTAATTGATTGCGGATTATTTCAAGGTGCAGAGACTTCACCGGAAGGCCGCGCCAGCAGCGAACAGCTGAGTATTGAATTTGATATTTCCACGGTTCAAGCTTTGATTGTGACCCATGTGCACATTGACCATGTGGGGCGTATCCCCTATTTGCTCGCTGCAGGTTTTACTGGGCCGATTATTTGCAGCGAACCCTCAGCTAAGCTGCTGCCAATTGTGCTGGAGGATGCCTTTAAACTGGGCGTCAGCCGCGATCAACACTTGGTTGAGCAGTATATTCAGCTGATCGCCAGCCGTATTATTGCTCTGCCCTACAATAAGTGGCTGCCGATGCTTAAAGCGCCGCATCCCGCAGTGAATATTCGTTTACAAAAAGCTGGGCATATTCTGGGTTCTGCCTATATCGAACTGGAGATTCAGCAGCCCAAGCATAAAGCCAAGCAACGTGTGGTGTTTTCCGGTGACTTGGGTGCGCCCTATGCACCGATTCTATTTGCGCCAAAACCTGCTTACCGAGCAGACTTACTGATTTTGGAAAGCACCTATGGCGATCGCCAGCACCCTAACCGCCGCGATCGTCGTAAACGTTTACAAGCGATGATTGAGCATGCCTTACGCGATCAAGGCACTGTCTTGATCCCGGCCTTTAGTATTGGCCGCACCCAAGAACTGCTCTATGAGCTGGAAGATATTATTCACCGCAACCAATGCCAAAGCTGCGTTAGCAGTAGCGCTGAACTGTTTAGCGAAGAACACCACCCTGAGCACGACTCAGTTTGGCACGATATTCCGATTATTTTAGACTCACCTTTGGCCAGTCGCTTTACTCAGGTGTATGCCCAGTTGCAGCCCTATTGGGACAACGAAGCACAACAACGGATACGCAAAGGCCGTAACCCATTAGATTTTAAGCAGCTGATTACCATTGATAGCCATCAAGACCATCAGCAACTGGTGCAGCACCTAGTTAAAACCGCGCGTCCGGCCATTGTGATTGCCGGCGGTGGCATGTGCAGCGGTGGTCGGATTGTCAATTACCTTGCCGCAATGCTCCATGACCCGCGACACAATGTGCTGTTTGTGGGGTATCAGGCGCAAGGCACCTTAGGCAATCAGATTCAAAAATACGGTCCCCGTGGGGGTTATGTGCATATCAACGAAAAACGCATTGATATCCGTGCCGAGATCACTACATTGGGTGGCTACTCAGCCCACGCCGATCAAACCAGCTTAGTGCGTTTTATTAGTGGCATGCGCAAATGGCCGCAACAAGTGCGTTTAATTCATGGTGAAACCGGCGCCAAAGCGCAGTTAAAAGATAAAATCATGACGCTGTATGCCAAACAGCAACATGCCGGTGAAGTGCTAATCCCTGAATAGCTGTGCAGTAATTGTGCTCGGCTTGCAGCACTGGCAAGAAGCGATTGAACGATACAACGATTGAACAGTTGAGCTGAGCGCTAACCCCAGCTTTTAAAACCTAGCGCCAGCACTCGGTCACGCTGCTATCTGTGCCTGTGCGACCTTGAATACCCAAACCATTTAAAGTTAAATCACCGCACTGGCTGTCATTGAATTGTTGCTGGGCGATTAAGCTGTAACCGCCATCATTGTCTTCTGTTGTGATTTTAAGTAGGTATTTATTGCTGGCAGATTTGGCCGGATTGGTTAAACCCAGTCCAGCTAGATCATCACTCTCGGCCTCCGGTATTAAGTAACTGTTATGTTGCGAAAAGTAACGCTCTTGCCGGGCGGCGACTTCGTTTAAAAACGCTTGCCCTTCAGTACGATAACCCCGTTTAATCTGTGCGTCATAACGCGGATAGGCCAGCACTGCTAAAATACCGACGATCAACAGCACAATCATCAATTCTAATAGGGTAAAACCTTTGTTTAAGTACCGCATCGATTGACTCCGAGTTGTCCATAACATGGAGGAGGCGATGAGATTCGAACTCACGGACTGGGCATCAGTCAGGCACCCTGCGCCAAGTTTGCCGCCCTTGCTCGCTGACTGGCAGCTCAATCACCGCCTCATCCTGCGGCGCATACAGGGTCAGCCCTGCTTCGCTGTAGCCAAGAGCTAGCGCAGCTTCTGTGCCAAACTCAATGGCTGACACCGGTTGGGTAATATCTTCAGTCGTCTCCCCTGGTACATCCTTAAAGATATGGTGCTGCATGCGTCCACCACTGGTTGGGTCAATGGCATACAGCCAATGCTCGGTACCACTGCTGCAGGGGTCTTGATTGGGGATTAAGGTTTTAAATAACAGCATAGAGCCCAAGCTGCGCATCTCCTCTACTAACATTTCCCCGATAAAACCGTCCTGCTCCAGATCTAAATACCAGCCTCGCCGCTTGACCGCTTGGCTTGCATCAAAGTCGCTATACCACTCTACTGGCTGCAGACTGATGCTGCGGGTTGGGCGCTGTTGCGCTGTGGCTCTGCTGGTGCTGCTGGTGCTGCTGGCTTGACTGCTGATGTGCTGTGCTTGCAGTTGCGCGCGCGTCACTGTATCGATAACGGTTGGCTGCGCTTGGGTTTGTCTATCCCAAATGCCATAGATAGTTTGGGCATAGTTTTGCTCGGCAATCTTATCGGCAACAGTAAAATAGCGACCGGTACCAAATACCACCAAATAACCGTGACGACTGGGATGGCGAATTAAACTGGGTGCTGCAGTAATGGCTTGCGGGTGAGCGCCCTCGGTTGCAGTGGCGCTAAACATCGGCTGCGCGCCATACGACACTTTAAACTGCTTACTGCTGCCATTTTTCGCCCCATAATAACCATGGCTCAGTGGTGACTCTGTCGCCGCCAGCGCACCGTCACCGAGCAAATCAAAACGCCATAAGTTACCATGCAAATCCCCAGCATAAGCATAATCGGCTACGCCATCAGCATCATAATCGGCCAAACGCGGAGTGGATAAACCATTGGGCTGACGCAGTGGACTTTGCACCTCAAGGCTTTTAATCAGGGCACCACTGAAAGCATCAATCAAATACAACGCCGCCGCACCGCTATCGCTACCGGCAGCCTGATAGCCATTACCTGTCACCACTGCCCATTGACCGCTGTGTAAACGCGCAATGCTGGGCTTTGGAAAACTGTAACCCAACTTGACCCCTAAGCCTTGTAACGCTGGCGAGCTATCATCCAACTCCCAAAGCAGTTTAATCTGCGCTGGATCGGTGATATCTAAGGCAAATAAACCCTTACCACCAGCACGCAAGCTGCCCACTAAAATGGTCCGCCATTGACCGTCCGCATAGATATCCGCCACCACTGGGGTGCCATCCACATAATATTGATGACTGTAATTGTGCGCGGTGAGTTGGTGCAGTTTTGCAAAGACTGCTGTGGGAATAAAAGCGAATACCTCTTCACCACTGCTGCTATCGAAGGCATGCAACATGCCAGCATTGCCACCGATATACAGCATGGGCTGGCGTGCCTGCACGCTTTGGGCAAAGTCTGTATAAGCGCTATTGCCCTCCAAGCGATTGGCCATGCTTGGCAAATAACGTGCACCGCTCACCGGTACCGGTTGCGAATGGATAAAATCAGCTAACACTGTTGCGCGGGGTCGAAAGTTTGCCACGTCCTCCCCCTCATAACTTTGCTCACCACGGATATAGGCTAAACGCTGCTGCCAAGTCGCCACTTGCCGGTCAGGATCAGGATTTATATTGAGGTAATAAGCCAAACTAGAGGGCGTAGCAGGCAAGCCCGCATTGTTCGGGGTAAAAGCTTGCAACTGCGCGGTACCCGTTCCAGCGATCATAATATTTCGTGCACTGGCTGCAGGCAGCTGACTGTTGGCGCTCCAGAGCACCTGATTATTACCCGTGATGCCTTGGCTGTTCTGCTTAAGTTTTTGCACATCACCACTCCAGCCAGCGTCACTGTTAAAACTGCTTTGGTAGAGATAAGTGCTCAGCGGCTCTGTTGCTCCTATTACAGCAGTTTCAGCCTCTAAGGACACAGCAATCCCAGACAGCACAGCTGCATCGTTTTGCTGAGCAAGCCCGCTGAGCAGCTGTTTAAAGTTTGCTCCCATAACCGCAGGGTTTTCCACACTGTAGAGTTCACCGCGGGAGTTAATTGCTGCGTGCCATAAATCATACGCCCGGGTTTTCGGCCAGTTGGCTTGGCCGCTGCTCAGTTTGCTATAACTCTCACCTGCATGGGTGCTACCGGCCCAAGGTAGATTGCTATCAGCCAATACGCGCGACAGCCCTAAACCCATAATCACCTGACGCAGATGCTGCCAAGTCGCTGGGTTATTGCGTGGATGCCAGTATTGCTGCTGGGCGTCGCTGTGTTTCAACGGGGTGTAGCGCGGCACTTTATTGGCCAAGTTCGGCTGCGCATCCGTAGCCCAATAATGCATGGCCAGATCAGCTAAAGTTTTGCTTTCCAGGTCAAAGTAAGGTCGAATATGCGCGTACTGCTGGCCATCGGGCAAGGTAAAGGCAGCCTCATCGGCGCGAAAATTTGCTTGATTGGGATAATCGGTAGCGCTGGCTGAATCGACCATACCATCAGTGATCAGCACATGGTAATTCGGCCGGCAGGCATAGGTATTAGCGCTGCTATTGGCGCCTGCATTATCTAAGTATCTGAGCCAAGGCTGTGCAGTGGTTAAATATTCGCCGGCTCTAATCATGGCCTCTGCTAGTGGTTGTTGTGCATTAAATGCCAGCTGGCTTAACCACCTATAAAACTGCCCCTTATGGACTGTACTATAGGGTTTTAAGGCATTATTCTGACAGCTCGCTCCATCAGTGCCGGCAAAGCTTTGACAGGCACTTAAACTTTGCCAGGTCACCCGCACTTCACTGGGCAGCTTATCCATGGCCATGCTTATGGCCGATAAAGTAGCTAAGGCACGGGTTTTATAAAAGGAATACCAAATCGCAAAGTTGCGTCGACCATCCACTAAACTGCCATCTGCATTGATTAAGCGTTGACCGTTTTCAGTATAAGCCGATGCCTGATCCACCCAACGCAGTTGATAACATGACTCGCCACCTGCGTCTGCAGCAGTTTGCCGGCCCGCACAGAGCCCATCCTCTAACTCTTCTGCAAACTCATAATAATAGGCCGGCACGCCCGCTTCATCATTTACGCTGGCAGTAGCGGTATTCCCTTCCATTACGCAGTCAACTGTTTGCTCCACCCCGGCCAAAACAGCGGTTGCGCTGCAGCTTGCCGCAGACTGGCGCGTGATGTTAAAGGTTATTTGCCCTGCACATTCTTGTGTACCGTTGCTGATAAAGTCATTAATCGCACAGCTAAAATCCACCTTAGGGTGCGACGCATACTGAGTATCCCCGCTGGGCATGGGCTGCTCTGCCACGGCCCGATAATCGCTGGATAAATCAACTGCTGCCTGATGACTCGTGGCAGCAAAACCATTCACCGCGGCATGGGTAAACGATGTAGTTAAGTTGTATGTCTCGCCATGTTGATTAAAAGCAGGCGGTATTTGATAAATGCTATGCGGGTTGTAATACAGCGGATTGCTGGTTGCCGCGCGAAAACGTCGACTGGCCGTGCTGCCATCAGCAGCAATAGTTTGGCGATAGCTGGCAGCTGTTTTATCTGGCAAATAGCCACGCTGCATGCGCTCTGAGTCATCCAGCGTCACAATAATATTGGCCGGCACACCTGTGGCTAAGCTCAACGGTACTTGGGATATGCTCTGCTGAGCTGCTCCATAGGCAATGCTATTACTGCTAACAAAAGCCATGCACAAGCCAGCAAGTAACGCTTTATTACTTGCAACATGCCCCCTAATGCTTAAGCCCATAACCTATCCTTAGTTATTCAGTCCCAAATAGTGCAGCACAACAGTGGATTGCAGCGCCAGCTGATCATTGGCCTGTCCGGTCACCAGAAAATAATAGCTGCCGCGACCTGCTAAAGCTGCGCCGTACTCAGGATTGACGGCCGCGTTATCTTGCGCGTTTAGCATTAAAGGATAGATATTCCAAAACGCTGTCAGCCCTGCACTGGGCTGAAAATAATGGCTCTCTTGCGGATCAAGGCCACGGTAAGGCATCCACGCTAAAGTGGCAGTGTTACTGGCGCTCAGCGTTTGCTCACCGGTCAGCGCAGCGTAATGGGTCTGATGATCTTTAAAAAAACCCATGGGCTGTTGCATAAAATCTGCCAACTGCGCATCCGTCATGGGCTGCAGCAAGCACAACGGAGTATTGATCGAGCTGCTCAACTTGTTCGCTTTAGTGCAGTGCGCCTGACGCGGCTCTAACTCTGTTGACCCATAACGCGACTGCTGTAAACGCAGTTCCGCTTCACGTAGGGCAGCTTCGGCCAAACTCTGCAGACTTTCTGTGGCCCCACGGTTGGCTGTAATACGCGACTCAAGGATCACCCCACGCATATTGCTAATGGCCAGCAGGGTTAAGGCCAATAACATCACCAACGCCACCACCAATACCGCGGCGCGTTGTTGCCGAACGGCCAGAGCACCCTTCATGGCAGCATATTCCTTAACGTCTGCAGACTACTCACCCGCTGATAAATACGGCGTTGATCTGCAGCCTGCAAGCGCGCTGCAGCACTGGAATCAGCGAGCGCCAGCCAATCATCATAGACTTTTGACTCACTGCTATCGCGCTGGTTGGCAGCACTGGCCAGCAAGAGTGAATAACGCAGCGCACGGACCACCCCTTGTTTATTCCACACATCTGCGGCAACAAAGGGCTGATTGTCCCTGAGTTTTCTATCCTCCTGCTGCTCTGCAGTATTGACTGCGGCACCTAAGCCAAACTCAATCCGCATATCCGCAATGCCCCGCATAAGCTCAGCGGTGGTACTGCTGCTGATGCATTTCAGTGAGCCTTGACTTAGGTCGGTGCGGTGGGGAATAAACTTAATTGCCACATAGATGATTTCATTTAATCTGGACGGCACCATTGCCGCTGGATTGCTTAGACTTACTTTGCTGCCATCACAGGTGTATTCACCAACAAAAGCCGGTTGATAACGAATACAAAAACCCGTCTCTTGATTGGCTGCAGATTTAAGCTTGGTCACCACAGCGCCAGCGGCAAAACTATCGCAGTGTCCGGGCAAAGCTGTGCTGGTTTCTGGAAATGCCAAGTGCAGGCTTTGCTCCGGCGAGCGTCGGTAACCTGCTTTACTGATCAGCTCATTAAGGAGTAATACGGCAAAACGGCTGTTTTCTAAGTTAGCCGCCTGACTTTGCCGAAACAGATCATTGCGCTTAGCGGCCAGATACAGCTGAGTGATACCCAACACCAGAAAACTACTGATGGCTAAAGCAACCAACAGCTCCACCATGGATAAACCCCGTTGGCGGGTGCGACTTAACATCTCTACAACTCCACTCGGGTGGTAAAGGTGCAGATGTGCGAATCGAACTCTTCCCCGCAAACCGCTTCTTTACTGCGCCAGGCCAACTGTATTGCTAGGGTAGAGCCTGTATAGCTTGATCCGGCGCACACGGGCCGCTGACTGCTATCCAGTTTATAGCTGGGGCAAAGCACAAAAGACTCAGTCAGCGCGCTGGCATCGGGCAAGGTTGCTTCAACCTGTTTTAGCCAGCAATTGGCCTGCTGTATAAGGCTTTGCCCAACACTGGATGCAGGACATCCCGTGGCATTGAGTTTCAGGCCGCCATCCACTTGATACAGCACGCTGGTTTCTTTTAACCCAGCATTTAAACCATTTGTTACGCTTGTATTACGCTGCAAGTCAGCACGGAACGCGCGCATGATTTCAATCAGCTCATGGCTCAAGTTGATCGCCGCATTACGATTGATCGCCTCTTGGGTGTAGTGAATACTTTTACTCTGCAGCGCTACCATGCCGAGAACACCCACAGTGACTAAGACAATAGTCACCAACACCTCAAGCAAACTAAAACCCTGACTGTTGCGCATAACCCACTCCCTTGAGTTACCCGTATACAACTAGCCAACACTTCCTAGTGTTGTACTCCCTATTAAATACATGCTGTTGCCATCTCATCTAGCAGTAACCTTTTTTCCAGCACTTTATTGCCCTACTGATCAGTCTAGACAACAAAGCTCAAGTGACAAACTGAACAACGACTCGCACAGCTTATTTTATCAATTCTGGTAACGGCTAAACGCGTCTACCGTACTGCTGGATCTGTGTTGTCGGCACTATTGCATAATTTTCACCTCTGAATCAGACACAGCAGGGTTAAGCAGAGTAATTCCGCAGAGATGCAAACAATGAAACTGGTCAACCAGTGCCTCTCTGGTGATGTAAGCAAGCGTAGCCAAGGATGGCGCAGCGCCCGAATCGAGTCAGGATGACTCGCTGAGGGATAAATATTATCAATGAGGTACGACAGGCACTGATCACTGATAGCAGCTGAAGAGCAGCAAAAGCACAATACATTCGCACCGCAGCAAGCCTATGGTTACAATACACACCCCCTAATTCATTGGTACCAACCGGCTATGTCGAAACCAGCACTGCAACCCAAAGGCGATTTCCCTAAAGCTAAATTTTGGAGACGCATGGCAGCAATGTTTTACGATTTTATGCTGTGCATCTCACTTGTTATGGTGATCACTTTGATCTATCAACAAGGTATTCTGCGCCTTATTTATGGCTCAGAAACGCTGTTACAAATGTCTGAAAGCCAGATGCTTGATATCGACCCGGTATTATCCACACTGTTGTTTATTTCGGTCTTCGCCTTTTTCGCTAAGTTCTGGACCCACGGTGGGCAAACTCTGGGCATGCAGGTTTGGGGCCTGCGCGTGCAAAACGCCGATGGTACAGCCATTGATATCTGGCAAGCGCTACTGCGTTTTCTAATTGCTATATTCGCTTGGCTCCCAGCAGGCCTAGGTTTCTTATGGATGCTGATCGATAAAGAGAAACGCACTTGGTCAGATATGTACTCCGGCAGCGATGTCGTGCAACTGCCGAAAAATATTCATAAGAAATAAACAGCTCGCTAAATATGCAATAACGCTAACCATACAAATAGTTCGCGAGTGCTTCGGGGTGGGTGTGGGAAGCGCAGCCATGGATGGCGTAGCGCCGGCGTTGAACCCCGGACGGGTTCATCGACGGATTAACACCCACCTCGAAGTACGCCTTGTACCACTCTTGCTTGTATTGCGAAAAGTAACAATCTAAATTTGTGTCTGCCGTACCTCACTAGTACTGCTTTTCCCTCAACGAGCCATCCTGGCTCGGTTCGGGCGCTGCGCCATCCATGGCTCCGCTTGCCGCAGCACTAGTGAGGCACTGCTGGAATATTGATGTGCTTTGCTAGTCAGTAACACGTCTCTCATCAGCTATTCTTAGGCCAACGCTAAAGGTCATACAGCACCAAGGCCATGTTGGATATCCGCTTACAGGTTACAGGGAGACTTATGCGGTCATGCAGACCATACAAATGGTTGACGAGTGCTTCGGGGTGGGTGTGGTGAGCGCAGCCATGGATGGCGTAGCGCCGGCGTTGAACCCGGGATGGATTCAGCGACGGATGAACACCCACCCCGAAGTACGACAGGCACAGGTTTGAACTGCTACTTTCGTCATAACAGCAAGAATGATGCATGTCATAGCTCGAACGTGGGCATTAAGGGCAAGTACCTGCCCCAAAGTATGGGATCCAACATACCAAGCAGACAATAAACCCCAGTAAAGCAACGATTAACCACAAAATAAGCAAATAGGTTTGCGCCCTACCCTAGGGTCTTCCATAATATGCGGCTATTGTTGTTACTTGTAGGCGCGTTATCTCATGGCTAAAAAACTATATATCGAAACCCACGGCTGCCAAATGAACGAGTATGACAGCTCGCGCATGGTGGATTTATTGGGCGAACACCAAGCCATAGAAACCACCAAAAACGCAGCAGATGCGGATGTTATCGTGCTCAACACCTGCTCCATCCGCGAACGAGCGCAAGACAAAGTCTATTCTCAACTGGGCCGTTGGCGCGAACTCAAACTGGCCAATCCCGACCTCATTATTACCGTCGGAGGCTGCGTCGCCAGCCAAGAAGGCGCTGCGATTCGTGAGCGTGCCCCCTACGTTGACGTAGTCTTTGGTCCGCAAACCCTACACCGTTTGCCAGAAATGATTGACGCGGCCCGCAGCAGCGGCAAAGCACAAGTTGACGTGTCCTTTCCAGAAATTGAGAAATTCGACCGCCTGCCAGAACCTCGTATTGACGGCCCCACCGCCTATGTCTCAGTGATGGAAGGTTGTAGCAAATACTGCAGTTTCTGCGTGGTGCCCTACACCCGAGGCGAAGAAGTCAGCCGTCCGCTGCTTGATGTGCTTAAAGAAATCCAACACTTGGCCGACCATGGCGTGCGCGAAGTCACCTTACTCGGACAAAATGTTAACGGTTACCGCGGCGACTTGGGTAACGGCGAGATTGTCGATTTTGCCGAGCTACTGCGTCGCGTCGCTGATATCGACGGCATTGACCGCATCCGCTATATGACCTCGCACCCGCTGGAGTTCTCCGACTCACTGATTGAGGCCCATGCCACAATTCCAAAGCTGGCCAAATACCTGCACCTGCCGGTGCAATCCGGCTCGGATCGTATTTTGGCCGCTATGAAACGCAACCATACCGCTCTTGAGTACAAATCACGGATTCGCAAACTTAAAGCTGCGGTACCGGATATATTAATCAGCTCCGACTTTATCGTGGGCTTTCCCGGCGAAACAGAAAAAGACTTCGAACAAACCATGCAACTGGTGGCCGATGTGGACTTCGACTTTTCCTATTCATTTATCTACAGTCCACGCCCAGGCACACCTGCCGCTGAACTGCACGATGACACCCCAGATGAGGTGATCAAACATCGCCTTGGACTCTTACAACACCGTTTGCAGCAGCAAGGCTTTGCCCATACACGGCGCATGGCTGGCACAGTGCAGCGCGTTTTGGTCAATGACTACGCAAAAAAAGATCCAGGTCTATTGCAGGGCCGTAATGAAAATAACCGTAATGTTTATTTCCGCAGTAACAACCCTGCCCTGATCGGTCAGTTTGTTGATATTAAAATCGAGGAAGCCAAACCATTTACTCTGCACGGTACCTTGGTTGAATAGGCTTAATAAGATCAATCACCTTATAAGATAAGGCTATGATTTAACGATATTAGTGGCGCGGCGTGCTTATTTCTGATAAGTTCGCCCGCTTGTGAGCGTAGGGGGAATTATTCGGATAACCGAGTAGCACCGATTACGCAGTGATTTTGAGTGTTTGAGAGGCGGAACCATGCCCAATAAAGCAGATAAAAAAAGCAGTCAATTAATCCGTACTTTTGTCCCTTACAAGGAAGCTAAGGACGAAGAGTATATGAGCGAAAAAATGCGCGCTCACTTCACTAACATCATGAATATGTGGAAACAAGAATTGATGGAAGAAGTGGACCGCACTGTGACTCATATGAAGGACGAAGCGGCTAACTTCCCAGACCCAGCTGACCGTGCCAGCCAAGAAGAAGAGTTCAGCTTAGAACTTAGAACGCGCGACCGTGAGCGCAAGCTGATTAAGAAAATTGATGAAACAATCGAGCTTATCAAACAGGATGAGTACGGTTGGTGTGATGCCTGCGGTGTAGAAATCGGCCTGCGTCGCCTTGAAGCACGACCCACTGCAACCCTATGCATTGATTGCAAAACATTAGCGGAAATCAAAGAGAAACAAATGGGATCATAATCCCGTCTTGTTACGACTAAAAACGGAGCCTTTAAGCTCCGTTTTTTATATGTTTTATGGCCTGCGTGGCCTACCTAACACAATCCACCCGTTGCACCCCGTGTGTCGGGCACTTATGCCCGACACATAGCTCACAGCCGTAAGCCGACACCCCTACTCGCTGGCCAAAGCTGCACGCAACTCCTCTAGAGCGACCTCACAGGCCTCATCGCTGTCATACTGTGGGCTTTGAGCAATGCACTCACCATCCATCCAGATATTCAACTGCTGATCTGCCTGACGCACATCCAAGTCATCCGCAGCGCTCTGCACATGTTTCGAAGCCATACCTGCAGCACGCCCATCAGCAAAAGCCTTGGACAATAACAAATCCTCACCGGCGCTATTGAGCACACGGAAGCGGAAGCCTTCATCGTCTCTAAAGCTGACCACACGACGGGCTTTTCTCGCTTTTTTCTTTCCCGTAGACACATCAGCACCCTGTACGGAAAAACTGCGCAACCCCACAGCTTCGCGCAACTCTTGCAAGAAAGGGGTCGCCACTTGCCGTGCTTTTACCGCACCAGCTTGCAGAATATCTTCCAGATCATCCGGCTTAGCGATCAAATCATGATAACGCTCACGAGGTTCCGCCAACTGCCCATCTAACAAGCTAAACAAGCGCTCCTTAGCCTCCCCCCAGGCCAGACCTGCTTGTAGATCTTCACGCATGCTTAATTGCTCAGCATGGGTGGAAAACGCCTGATACAAAGTAAACAAGTGTGAGTTATCCGGATCTTTCGCTTCACCGGGCAATTTAGAGTCGGTAACAATGCGCGAAATAGCACTCTTTAACTCTTTGCTCGAAGAAAACAATGGAATGGTGTTGTCGTAGCTTTTCGACATTTTGCGACCATCCAAGCCCGGCAAGGTCGCAACATCTTCTTCAACCACAGCCTCGGGCATGGCAAAAAAATCACGACCCTTGCCAAACAAATGATTAAAGCGTTGCCCAATATCACGGGCCATTTCCACATGCTGCACCTGATCACGCCCTACAGGGACTTTATTGGCATTAAATAGCAAAATATCTGCAGCCATCAACACTGGATAACTGAATAAACCCATGGTTACACCAGCATCTGGATCCAGCCCTGCCGCTTCATTCTGATCCACCGAAGCTTTGTAGGCATGGGCACGGTTTAATAAACCTTTACCCGCCACACAGGTGAGCAGCCAAGTCAGTTCGGTAATTTCAGGGATATCCGATTGACGGTAAAACGTCGCGCGCTCAGTATCCAAACCACCGGCCAACCAAGTGGCGGCAATCTCTAAACGTGAACGGGCAATGCGTGCTGGATCGTCACATTTAATCAGCGCATGGTAATCGGCTAAAAAATAAAACGACTCAACGTTATCCACTTGGCTGGCAAGAATCGCCGGACGTATCGCCCCAGCATAGTTACCCAAGTGCGGCGTGCCTGTGGTGGTAATTCCAGTTAAAATTCGCGTGGTCATAATCACTCAATCATTACTAAAAAGTTAAAGACGTTCGGCAACCAGTTGTTTTAACTCAACCAGTCGGCCATGGAAAAAGTGCCCACATTCTGCCACTTTTAACAGCTCATGGGGC